>NZ_JAVRHO010000012.1:0-130501 GCF_031846515.1 Autumnicola lenta
TATAACAACGAACGAACGAATTTTAGACCACTTCGGATTTAAAAATCAGACTGGTGTTTTCACCATCTTTAGAGGATGCTTCTCATGACAAGCACGATAAACGTAACTCAACCATTTCCGAAATAAAAACCTTCAGAATCTGAAATTGAAAAACAAAAAAGCCGCTTTCTGGTTAGAAAACGGCTTTTTTTATAAAACTATTAAAGTTTATTTTAACTTCTTCTTTACTTCAACTTCTCTAAAGGCTTCCACTACATCACCTTCTTTAATATCATTGTAGTTCTTCACCTGGAGACCACAATCATATCCTTTCGAAACTTCTTTTACATCATCTTTAAATCGTTTCAATGAAGTAAGCTCACCAGTGTAGACAACCACCCCGTCACGAATAAGTCTTACGCCCGCGCTCCTGTATATCTTACCTGAAGTAACCATACAACCTGCAATGGTACCGATCTTGGAAATCTTGAAAGTTTCCCTTATTTCGGCTGTACCAGTAATCTCCTCTTTTAATTCCGGAGATAACATACCTTCCATGGCATCTTTAAGATCATTGATGGCATCGTAGATAATGGAGTAAGTCCTGATGTCTATCTCTTCCTTATCGGCAACCTGTCTCGCATTTCCGGCAGGACGTACATTAAAGCCAATGATTACGGCATCAGATGCTGAGGCCAGAAGCACATCACTTTCAGTAATAGCTCCTACACCTTTATGTATAATATTCACCTGAATTTCTTCCGTAGAAAGTTTCTGGAAACTGTCTGTAAGTGCTTCTACAGAACCATCCACATCCCCCTTCAGGATAATATTCAATTCTTTGAAATCTCCCAGAGCAATCCTTCTTCCAATCTCGTCCAGTGTAATATGCCTTTGAGTTCGCACCGACTGTTCTCGTTGTAATTGAGTTCTCTTTGAAGCTATATCTTTCGCCTCCCTCTCATCGGTCATTACCTTAAAAGTGTCACCAGCCTGCGGCGCACCGTCCAGACCAAGTATGGAAACCGGAGTAGAAGGCCCCGCTTCTTTGATCTCGTTTCCTCGCTCATCGTGCATCGCTTTTATCTTACCACTATTTCTACCAGCAAGAACATAATCTCCTATTTTTAAAGTACCTGATTGTACAAGTATTGTAGAAATATAACCACGACCACGATCCAAATAAGCCTCGACCACAGTACCTACAGCAAGTTTATCAGGATTCGCCTGCAATTCCAGGATTTCGGCTTCAAGTAATACTTTTTCAAGCAACTCTTTCACACCCATTCCTGTCTTCGCAGAAATATCATGAGACTGGATTTTACCTCCCCAATCTTCTACCAACAGGTTCATACCTGCCAGTTTTTCTTTAATCTTTTCCGGATTTGCCGTTGGCAGATCAGACTTATTTATTGCAAATATTATTGGAACACCTGCAGCCTGTGCATGTGAAATTGCTTCTTTTGTCTGAGGCATCACATCATCATCTGCGGCGATTACGATAATGGCTATATCTGTTACTTTGGCACCCCTGGCCCTCATCGCGGTAAAAGCTTCGTGACCCGGTGTATCCAAAAAGGCAATTTTCTGTCCGCCTTCCAGTTGTACACCGTATGCACCAATATGCTGAGTAATACCACCACTCTCACCTGCAATTACATTCTCCTTACGAACATAATCCAGCAGCGATGTTTTACCGTGATCTACGTGACCCATTACAGTAACAATTGGCGCCCTCGGTTTAAGATCTTCAGGGTTTTCTTCTACTACTACAGTACTTTCTTCTACATCTGCAGTTACAAATTCTACTTCATATCCAAATTCGTCCGCAACTATAGACAACGTCTCTGCATCCAATCTCTGATTCATAGTAACCATCATCCCAAGGGACATACAGGCAGAAATCACCTTGGTTACAGGGACATCCATCATGGTAGCAACTTCACTTACCGTAACAAATTCTGTCACTTTAAGCGTTTTGCTCTCAAGCTCCTGTTGTGCAAGATCTTCTTCTGAACGTTGACGGTGCTGATCTCTTTTACCTCTTCTATATTTCGCCCCTTTACCTTTTCCGGATTTACCCTGAAGCTTCTCGAGCGTTTCACGCACTTGTTTCTGTACTTCTTCTTCGCTAGGCTCCTCCTTAGTTAATGGTCTTGAGCGCGGTTTTGAACCACGACCTTTTCTTGCGGCTCCACCAGCTCCAGATGCTCCCGCTCCCGGTTTAGGATCTTTACTTATTCTACGACGACGTTTTTTACGCTTCTCCTTTTCCTCGGCAGCTTTTTTGTCATCTTTTTTCTTCTCAGGCTTTTTAAATTTAGAAAGATCGATTTTCTGTCCGGTAAAATTTGGACCATCCAGCTTTGCATAATTTGTTTTCAAAGTACTGGATTCTTCCTCTTTTGTGTCCTCTTGTTGTCCTTCCTCTTTCTTCGTCTCCTGTTCTTCCTTTTTCTTTTCCTCCTCAGGCTTTGCTTCTTCTTTCGGTTTAGGCTTTTCTTCTTTAGGGGGCTGCGGAGTATCTTCCACGGTTTCTTTTGCAGTTTCCGGTTTAACTTCTTCAACTGCCGGAATCTCTTTTTCCTGTGGCTGCTCAGGTTTTACAGATTCCTCTTCTTCCGCTTCTTTTTCCCTTTCCTTTGAAGCTTCCTCAGGTTTTTTATCAAGATCTATTTTCCCAACCTTCTTTGGTCCGGAAAGTTTCGCTCTTCCTGAAACAACTTCTTCTTCCTTCTTCTCTTCAGCTTTACGCTTTTCCTCCAACTCCCTTTCGCGAGCTAAACGAATTTCTTCCTTCTCCTTCTTCTTCTCTTCTCCTACTTCCTTGGAAGCCACTTTCTTACTCTTATCGGTTTGAAACTCATCGAAGAGCACCTGGTAAGTTTCAGGAGAGATCTTGGTAGTAGGACGTGCCTCAATGTCGTGACCCTGGGAATTTAAAAATTCCACAGCCCGATCCAACGAAATATTGAATTCACGTAATACCTTGTTTAATCGCATTGTTTTTGCTTCAGCCATAAATTGCCCTCTAAATTAACCTCTTTTTTGTTTATTATAAAAAATCTAAATCCAGACCATTACTCCTCAAATTCGTCACGTAATACCTGGAAAACCTGTCTTATTGTTTCTTCTTCAAGATCTGTACGACGCACAAGGTCTTCCAAATCCTGTTCCAAAACACTTTTTGCAGTATCTAAACCAATTTTAGAAAATTCCTTTATTACCCAATCTTCAATTTCATCGGTAAATTCGCTCAATTCAACATCTTCCTCAACACCTTCTCTAAAAACGTCTATTTCAAATCCAGTCAATTGGCCTGCAAGTCTAATATTATGACCTCCTCTACCAATAGCCTTGGAAACTTCTTCTGGCCGCAAGATAACCTCTGCTCTTTTATTTTCCTCATCTAATTTAATAGAAGTAATCTTGGCAGGACTTAAAGCTCTTGTGATAAACAACTGGTCATTGTTAGTGTAATTGATAACATCTATATTCTCATTACCTAATTCACGCACAATACTGTGGATTCTAGACCCCTTCATACCTACACAAGCTCCAACAGGATCTATTCTATCGTCATAAGAGTCTACTGCTACTTTTGCTTTTTCACCTGGAACCCTCACCACTTTCTTAATGGTAATAAGACCATCAAAGACCTCCGGAATTTCCTGCTCAAATAATTTCTCAAGAAAACCGGGTGCTGTACGAGACATTATAATGGTGGGCTTATTCCCTTTAAGCTCCACACTCTCTATAACACCCCTTACATTTTCTCCTTTTCTGAAAAAATCTGATGGTATTTGCCTGTCCTTTGGCAAAACAATCTCGTTACCCTCGTCATCAAGCAAAATTATTGCGCGATGTCTTATATGGTGAACCTCTGCATTATATATTTCTCCTTCAAGTTCCTTAAACTGCTTATATATATTAGTATTATCGTGTTCGTGAATTTTTGAAATAAGATTTTGACGCAAGGCAAGAATCGCTCTTCGTCCTAAATCCTTAAGCTTTACTTCTTCAGAAACATCTTCCCCAACTTCGAAATCCGGCTCTATTCTACGCGCTTCGCTTAAAGAGATTTCCTGGTTAGAATCTTCAACCTCTCCATCTGCCACTACTACACGATTTCTCCATATCTCAAGATCCCCCTTATCAGGATTTACAATAATATCAAAATTATCATCTTCTCCATACTTCTTTTTCAAAGCATTCCTAAAAACATCTTCTAAGATCGACATCAAGGTGACACGATCTATTAATTTATCATCCTTAAATTCTGAAAATGACTCTATCAGGGCGATATTCTCCATATCAATTTTTAATTAAAATGTTATCATAACTTTAGCTTCTACAATAGCCGAATATGGCAGCACAGCTTCTTTCTCTACTGTATGCTTCCCTTTACCAACTGGTTTTGGCTCCCGGGCTTTCCACTTCAAGCTTATCTCTTCTTCATTTGCACCGGTTAAAGTTCCTTCGATTTTTTCGTCGGCGGTTTTCACCTGCAATGTCCTTCCTATGTTTTTTTTGTATTGGCGGGGCAAGCTCAATGGCTCCGAAACTCCTGAAGAAGTAACTTCAAGGGAAAAATCTTCCTCTTCCCTGTCCAGGTTATGTTCCACTTTCCGGCTAATTTCTATACAATCATTAACCGAAATCCCCTGATCACCATCAATCACCACTCTAATTTGATTATTGCTGTTTATTTCCAGGCTGATTAAAAATAACGATTTATTTTCTTCAAATGCCTCATCCAGCAACTTTTCTACTCTCTCCTGCAACATAATGGTTATAAAAAGAGGGGACTTTACGTCCCCTCGCTGTACTTTTTAGTTTCAACGATGCAAATATAATAATTAATTCTGAGATAGAAAACAGCTGCGCAAATGATAATTTATTAGTAATTTTATGATAATAAGTACATTCCAATCCCTTTATATCATGAAAAAGATCTTAGTCCCAACCGATTTTTCTGACCAAGCCGAAAACGCATTAAAAGTTGCAGCGAAGCTGGCAAAAAGATTTAACAGCGAGGTTCATCTATTGCATGTTCTGGAACTGCCACTGGAATTGATAGATCCTGTGCAGGGGCATTCCAGCCGAAACCTACCGGAATCAATTTTCTTTATGAAACTGGCGCATCAGCGATTTTCTAAGCTTCTGAAGGCACCTTACCTAAAGAATATTACGACACAGGAGCATGTTCAATTTAATGACGCCTACAAAGGAATTTTGGAGTTCTGCGAAAAGGATCAGTTCGATCTAATTGTGATGGGTTCCTATGGCGCCAGTGGTTTTCAGGAAATGTTTATTGGATCCAATACAGAAAAAATAGTGAGACATTCAACTACCCCGGTACTTGTGATTAAGAGATCTGCAGAAGAATTTAATATTAAAGAGTTCGTTTTCGCTACAGATGCTGAACCGGTCAACAAACATACGCTGCAAAAGGCTTCAGAGTTTGCCACTCTATTAGGGGCTAATTTGCATTTGCTCTATGTAAATACTCCCAATAACTTCAGAACATCAAAAGAGGTTCAGGATCAAATAAAAGCCTTTACCGAAGGGCAAAATGACATTGTAGTCAAAAGTCATATTTATAACGATATTACAGTAGAAAAAGGGATAATGAATTTTGCTGCAGAAATTAATGCCGACCTGATGGGAATAAGTACTCATGGCCGCAAAGGAATTGCGCATTTCTTTAACGGCAGCATAAGCGAAGATCTCGTTAACAACGCCAATCGCCCGGTGATCACCTTCAGGATTTAGATAAGAGTCTTAATTGCACCTTCTTTAATAAATATCCATAAATAATTCCAGAACGATTTTTTCTTATTTCTTGTCACCTCTACATCTTTATACTGCCTTTCCTCACTTGTTGTACCGTTCATAACAAGATTAGCTATTGCAGATAAGAAATTATTCTTTTCTGTTCCATCGTCCTTGAGAACCTCAACTTTAAAGTCATTATAGGAAAGCTTCATATCGCCACTTCCCGTGTCATCATCACCGGAAAAACTAAACTGCATATCTTCAATAGACCCGGTTGTTGAAACATTCATTGCAGGCTTTAAAAATTCATCAATTTCAGCGCTTGCCATTGCTCCCATATTTCCGGAAATCTGGAAATGGTCAGCACGATCACTAACATCGAACTCCCAATGGACCTTTAAGGGTGCTTTTTCAAAAATCAGGCTTTGAACATCTATTTCGGTCTTCGGAAATTCAGGCTCCTCCATTCCGATATTTGTAAAATTATAGATAGTAGCATCCAAATTGGAAAAATCAAGAGACCCGGGAGGACGGGAAGCTTGCGCTCGCTCTTCATATAAAATATACCCATCTTTAAGCACAATACTGTCGAAATTTATTTTAATCGGTAAATTTCTGATGGTTTGACTATATAGTGATTTCTGCCTGGGATCATCTGGCGGGGTTTTATCCCGGTAAATCTCCAGATTGGGCTGGTTGATCTCCATATATGGATTACGAAGGTGAAGTGTATCATTCTCCATAGACCAGGTTAGGTTTCCCAGTTGAATATTGGAAAATGTAAAATTGTAACGATCCTTTTCATAAGGAATATGCTGCTGATGTTCTTCTTTACTGAAGTTTGGCAACATCTTTAAAGCGACTACCTCAAAATGGCCATTTTCGGCATTTATTTCTTTAGCCGTTACGGTATGTAATTCATTTAATTGAAAGTATAAGGTATCGCTCTGAAAATTATAGCCTTCAAACTCAAAAGGAACAGGAGCTTTAAGTGTATTTTGATCAATTTTCACCTTCTGAAGTGCGAATTTGCTGAATTTTGAGAACAATTTATCTTCAGAATCCTCCTTAAGAATCTGAACTTCAGCATTTGTGAGTTTCACATTCTCAATCAGTACCTTTTTCTTAAAATCTGAGCCCTCTTCTGAAGGCTTTTTAGCCACAGTGTCTTTTTTACCATTATCGATCAGAAACCGTGGATCAGTGATCGACAGCTCCCCTATTTCAATATTCCCGGTGCGCAGATATTCAATTACATTAATACCATCCAGGTCAACAGCAGAGGCTTCCAGAGTTTTTTCAGCAAGATTCAGCTTTATCTGCTTTACTTCAATAGAACCTCCAAGTAAATTCACATCCAGCTCTTCATAAGACCCTCCTGCTTCTTTCAGTTTGGAATCCAGCGCAGTTTTTATTTTATTTTCAGCAATTAGGTTAACAATTACCAAAATGATGCCCAGTAAAACTACAGAGCCGATGCCTATAAGAATTTTTCGTGATATTTTCAAAGAGAAAAAATTAGTAAAAACAATGTACAATTAAAATCGATTTTGCGAATCCTTTTGCCATATTTTAACGGAAAAACTAACCGTCATATTACCAAGCTGTTAAATTTTAGTCAAACTAAAAGGACAGTGATAGGATCAATGTTTTTTGATTGTATCTTTGGATCAAAATTCCCTTATACTCATGTTGATTAAGCTAAGTTTGAAGATTGTATTTGTAGCCGTAGAACTCTTTCTGGGGTTTTACAGCATGGTCCTTAGCGATAGTCTCCTTGTAAAATTTATCTTTTTTGCAGTAACAGCAGTGATGATAGCTTTTATTGTGACTAAACTTATAGATAAATTACTCCCTGCAGACAAAGATTATATTTCCGGGGAGCAGACAAAAGATGGCGAACAGCAAAAATAGCATCTGAATTTTATACAAAGATATTCATCCGGTGAGTTACTTCCACCGGATTTTTTATTTTTACATCTAGGTTAAAAAACAGCATGAAGATTACCTGTATTTCTGACACACACGGTAGACATAGCGAATTGACTTTACCCACTGCCGACGTTCTTGTTCATGCCGGAGATTTTACGGAAGCAGGCACAAAAAAGGAAACTTTGGATTTCCTGGACTGGTTTTCCCGTCAAGAACATGAACACAAGGTTTTAATAGCAGGTAACCATGATTTTTTTCTTGAAAAAAATCAGAAGCAGCTGGATTTTCTTCCTGCAAACATCCATTATCTTAATGACAGCGGAACAAAAATTGGAAAATATAATTTTTGGGGATCACCTGTCACCCCCGGCAACTCAAACTGGGCTTTTGAACGAGCCAGGGGAAAAAGCATAAGAAAACACTGGGAAAAAATTCCAGAAAATACAAATGTGCTTATCACACACACCCCTCCTTATAAAATAATGGATATCCTCGACAATGGGACAGCAATAGGTTGCGAGGAATTACAGAGGTACGTGGATACCATAGAGCCACAGCTTCATATATTTGGACATATCCATAATTCTTATGGCTCTGTAAGAACAAAAAAGACGCTCTTTATAAATTCTTCTTGTTTGGATGGAAGATATAGGAATATTAATGCTCCCATAACCTATTCTGTTGAAGACTCTTAATAAGAAGCTAAACAAAACTGTAAACGAGTTAAATATTTACTAACTAGAGCATTATTAGATTTTTTTTAACACCGAATATCCTTTCTCATGGTAACTTAGCACCGAGAAAAAAATAACTAACTAAAAAGATTTTTATGGAGAACAGCTATACACAAACAGAGCTGATAGATGAGGTAAAAAATCTTATTTCTTTCAGTATATCAAATCTCGATGCAGAGAAGTCGAATTTCACTCTTATGCACCGGGCTATTATAAAGAAATATTTTGAGGCTAAAAACGTAAAGATAGATTACGAAAAGCAAATGGTCTCAATGCAAATTCCTGTGGGAAGAAGAAAGTATACGAATATCACCTTTGAATGCCAGGACATGGAACGCTTTCTTAAGGCATGTCTTAAGGACGACCAAAAGCACGTTTACTTTTATAAAGAATTGCTATCGCACTACAACTTAATTGTAGCCGCCTAAAACAAAAAACTTCAGTCTCTACTGAAGTTTTTTGTTTTATAACCTTAAGGCAATTCTTCTGCCTAAGCCTTATAATTTTATTTCCCTTACTCTTCTTCCAATTTTCTGGCTATATTCACTATCTGAGCTACATCTACCGGTTTACTTAGGAAACCGCATACTTCAGGATAAGACTTTGCCTTTGTATAATCTGAATGTGCTATAGAAGATGTCACAATAAAAATTCTTGTTTCCTTTTCAAAGCCGGAGCGTTTTTCCCGCATCTCTTCTATAAACTGCCAGCCGTCTATTCCAGGCATATTAATATCCAGTAATATAAGGTCTGGTAAAGAATGAGCCAAATTCTCGAAAGATTCCAGGGCATCCTGTGCATTACAAAAGCTCTGCCTTTTAGCAAACACATCGGCTTTACCAATCACCCTTTTCATGATCATCTGGTAAATCTCGTCATCATCTATTACGCAAATTTTCTTTTCCACCTTCATTTCTACACTAACTAATAAATAAAAAATTCTCTACCACCGTATATCGCCATCGGAAAAGCAAAAATGAGAAAAGAGTACAGAGCACGTCTATTATGTAAACTGAAATAAGACCATTTGTGTTTACGCATATGATGAGGCAGGCGACTAAAACGGAGTTTGCTAAAATTTAATCGGGCGAAGATAAGGAAATTTACAGTACCTCTGTAATCTTTACTGCTCTCCCCAATATTCTTATTCATTTTTCTACTATAACCTTTTCCTAAAGTTTTAATTCAAAAAATACTGAATGCTGATAATTGTCATAATTCAGGATGCATTCCTACCCCATCTTTGTACCATAATTAAAAACAGGAATTATGAAAACTTCAAAACAAATTTCACTGGTACTGGGAAGCCTTATAATGTTTTTTTCAGCACAAACCGTCCTTTCTCAAAAATATAATGTAAACAAAAATGCCTCCAGCATGAAGATAGAAGGAACTTCTAATATTCATGATTGGGAAATGGTAGCAGAAGATTTTAAAGGAAATCTAAATGTTGAAGTAAACGATGGACAACTTGTAGCCATTACCGCACTGGATTTTACTGTTGTGGCAGAAAGCCTTAAAAGTGGTAAAGGCGGAATGGACAAAAACACCTACAAAGCTTTAAAAACAGATAATAACAAGAACATAATTTATCAGCTTAATAAAGTGAAAGAAATAGACTGCACTTCTAAAACCAGGTGTATAGTCTCCACCTCAGGCTACCTTACTATAGCAGGCACAAAGAAACCTGTAGATATTGTATTTAATGCTTACATAAATGGAGGTACAATTACTCTAAGTGGAAATCAGGATATCAGCATGACTAGCTTTAATGTAGAGCCCCCATCTGCAATGTTTGGAACCATAACTACCGGCGAAGACTTAAACATCAGATTTCAAATAACTTTTTCTAAATAACCTTTTCAACATCTAAATATTACTACAATGAAAAATTTCTTCAAATACTCGGGAATGGCGTTAATGATGACATTAGGAATACAGTCACAAGCACAGGAGGCAGAAGTAAACGAACTTCAGGCGGAGACACCAGAAAGTGGCAGGTATATGCCCAACTTCAGGTACTACGATCAAAGAGGAATTGACGTTTTTGAGCCTAAAAAAGATACTGCCGAAGTATTTAATGGATTAAACGTAAGGCTTGGTGGCGCATTCGCTATACAGTTCCAGGGACTGGATCACGATAACTCGGGTGCCGTCCCACTAGTTACATTAGGAGACAACTTTAACCTTCCAACTGCAAACCTGGATCTTGACGTTCATCTTTATGATGGTGTAAGAATGCATCTTAGAACCTATCTTTCCTCACGTCACCACCCGGAGCCGTATGTTAAAGGAGGATATATTCAAATTGATAAGCTCGACTTTGTGAGTGAAGGTTTTATGCAGGATGTGATGGATCATGTGAGGATTAAAATTGGCCACATGGAGAACAACTATGGTGATATGCACTTTAGAAGAAGTGATAACGCCCAGGCACTTCACAACCCCTTTGTAGGTAACCTGATTATGGATGCATTCACTACAGAAGTTGGAGCTGAACTTTACTACATCAACAATGGATTTCTTGCTATGGCCAGCATGACCAACGGAAAGTTAAACCAATCTGTAAGTGCTCCCCACCTTGATGATCCTGCAATTCTTGGAACAAAACCCTCTTACATTGGAAAAATTGGCTATGACAACTATTTAACAGATACCTTCAACAAGGATGACCTAAGATTAAGGTTAACAGGATCTGTATACCACACCAGCGAAAGTGCAAACGCTTATTTATATAGTGCAGACCGTGCGGGTTCCCGGTACTATCTTGTAATGGAAGATGTTGATGCAAGCCTGTCAGGGAACTTTAGGTCTGGTAGGTTTAATCCAAACCTTAGGAATGAACTGACTGCCTTTATGATTAACCCATTTTTGAAATACGGCGAACTTGAATTCTTCGGAACATACGAAAGGGCTACAGGTAAAGCTGCCACTGAAGCTGATGACAGAGCGTTTAATCAATATGCAGGGGAACTTCTTTACAGATTTGGCAACAACGAAAACTTCTACGTAGGTGGCCGGTACAATTATGTTGATGGAGAGTTACAGGGCGGTACAAATATCGATATCTCAAGATATAACCTTGGTGCAGGCTGGTTTATGACCAGAAATATTCTTGCCAAAGTTGAATATGTAAACCAGGATTATGACGGTTTTCCTTCAACCGATATTCTTCACGAAGGAAATTTTGAAGGAATAATGTTCGAAGCAGCTATAAGCTTCTAAGAATGATTTGAATTGGCCAAAACAACGGGGGAATCAAACATTCCTCCGTTGTTTATTATATAAATAACAAATTGCTACAAAATGAAAAATGTTCTGCTCATTATAATGCTGCTGTTCTTTAGTGCATTTACATATGCACAGAACAGCTTTGAAAACAAAACTGTAAAAATACTTCCTAAAAGTGAACTTACTATTACGGGAGACACCAACATCAAGTCGTTTGACTGTGTTTTTGACATGGGATATCTTCAGAAGGAATACCCACTACATTATATTATCGACGCGCCCGGCCACATGCGTTTTAAAAACGCTCTTCTTAGCCTTAACACCAAAGGTTTTGACTGCGGAAGCCAACCCATAAACAATGACTTTCACAAGTTGATCCAGTCAGAAAAGTATCCGCAGATCCTGATTGAGCTCCTGGAAATGCGTCTTCAAAAACCCGGTTTTGCCAATGCAGTGGTCAATATTACCATCGCCGGGACCAGGAAAGAGCACACTTTTCCGGTGGAGTTTACTGAAGGTGGGGTTTCGAATATCAAAGGAATATTACTCCTGGACATTAAAGACTTTAAACTTGAGCCTCCTAAAAAACTTTTTGGGATGATCGTGGTAAAGGATGAAATCGAGATAGATTTTAATCTGGTTGTACAAAATTAAGGTTAAAAATAGCTTTTGATAAGAGATCGAATAAAGAGAATTTCCTTAAACAACCTGTCATTTACATTCGTTTAAATTTGCTGCGGAATCTTTATAAGTTAACGGATAATCTGTAAATTTAGAAGATACATAAAAGTAGTTGCTATGAAAAGTAATTTTAACGAGATCATCAATTCAGATAAACCAGTGCTAATAGATTTCTACGCCGATTGGTGCGGGCCGTGCAAAACACTTGCCCCTATTTTAAAGGACGCCAAAGAGACACTGGGTGAGAAAGTGAAGATTGTAAAAATAGATGTGGATAAAAATGAAGCCCTTGCAGGAAAATACCAGGTAAGGGGCGTGCCTACAATGATTCTTTTTAAAAATGGAGAACAGCTTTGGAGACAATCTAGAGTGTTGCCCAAGGATGAGATTGTAAGGATTATCCAATCCCATTCCTGATTTCCAGCCTATAGCAAAATTTGGCAAATATCGGCTTATATGACCGGGATCATATTTTAAGCAGGCCCTTCGTGATAATTTTACACTGTAATTAAAAAGTAAAATATCATGAAACTTTATCAAAACTTACTTGCCGATTTTGAAGAAACATATTACGCTTATATGACCGCCGGAATCATTATTTCCAGCTGTGTAGGTTCTATCGCAGCTATGATGATTTTGATGAAGGGACACGCTCTTGTTAATATGGTGGAATTATTTTTTGTGGTAATTGTTTGTATGGGCTATAATGCCACCGTACTTGCGCAATTAAAACCTAAACATGTACTTAACGCCCTTCTTTTAAGTATTGTAGTAAGCACAGTTCTTATTGCTGTGAACGTACCGTTGTAGTATGAGAAAAGATCTCCAAAATAGAAAGGACGTGCACCTGCTGATAACTTCTTTCTATAAAAAAGTGAGAAAAAATCCTGAAATTGGTTACTTTTTCAACAACAGTATTAACAACTGGGATGCGCACCTCTCCAGGCTTACAGATTTTTGGGAAAGTAACCTTTTCTTTGCGGGGACATACTCCGGTAATCCCCAGCGGGCGCATGTAAAGGTGGATTACGAGCACCAGGGAAAAATTGATGGGCGTCACTTTGGGATCTGGCTCAATTTATGGTTTGAGACCATAGATGAGCTTTTTAAAGGTGAATTGGCAGAAAGAGCTAAACACAATGCCAGGAAAATGTCTACTCATTTGTATATAAAAGTTTTCCAAAGCCGGCGACCACAGAAAGGCTAAAGCAAATAGTCGCACTTCAAAAATGGCAATTTTCGACCTGCAGTATCAGCTTTGTCACCCTGAGCTTGTCGAAGGGTGGATGACGACAGGCTTCTTCTTAATGAGGAAAAGAACGACAGCTCAAAAATATCAGTTTTCGACTTTTAAGAATTTTCGTTTAAAACCAGAACTCTCTTTCTTTTTCCTTAGATGAAAAAGAAACAAAAAATCAAGGCTTACTAAACTTTATCTAAATTTTTCGTTCGCCACCTAAATTTTATGAACTCGCTGACTTTTTCATCTTAAGAACTTATTTTTGCACAGCTCAAACAGCATAAAATTTTACGGTGCCTTCACGTCAAATTTTACGATAAACTTTCGATAGGCCGTATTCTTAATAACGTTGAAAGTGAAGGAGATGAAATGCTGAATCAAGTTTAGGGCAACAACTTTTAAGATCACTTTCCGAAAATAGTCGCACTTCAAAAATGCCAATTTTCGACCTGTAGTATCAGCTTTGTCACCCTGAGCTTGTCGAAGGGTGGATGTACGACAGGCTTCTTCTTAATGAGGAAAAAAACGACATCTCAAAAATATCAATTTTCGACTTTTAAGAATTTTCGTTTAAAACCAGACCTCTCTTTCTTTTTCCTTAGATGAAAAAGAAACAAAAAATCAAGGCTTAAAAAATTTTATCTAAATTTTTCGTTCGCCACCTAAATTTTATGAACTCGCTGACTTTTTCATCTTAAGAACTTATTTTTGCACAGCTCAAACAGCATAAAATTTTACGGTGCCTTCACGTCAAATTTTACGATAAACCTTCGATAGGTCGAATTCTTAATAACGTTGAAAGTCAAGGAGATGAAATGCTGAATCAAGTTTAGGGCAACAACTTTTAAGATCACTTTCCGAAAATAGTCGCACTTCAAAAATATCAATTTTCGGCCTGTAGTGAAAATGGGCTTCGACAAGCTCAGCCGGACTCAGTAACATGTTGTCCCGCAGAGCTTGTCGAAGCGTGGATGTACGGCAGGTTTCTTCTTCAGAAGAAATTTTCTTCAATTATTCGTGCAACACAAGAATAGGTAACGCATTATCTACTTTTGCACAAAGTCCATAGCGGGCATGGAGTAACTTATCGCATACATTCAGGTTTTTGCCGATTATGGCGATAATATCAAATTTATCCTGAATCTCGAACAGCAAATCCCGGTTAAAAAAGTCCGAATCTTTAATATTCATATAATGCAAGGTGGCTTCTGGTAATTTTTTAGCCAAACCGTACTGAACCAGTTCTTTTTTCAGCTCTCCGGAAGTTCCCTTATTTATTTCCACCACGGTGATGTGCGTGTCCCTTACAAAATCACAATTATGAACAAGGTTAAGAACCTTTTCCTGAGAAAGAACCGAATAATCTATGGGGAGGATACTGGTCTCCGGCTTTTGGTAAACACTCTTTGCCGGCACGGCCACAATATTGCATTTTATTTTGCGAACCACTTCATAAGCATGGTTGCCCAAGATAGGATGATGCCTCACATCCTTGCTGGCCGCCCCTATAAAAATGAGATCGATCTTTTTTTCGGTAACACATTTGCGAATGGCATTTATAAGATAATCTGAAGACAAAATGCTGTGGAAACCCTGATTTTTGTTTTTTGAAAGGTTTTTAAGCATTTCAACAGTTTTGTGAAGTTCTGCAGAAATATGGAGCATCTGCTTTTCCAGCGCTTTTCCATTCGATTTACTGAAGTTGAAGTCCTGGATATTTAACACATAAATATTACCGGGTCTGCCGGCCAGATAATCCAGGGCATATTTTCCTGCATTTTCTGAAACCTCTGAAAAGTCCGTCAGGATTAATACATTCATCTTTAGGGTTCAATAATTTATACAAAACTATGCGAACCATAAAGGATGAAAAATGATAAAAATCAGTTCCGATATTTTTTCTGAAAATTCACACCACCTTCTTCAACGCCTGGGAATTAAGGAGTTTAATATTCCTTCCTTCAATTTCTATTAAGCCTTCTTTTTTAAAGTCTGAAAGGGTTCTTATAAGGCTTTCTGGCGCCATTCCCGCAACACCGGCAAGATCTGCACGAGAAATCCTTATGCTTTTCAGTGGATGTTTTTTAATTTTTTCAGCAAAAAGTAAGATGGTATTTGCTGTTTTCTTGCGGACAGAACCGTATGCCATTCCCATTAACTGCTCCTTTAAACCTGAAAGGTTGTTACTTAGAATCTCTACTAATTCCAGCGTTACACGGCCATTGTTCGCCAGGATCTTGTGCAGTTCTTCTTTTGAAACTGCATAGAGCCGGGTATCTTCCATTGCAGTGGCAAAATCCTGATATGGGCTGGCGTTATTCAGTGAAATATTTCCGAAGAAATCGTCATCCTTAAAAAGTTCTGTAATAAGCTCTTTCCCCTGGCTATCCATCCTGTGGGCTTTCACCACACCACTTTTTACAAGGTAAAAGAAACTGGCCTGCTTGCCCGGTTCATAAATATTTTCTCCTTTCTTAAATTCGAGTAACTCATTTTTACTAATGAGGCTGCGAAGGTCTTCGAGACCTTTTAAAGACGATTCCTCCGGCTGCGGAGTTTTTTTCCTCTTATTTTTAAAAGAATTTATAATGGCAACCCTCGCCAGTCTACTTTCTATGGCGCTAAGCAAATCTTCCTCTTCAAAAGGTTTGGTAAGGTAATCGTCGGCACCAAGGTCCATCCCCTTGCGGATATCCTTATGTTCAGTTTTTGCTGAAAGAAAAATAAACGGAATATCTATAGTTTCTTCATTTTTGCTCAATTCCTCAAGAACGCCATAACCATCCATTTCTGGCATCATGATATCGCACACAATTACATCTGGAAGGATTTTTTTCGCTTTTTCGACACCCAGGCGTCCATTGGAAGCGGTTTCAATTTCGTAATCTGAAAGTTCCAGCAGTTCTGCCGTGTTTTCCCTTACAGTAACATCGTCTTCTATCAGCAATATTTTTTTCATGGTAATGACTTCTTTAATTCTTCTGCACTTTTTTACGGCTTCAATATTGGAATTTCTACCGTAAATTTTGTTCCTACGTGCTCCTTACTTTCAAACTTTATATTCCCACCAAGATTCTCCAGGTGTGTGTAGGCAATATTAAGCCCTATTCCCGTTCCCTGGTCCAGGAGTGCATTTTCTGCTCTAAAATAGCGTTCAAAAATATGCTTTTGATCTTTCTGTGGGATTCCTATTCCCTGGTCCTCTACTTCAAAAACTACCGATCTTTCTGTAGGTGTAATCCTGAAATCTATCAGCGTATTTTCGGGCGAATATTTTATTGCATTTCCCAGTAAATTCGAGAGAATGAGCTCCAGGATTTTTTCGTCGTGGTAAAGCATCATATCTTCAAGATCTTTGGTGTAGGTAATTTCCTGACCGTTTTTCAGGGTAATATTCGCATTGTAAACTACTTCATTTATTAACCTTTTCAGGCTAAAGTTGGTGTACTTATACTGGCCTTTTCCTGCTTCCAATCGTTCGATAGACAGGAAATCATTCAGGATATTATTAAGATAATGCACTTTATTCCTTATCGTTCCCAAATGCTTTTCGCGTTTGTCCTGCTGTTCTCCTTTTGTATATTTTTCAGCAAGTGTTGCCGAAGTTAATATTCCGCTGAGCGGAGTTTTAAATTCATGGGAAACCAGGGAAAGAAATTTTGTTTTAAGTTCATTAAGCTCCTTTTCCTTTTGCAGGGCATCCTTTATTTTTCGCTCTGCCGCCTTTCTCTTTTGGATTTCATCTTCCAGGTCGAGGTTTAAATTTTGCAGTTTTTGAACACTTTCCTGCAGTTCCTGTGTTCTTATTGCAATTTTATCTTCTAGCTTGTTATTGAGTTCCCTTATTTGCTGCTGTGTCTCCTTCCGCACACTAATATCGATAATTAAGGACATCACATAATCCTCACCGTCTATCTTAAAAGGGTTTAAACCCGCTTCAACAGGAAACTGGCTACCATCTTTTTTTAAGCCATGAAGGTCCCTCCCATGCCCCATTTGCCTTTTTTCACTACTCTCTAAAAACCTTGAAAAATGCTGGCCGTGGTTGGGCCGGTAATTCATTGGGATAAGTAGGTTAAGGGGCTCCCCTGTTAATTCTCCAGATTGGTATCCAAACATATATTCTGCAGCAGAGTTTGCGGCAATTATTGTTTGAGAAGCATCCACCACAATAATTCCTTCGGAAGCAGCTTCAAAAAGGACATTAAAGACATTTTTATTCTGAAAAAACTCGTTTTTCGCCACAGTTTCTGTTTTACACGAATTTACAAAAGCTAATTCATTTGAAGGAAAATCCTGAAGTTAAGATTCCATTTGTTGCGCTTACTAGTATGTATCAAAAATTGCCAATTTTCGGCCTTCTGTAAAAGATTAGAGAATCACTGTATATACAATTTATAAGACGTTTATCAAGGAGCGGAGTCGAAACCTAAGCTTTTTAGTTGAGAAGTTCTCGACTGCGCTCGAACAGACAATAAGTTCATCTTTAAAATACTGAAAAACAGTCAGGTTGAATTAAATTGATATATGTAGTTATTTAATAACCTCTAAAAATGAATAATGATGCAACCTCATTTGGTACAAAATTTCTGATTCAAATAAATTAATTTACCTTCACTTTTCTATTCAAAAGCCTGATTATCTATATTTATGACAATAACCGACTACCTGGAAATAGTAAATTCCCGATATACTTCTGGTATTTCAAGAGAGCATTCCTACCGCGCCGACTTAGAGAATTTATTAAGAAGCATCTTAACCAATATTGACGTTACCAATGAACCGGCGAATGTAACCGACTGTGGGAACCCTGATTATGTGCTAACCAACGGCAAAATCCCAATTGGCTACATTGAAGCTAAAGATGTTGGCAAAGACTTAAATTCCAAAGTTTATAAAGAACAGTTCTCACGTTACCGTAATGCGCTGGATAACCTTATTATTACCGATTACCTGTGGTTTCAGTTTTTCCAGAACGGGGAGTTGGTGCACGAAATAAAGCTGGCCGAGATCGATAATGGAAAAATAATTCCGGTAACAGAAAATTTTCAGCAGTTTGAAAACCTGATCAAGAACTTTTGCAGCTTTATTGGGCAAACAATCAAATCTGCTAAAAAACTGGCCGAAATGATGGCCGCCAAAGCCCGCCTTCTGCAAAATATTCTTGAAAACGCTATTACTTCCGACGAGGAAACCCAGGAAAATACTTCTTTACAAGGGCAGTTCCACACCTTTAAAGAAATACTTATCCACGATCTTACACCCAAAGGTTTTGCCGATATTTATGCGCAAACCCTGGCTTACGGAATGTTTGCCGCCCGCCTGCACGACCCTACTTTAGAGGATTTTAGCAGGCAGGAAGCCGCCGAACTTATCCCAAAATCGAATCCTTTTCTTCGGAAATTATTTGGCTATGTGGCCGGTCCAGATATAGATATACGTATAAAACCCACCGTAGATAACCTTGCCGATGTTTTTAGGGCAACCAATGTGGAACAACTGCTGAAGAATTTTGGGAAAAGTACGCAAACCCAGGATGCGATTATTCATTTTTATGAAACCTTTCTGGCAGAATATGACCCTAAATTAAGAAAAGCACGCGGAGTTTGGTACACGCCCGAACCTGTGGTAAAATTTATTGTACGTGCAGTAGATGATGTTTTAAAAACCGAATTTAACCTGCCGCAAGGTTTAGCCGATACTTCTAAAACAAAGATAAAAGTAAATACCGATGTAGCCGATAAACGTTCTGCAACCGGCTACAAACAAACCGAAAAAGAAGTTCATAAAGTCCAGATCTTAGATCCCGCGACCGGTACGGGAACTTTCCTGGCAGAAGTGGTAAACTATATTTACAGTAAAAAATTCAAGGCAATGCAGGGCGCGTGGAGCGGTTATGTAGAGCAGCATTTAATACCGCGTTTAAACGGTTTTGAATTGTTGATGGCCTCTTATGCAATGGCGCATTTAAAGCTGGAAATGCTTTTAAGGGAAACCGGGTATCGCGAAGAAAGCAGCCAGCGCTTAAATGTTTACCTCACAAATTCTCTGGAAGAACACCATAAAGACACCGGTACGCTATTTTCCAACTGGTTAAGTACCGAAGCCAATGAAGCCAACCATATTAAACGCGATACGCCCGTAATGTGTGTAATTGGAAATCCACCATATTCCGGAATTTCTTCAAATAACGGGAAATGGATTGCCGATTTAATTGAAGATTATAAATATGTGGATGGTGAACATTTCAACGAACGCAAACATTGGTTGAATGACGATTACGTAAAATTTATGCGGTACGGGCAACATTTTATCGAAAAGAATGGAGAAGGAATTTTGGCATTTATCAACCCGCATGGTTTTTTAGATAATCCAACCTTTAGGGGAATGCGATGGAACTTGCTAAAAACCTACGATAAAATATTTACTATTGATTTACACGGTAACGCCAAAAAGAATGAAACCGCACCCGATGGTAGCAAAGACGAAAATGTGTTTGATATTATGCAGGGAGTTTCCATTAATATTTTGGTAAAGAACGGAAAGAAAAAAGCCAAGGAACTTGGCAAAGTTTATCATTATGATTGCTACGGGAGGAGAAAAGAAAAATATGATTTTTTAAAAGAAAAATCTCTACGTTCTATTTCTTTTGAAGAATTAAGCTATACAAATCCATATTTCTTTTTTGTACCTAAAGAAGAAAAAGGAAGAAAAACATATGAATTAGGATATAGTGTAGAAAAGCTTTTTCCGACCAACGTGACAGGAATCTTAACAGCCAGAGATGCTGTAGTGATTGATTTTGAAGAAAACGTCTTAGTACAGCGAATAAAAAAATTTACCGATAAAAATTATACAGATGATCAAATTAGGAGTTGGTTATATCCAAATAAGAAAAAAGGAAAATATTTAATCGGGGATTCAAGAGGATGGAAGCTGTCGGAAGCAAGAAATAACATTTTAAAAAATAATCATAAAGAATTAATTAGAGATATTAATTACCGACCCTTTGATGTTCGGAAAATTTATTATTCGTCCTCAATGGTGGATTGGGGAAGAGAAATGTATATGCGTCACTTCATAGATAAGAATAACATAGGATTAATGATTTGTAGACAAACTGCAGTTGATAGTTGGGAGCATGTAGGAATAACTAATATGATTGCAGATGACAGTCGAGTATCGAATCGCTCGAAAGAAAGAGGCTATATCTTACCCCTCTACCTCTATCCGGAAACCACAGACCAACAAACCACCGAAACCCAGACAGAGCGTTCACCTAATTTAAACCCAAAAATCCTTGCGAAAATTGAAAAAAGTCTTGGCCTAACCTTTGTGCCAGAGAAGAACTCCCCTCCTTTGGAGGGGCCGGGGGAGGAATTCGCGCCAATAGATTTACTGGACTATATCTACGCAGTTTTACATTCTCCAACCTATCGCGAAACCTATAAAGAATTTTTAAAGATTGATTTTCCGCGGGTGCCTTATCCTGAAAATCAGGAACAATTTTGGAAGTTGGTAGCATTGGGCGGCGAACTTCGGAAAATTCATTTACTTGAAAGCCCGAAAACCGAAGAATATATTACCACCTATCCGGTAGACGGCGATAACGTGATCACAAGAAAAATCACGAAAACAAGTCCGGGTTTTGAAATTGCTGTCAGTTCGAGCGGAGTCGAGAACCAAAGCGAAGAAAAAACCGGAAAAGTATGGATCAATGATCAGCAATATTTTGACAATGTACCTGAAGTTGCCTGGGAATTTTATATAGGCGGCTACCAACCTGCCCAAAAATGGCTAAAAGACCGCAAAGGCCGGGAGTTAAAGTTTGAAGACATTATGCATTACCAAAAGATTATTGTCGCCTTAACTGAAACCGACAGGTTGATGAAGGAAGTAGATGAGATAGATTTTATAAATGAATAGCAGGGAAGTTTTTTCTATTATTAACATAACTTTGTTCACAAAAATGTGAACAAAGTTTATATTTGCAACAGGATTAAATGACTATTTTATTTTTACAAGCTTATTTGGAAGACCTCTACGAGGGTAAAACTAAAAAGTACAAAGAGTTTAAATCTAATCCTGCTTTAGTAAAACAGTACGTAAAAACAGTCAATAAACTGAAATCCATTACCCGGATTGAACAGCTTTATCAAATAAAAGGTCTTCACTACGAAAAAAAAGAAGGCGATTTAAGCGGGAAAAGCGCGGTCTGGATAAACAAACAATATCGAATCATTTTCAATGAAGTTGCTTCTAAAGAAGGTTCCCTACAAATCGATATTTTAGAATTAGAAGAACTCAGTAAGCACTACCAATAATTATGAAAGTTACCGACCTAACACCAATAATTGCAACCCATCCGGGAGAAATTCTTAAGGATGAACTGGACGCTTCTGATATTTCTCAATCAGATTTTGCAAAGACCATCGGGTTTAATAGAAGTCAGTTAAACGAATTTATTAAAGGAAAGAGAAACTTAAATGCAGACCTGGCTATTCTATTGGAGAAGACTTTGGGTATCGATGCTGAGTTTTGGATGGAAGCACAAAAGAATTATGATTTGGATTTAGCCAGAATTAAAGCAAAGAATCACGAAAGACTTGAGGCCATAGAACAATTGGATTTTATTAAAGACAAAATCGCATATAGCTTTTTAAAAAAAGAAAAAATTTTGCAGGGTGATCCAATTGAGGATGTAATTGCTATTAAAAATATTTACGAAGTCGAGCATTTTGAGCAACTTGCGAATATGCGAACACAGCCGAGTTTTTCACGCTTCAGAAAATCTACAAAGCTTAAAATCGATCCGGTAAATATCATTGGCTGGTCTAAACTAGTTGAGCATTTGGCCGGTTTTAAATCGGTTGCTGCTTTTGATTATAAATGTCAGGATCAATTGATGTATGAAATAAAGATAGTTCTTAAAGAGAACAACAATACTTTAGAAACCATTCAAAATTTATTAGGGGAATACGGCATTAAATTAGTTTTTCAGATAAAGGGAACTAAAACGCCGGTTGATGGAATTTCTTTTTGGAGTAAGGGAAACCCGGCGATTGGTATGTCTTTAAGACATAAGCGTTTAGATAATTTCGCATTTACTCTTTTTCACGAGTTGGGCCATATATTTAAACATCTGATAAATAATAATGAAATCCGCTTCATCGATTTAGATCCACAAAACGAAGATGAGGAGTATAAAAATTCCGTTGAAGAAAAAGAAGCCGATAAGTTTGCCGAGCAATATTTAATTTCTGATATTGAATGGCAGGGATACCTTGAAAAATATGGAGCTAATCCATTAGATGATCGTAACCTAACCGAGTACTCAGCAAAAATTGGCATTCACCCAAGTGTTCTTCGTGGCAGAGTGTGCCATAAATTTAAATTTTATAAAAAGAAAACTCAAATAGACTACAGGTTGTTATAGTAAGAAACGAAAACTGAATATGCATTCCAGATCACAAATGATATACTGGTAATTCTTTTCGTTAATGGTCAATAACAATATTTTTCGCCGCGCAACTATTTGTAAGCCTTTTCTAATTTTGGAAAAAGCGGGAGTTACTTCATAAAGAATGTTTTATTTCCTAGGTTTGGACAATTTAGATTTTTCAATTTCACCCATTGTTAAGCCACTCAATTATCTTTATAGCAAAATCACAATATTAATCACCTTGCAACAGCATGAAGTACCTGGCATATATTCCTTTGCTTTCATTTCTATTACTTATTTCGTGTAATGAGAAAGAAACAATGCCTGAATTATTGCAAAAAACAGCTGACAACCAGTTTTTTGTGCCCGATAATATTTATGCTTCTTCTGTGAGAGCCGCTTATTTTGACAGCATTTCCAAAGTAGCTCCAGATAATCAAAAAGAACGGTACGATCTCAAAAAAGCAAGTGCACTCTTGTATGCAGGTAAAACAAAAGATGCCATCGAGATCTTGGAAAGACTATGGAAAGAAAGCAATAAGGGGGCATTACGCTATAAACTAGAGGCATTTGAAGAAGAAAAAATAGGTCCTTTACTGGCCCTTGCCTATATGCGGCTGGGAGAACAACAAAATTGTATACATCACCATGATGCTTCTGCATCCTGCATTATTCCAATAGATCCCGAAGGCTATCATCAGGACCCGGAAGGATCCAGAAAGGCCATCAGTCTTTATGAGCAGTTTTTGAGACAGGATTCCCACGATTACAATAGCCGCTGGCTTTTAAATGTTGCTTATATGACTTTAGGGGAATATCCGGAAGGCGTACCAGAAAAATGGCTGATTCCGGAGAGTGTTTTTGAATCGGAATACCCATTAAAAAAGTTTAAAGATATTGCCCCTAAATTAGGTTTGAATATTAATGAATTATCGGGAGGCGGTATAGTCGAAGATTTTAATAACGACCATCTTTTAGATGTATTAATCTCCAGTTGGTTCCCTTCAGATCATCTAAAATATTTTATAAACAATGGAGATGGTAGTTTTTCAGAAAAAACCGAAACTGCAGGGCTGGAAGCGGTTACAGGAGGCCTTAATATGGTGCAGGCCGATTATAATAATGATGGTTTTCTGGATATTTTTATTTTGCGCGGTGCCTGGATGGGAAATCTTGGCAAACATCCTAATTCCCTCCTAAAAAATAATGGAGATGATACCTTTACCGATGTAACTATAGAAGCAGGTTTACTCTCACTCCATCCTACACAAACCGCAACCTGGGCAGATTTTAACAATGATGGGTGGATAGATTTATTTATAGGAAATGAATCTGAAACAGGAAATGTTCACCCTTGCGAGCTTTACATTAACAACGGGGATGAGACCTTCTCTAATCGTACTGCCAGTGCAGGGCTTACAATTAGTACTGCTGAAGAGCCTTTCTACGTGAAAGGAGTAACCACCGGAGATTACAATAATGACGGATGGATGGATATCTATGTCTCTACGCTACAATCTTCAAGTAAAAATTTATTATTTCTGAACCAGGGACCTGATAAAACCGGAAGTCTATACTTTGAAGAAGCGGGATCCCGGGTAGGATTGGAGGAGCAAATCTCAAGTTTCCCCACCTGGTCCGTTGATTATAATAACGATGGATGGATGGATATTTTTGTAGCAGGATACCAAAAATCTGACTTTTATACAATTGTTCCCGATATCGTCAAGGAATATTTAGGAGAACCAAACAGAGCAGAAACGATGCGCCTTTACCAGAATAACGGCGGTTCTTTTACTGATGTTTCGGCTAAAGTAGGATTGAACAAAATTGGATATGCCATGGGTGCTAATTATGGTGATTTGGACAACGATGGTTATCCCGACATCTACCTTAGTACCGGCGAAGTGAGTTATGAATCCATTATTCCAAACCGGGTTTTCAGAAATAATTCCGGAAAAGAATTTCAGGATGTTACCACCGCCGGGGGATTTGGACACATCCAAAAAGGTCACGCCGTCTCATTTTCTGACATTGATAATGATGGCGATCAGGACATTCATGTGGTTATGGGAGGCGCCTATGAAGGTGATAATTTTTTTAATTCGCTCTACATAAATCCGTATCAGGATGAGAACAACTGGATAAGCCTGAAACTGGAAGGAACAGAGGCCAACAGGGCAGCAATTGGCAGTAAAATTGAGGTGAAAGTTACAGAAGAAGGAGGTCTGGAACGTTCAATATTTCATACGATTAGTTCAGGAGGAAGCTTTGGTTGTTCTACTTTACGAGCGCAAATAGGATTAGGAAAAGCATCAGCAATAAATGAAGTAAAAATCCTTTGGGCAGGCAGTGGCACTACCCAAATCCTGAAAAACCTGAAGTTAAACACCTTCTATAAAATAACAGAAAATAAAGCTGAAGCAGAAGAATTAAATCTACAGCCTATTCAATTACAGGAAACCGTCCGGTAGGATTTCTGAATTTGAACATTTGACAAAGTATATGCCGATAATTGGCAATTATCGCTATTTATCTCTTCCCTCATAAACCTCCCTTTCAAAAAGTTACGAATCAGCAAAATCAGCTATTCCTTTGACATACAGAATACAAAATTAAAGCAACTAAAATTTAGTTGCAATTATTTCGATTTGTATATATTTGTATATGTCCAGAATTGAAAAGCTTGTTCAAAATTCTTAAGCATTCCAAAAGATCTAACCTGGGAGGAGTTCTCTAAGGTACTTGAGCACTATGGCTATATTGAGTTAAAGAAAAGAGGAAAGACGGAAGGATCCAGGAGAAAGTTTATAAATATAAAAAAGGACAATGATGTTATAATAGCGCACAAACCACATCCTCAGAATGTCGTGAAAAAGTATATCATTGAACAGGTAATTGAAAAATTAGAGCTGTAATGAAAAATTATTTAGAATATAATGGGTATTTAGGTACTGTAGCCTTTAGTGCCGACGATAAAGTTTTCTTTGGAAAGATACAGGGAATAAATGATTTAATTCTTTTTGAAGGAGAATCTGTTTCTGAATTAGAAAATAACTTTCGGGAATCGGTAGATGATTATCTGGAGACTTGCAAAGAAATAGGAAAAAAACCAGACAAAATTTTTAGAGGCAGCTTTAATGTTCGGATAGACAAAAAAGTACATAAAAAACTATTTATGCTGGCTGCTAAAAAGGGAATTAATCTAAATCAATTAGTGAGCAAATCCCTGGATTTTACTGTTGATAATGAAGAAATTGTTTTAAAATAGAACCTGATGATTTAGACTAGCACTTCTTAGTCTGTTCCTAAAAACCATCAAACTTAAGATTAAAAAAATGTGTTTTTGATGCCCAATGCATTGCAAATGCTTATCCACGGCCACGACAAGACCTCACAGGTTTTTGAAACCTGTGAGGTCTGTATTTATACTAAACAAAAGGAAATAAAGAACTATTTATTCGTGCATTAGTGAATATGGAAATATTAACTTTCTCGCCAGTTTTATCAGAAACAAAAAAACCGAACTCTTTGCAGAATTCGGTTTTACATTTTAGTTGGCCTACTAGGGCTCCCTTCGACTACGCCTCCAAAAAGGCTACGCTCAGGATAAACTTCTCGCCCTACTACCTCCGTTAACGAAAAAGCCCCAAACTTCCGTTCGGGGCTTTTTACATTTTAGTTGGCCTACTAGGGCTCCCTTCGACTACGCCTCCAAAAAGGCTACGCTCAGGATCAACTTCTCGCCCTACTACCTCTGTTAACGAAAAAGCCCCAAACTTCCGTTCGGGGCTTTTTACATTTTAGTTGGCCTACTAGGGCTCCCTTCGACTACGCCTCCAAAAAGGCTACGCTCAGGATCAACTTCTCGCCCTTCTACCTCCGTTAACAAAAAAGCCCCAAACTTCCGTTCGGGGCTTTTTACATTTTAGTTGGCCTACTAGGGCTCGAACCTAGACTCTTCTGGACCAAAACCAGACGTGTTGCCAGTTACACCATAGGCCAATGCTTAAATGCGGATGCAAATTTAAAACAAAGTTCTTTTTACACAAACATTTTCATCAAAATTATCGAAAAAATTCTTTTTCCTTGTAAAATTCAGTGATCCCAGGATCTTTCTCAGGTTGTAAAAGAACCTGTTTTTCTGTTTCCAAAGAAAATAATTCCTTTTAAAGAGCGTTCATCAGGCATTCACATATTTATTATTAAATTCGCCACATTAATATAAGAAACCTCCGGGAATGTTTACGGGGTGAATTGAGAAAAAATTAGATTCGGGGCAGGCCCCGGGCAACCATACCCTCTTTGAGGGATTCAACATTACACAAAAATGACAGATTTCAACTTTCGTAAGTGGAACAAAATCCTGGGATGGCTGGTTTTTGTTATCGCACTTATCACTTACTCCTTAACCCTGGAACCTACTGCCAGTTTCTGGGATGCAGGAGAATATATCGCAACTTCTGCCAATCTTGAAGTCGGTCACCCCCCGGGAGCACCGTTTTATCAAATGATGGGGGCTTTCTTTTCTACGTTCGCACCAGATGATAGCCAGGTGGCATTAATGGTCAATTTCATGTCTGGTGTAGCCAGTGCCTTTACCATTCTGTTTATGTTCTGGTCCATTTCACTGCTTCTGCTAAAAATTACCGGGCCTGTTTCTAAGATTTCCGCATCTAAAAAAATGTCGGTTTTAGGCAGTGCTTTGGTTGGATCCCTTGCCTTTACTTTTACCGATAGTTTCTGGTTTAGTGCTGTTGAGGCTGAAGTTTATGCCATGGCCTCCTGTTTTATGGCCATTTTATTCTACCTGGGGCTGCTTTGGGAGAGGGATATGTTTAAACCACGTGGCAACCGCTGGGTAATCCTTATTTCCCTGGTTATTGGCCTTTCCTTTGGTGTCCACTTTCTTGGGTTGCTAACAATCCCTGCCATTGGATTCCTGTACTTCTTTAAAAATTACAAAAAAGTTACGGTAAAAAATTTCATTATTGCCAATGTGGTGGTGGTTGCCGTGTTACTGTTTATCTTTAAACTTCTGCTACCCTACACGCTAACTTTTTTCTCGGCTTCAGAAGTATTTTTTACCAACTCGCTGGGGCTTCCGTTTAATACAGGAACGATTATCGCTTTTGTCGTTATTGTGGCTGCATTCTACTTCGGAATAAACTATACCCGCAAAAGAAATTTTTATCAGCTAAACACACTGTTTCTTTGCATCCTCTTTATACTTATTGGTTTCTCCAGTTGGATGATGCTTCCCATTCGTTCCAACGCGCCAACGGTAATTAACGAAAACAGTCCCGACAATGCACGGGAACTACTGGCTTATTACAACAGGGAACAGTACGGGGAAACCCATCTTTTCTACGGCCCGCAATGGTCAGAAATGTATTCTGGCCTGGACGAGGATAATCCGTACTTGGATGCAAAGCCTCTGTACGAAAAAGATGAGGAACAGGGAAAATATGTTATTGTAAATGATTACAAGAACGCCAGGCAGAACCTGGATGATGATCATAAAGCTATTCTACCCCGAATGTGGAGCACCCAGCACGCCGTAAATTACATGGAGTTTACCGGCCCCCTGGAATTTACTGTTAAACCCGAATACCAGGGTGAAGAACAGCTCATGCAGGCGATCAACGAATTCCGGAGAAGTTATAACGCAAATCAACTGGACAATGAGGATTATCACCAGTTCCTGCAAAGGTTTAGTGATTATATAGATGTAGAAAAACCTTCTTTTGCCTCCAATATCGCTTACTTACTGGAATACCAGATTGGATATATGTACTGGCGTTACTTTATGTGGAATTTTGTGGGCCGGCAGGACGATGTGCAGGGAAAATATACAGACTTAAACGGAAACTGGCTTAGCGGCATCGATTTTATTGATGAAATGCACCTGGGACCGCAGGACGAGCTGCCCAGCGATGTGGAAAATAACAAAGCCAGGAACACTTACTATTTCCTTCCATTGATTTTAGGATTAATAGGCCTCGTCTTTCAGTTTAAAAGGGACAAAAATAATTTTTGGGTGCTGCTTGTTTTTTTCCTTTTCACCGGTATAGCACTTAAAATTTATCTGAATGAGCGTCCATTCGAGCCACGGGAAAGGGATTACGCCCTGGTTGGCTCTTTTTACGTTTTTGCGATCTGGATAGGCTTTGGAGTCTATGCGCTTATAGATATGCTCAAAGATTATTTAAAACCCAAACTCGCAGTACCTATAGTGATTATTGGTACTTTACTCGCCGTTCCTACGCTGCTGGCCAGTGAGAATTGGGACGATCATGACAGGTCCGGCCGCTATACCGCACTTGCAATGGCCAAGATGTACCTGGATTCTGTAGAAGAAAACGGCATTATTTTTACTATTGGAGATAACGACACCTTCGCTTTATGGTATGTACAGCAGGTGGAAAAGTACAGGACAGACGTGCGTGTTGTGAACACCAGCCTTTTTGCAACCGACTGGTATATTGACCAGATGAAGCGCAAGGCTTTTGAAAGCGACCCCATTCCGTCTCAACTGGAACACGATTTCTATACCGGTAAAAACGATGCTATATTTCTGGATGAGCGAACCAGTGATACACTTTCTATAAATACATGGTTAAATTATATTGAAAGTGATGACGCCCGCACACAGGCCGAGCTTAGAGGCGGACAAACCATTAACACGTTCCCTACCCAGAATATCAGAATACCCGTAAATAAGCAAAAGGTATTGCAAAACGGAATTGTACAGGAGGATGAGAGTGATCTTATTGTAGACCATATAGACATCCATATCGATCAAAGTGTACTGTACAAAAACAGGTTAATGATGCTGGATGTTATTGCCAATAACCAGTGGGAGCGCCCAATTTACTTTACCGGTGGCAGCTTTGGTGACGAGGATTACCTCTGGATGAAGGACTACCTGCAACTGGAAGGAGTGGCCTATAAGCTCGTTCCTATCCGCACCCCGGTTAACCCCAGGAATCCTTTTGATATGGGAAGGGTGAATACCGAAAAAATGTACAATATTGTGAAGAAATGGGACTGGGGCAACATGGGAGATCCAGATATCTATCACGATCCCGAAACCCGTAAAAATGCGATTACGTACAGAAGCAACCTTGCGCGCCTCGTAGAAAACCTTTTACAGGAGCAGGATACATCGGCTGCGAAAGAAATCCTTGATTTGGGTATTGAAAAAATGCCATTGGATAAATATGGCTATTATTCCCTTGTGGAACCCTTTATTGAAGGCTATTACGAAGTTAACGAAGTAGAAAAAGCAAGAAATCTCTGGGAACAGATTGCCACAAAATACCAGGAGAACCTTAGATATTACAGCACCTGGGACCAGGACAGGCAATATCGCTATGCAAGTGAAATTATAAACGACATTGAAAGGTACCGTTCCATTATAGACATTCTTGTAAGACAGCAGGACGAGGAGATTGTTAAGGAAAAAGCAGAAGAATTTAACGAGTATTTACGGTTATTCAGGCACTTTTATGCTGAAGATGAAGAAATAGATACCAATCCCGCTCCTTCGCAGCAATTAATTGAAGAGCAGTTTGACCGGGAACTGAATCCGCAGCAGGGAATAGATACTTTTTCTGAAGAAATTCCGGCGGAAGAGCTTCAGGAGTAAAAAATAATTCAGCCATAATTCATTATTTGTTTTAGGGCTGAATTTTCTTCGGAATAAAAGAATCAGGTTTTAATTAGCAGGCCGATAATAGCCATTTTTGGAAGTGCCCTGAAAATTAAAATTTTGAATGAACACCATAGGGTCCAGACAACATTTTCACCTCCTGCAAGGTTTAAAAATCCTTGTAGGTTTGTGTACTTGACATACCTACAAGGTTAAAAAAATCTTGCAGGAACATACAGACCATGTAAAAATAATCTTACTGGTAAAGTTAAGTACCGTAGAAACAAAATTTCATCTTCCGCAGAAAGTACCATGAACAAATTTCTGGTTAAATATCCTTCAGTTCTAAGGCGGCTTTACCCCCGCAGATGGACAAAAATGGAAATTCCGGAGAGTATTTACCTCACTTTTGATGACGGGCCAATTCCTGAAATCACTCCGTGGGTTCTGGACCTACTAAAGGAATATAATGCCCGTGCAACCTTCTTTTGCATTGGTGATAATGTGAAAAAACACCCGGAAATTTTCAGAAGAATACTTTCTGAAGGGCACAACGTGGGAAATCATACTTTTAATCATCTGGACGGCTGGAAAACCTCAACTTCAGCATATATTGAAAACGTTTTTAAAGCTGAAAAAGTAATAACTTCAGAAAAAAACGAAGAACTACAAACTACGAACTCCGAACTCCGAACTACAAACTACAAACCACAAACTACCAAACTATTCCGCCCTCCCTACGGAAGGATAAAAAACAGCCAGGCCCGAAAATTGGCAAATTTCGGTTATCAGTTGGTGATGTGGGATGTGATTAGCTGGGATTTCGATTCAGAATTAACTGAAGAAGAGTGCTTGAAAAATATTTTGAAAAATTCAGAAGAAGGGAGTATCATCGTTTTTCACGACAGCAGGAAAGCCTTTAAAAATCTGCAAAAAGTGCTGCCGCAGGTGCTGGAATATTACGAAAAGAAGAACTTCAGCTTTAAAAGCCTTTAAACGTACTCTTTAATAAGCCCTATAATGGTATTGGCATCCTGTTCCCCACTCTGCCGCCATTTCATCTCCCCGTTTTTATAGATCATTAGCGTGGGGAGGGCTTTTACGCGCAGGGCCTCTGCAAGCTGGGCATTTTTGTCTACGTCAATTTTTATCACTTTGGCCTTATCCCCAAGTGCAGCTGCAACATCCCTTAACACCGGGTGCATTGCTTTGGAAGCATCGTTCCATTCAGTATAAAAATCCAACAACACAGGAATGTTGAGATCTACTAATTCACCAAATTTTGACATAAAACCAAGCTTTTATCACAATTAGATTTATACACCTTAAATGCCGGCATACTCAAATATAGCAAATTCTTATTATTATGCAGGCTTAGGGCCTTTTTTCAGTTCAATTACACTTATTTCGGGCCATATTCCAACCCGCCCGGGATAAGCCAGAAATCCAAAGCCGCGGTTTACATTTAAAACCCTGCCCATTTCTTCATAGATTCCTGCCCAATGTTCGTAACGGTATTGCACCGGGCTCCATCGAAACCAGCCGGGAATTTCTATCCCAAACTGCATCCCGTGGGTATGGCCGCTTAAAGTTAACTGAAAATGTTTATCGTCTGTACGCACTTTCTCGTCCCAGTGTGAAGGATCATGGCTAAGCAGAATCTTAAAATCTTTAGCTGTTAATCCTTCAGAAGCCTTAGCCAGGTCGCCGTTCTTTTTAAATCCGCCGGCTCCCCAGTTTTCCACTCCAACAAGGGCAATTCGTTCGCCGTTTTTCTCCAGGAAGCGGTGCTCGTTCAGCATGAGGTCCCAGCCCATTTCTGCATGTATATCTTTTAAAGTGTCCATATTTGCCTTTTTGGCAGCTGCACTTTCCCAGTTTTTATAATCCCCGTAATCGTGATTTCCCAAAATAGAATATACGCCATCCCGGGCTTTTACGGTGGAGAACAATTCTTTCCAGTTCTGCATTTCGGCTGCTTCATTATTTACGAGATCTCCTGTAAAAAACACTACATCGCTGTCCTGTTCTCTCAACAAATCCACACCGTATTTAATTTTTTCATGGTTATCAAAACTGCCGCTGTGTATATCGCTAATCTGGCTAATCCTGTACCCGTCAAAAGCATCGGGCAAATCATCAAAATACAATGTATACTTCAAAACCCTGAAATCATACCTGCCTTTATACATTCCGTAAAGCATGGAAACAAAAGGAATTGCAGCGAGACCAAGCGCAATCTGACTGATAAATTTTCTTCTTGACGGCAAATTAAAGTCAGTGCCCGAATTTGTCAATTTTCGACCTCCACCTACAACAAGCCTCACAACATCTTCCCCAAACATAAAAATCAAAAAGATAAGCTTAGGTACAAAAAATACCAGGAAGAAACCTACGGCATAAGAGCGGGCACCGGCCCAGCCATCGCCTTCGCCACTGTTGAATTGATAAAGCAGGTTTGCCAGTACAGCAAGGGAGAGGAACAGGTAGATATAGTAAATCCAGGAATATCTGCTAACGGTTTTAAAAACCTGGTACGTATAAACGTCCAGCAAAACATAAATAACAACAAAAATAATCCAACGCATTGGCTTGTATAATTTTTGCGCGAATATACTTCTAATCTTTCTGTATAACTGCCTGTTATAGTTATTTTAGCTAATGATAAAATAGAAATTTTATATGCCCCCACTACAATCTTCAGCGTCTTACAAAACTATAAATTTGAATATCTAAGGTCTTAGAAGTATCTTTCACCCATCTTACATATAACAAGGAAATCCGGCTTTTTTTGCATACAAAATGTTTTCTTTGGCAAAATTTATAAGACAATATCAAAAATGTACAACTTACATAACTACTACATCTAAGACTAACTAACCAATGAATCAACAAAAATCTTATCGCACCGCATTTATTTTTTTAACTATCCTCTTTTTTCTCTGGGGCTTTATCACCGTGCTGGTCGATTCTTTAATTCCGAGATTAAGGGAGGTTTTCACCCTTAGTTATTTCCAGGCCGGGATGGTGCAATTTGCCTTTTTTGGCGCCTATTTCCTGCTCTCTATTCCCGCGGGTTATATTTTATCCAAAATTGGCTATAAAAGAGGAATTATTCTGGGCCTGGTGACCATGGCCGTGGGTTGTTTGCTTTTTTATCCAGCCGCATCCTATAGGATCTTCGGGGTTTTTATGCTTGGGTATTTTATCCTTGCCGGCGGAATTACAATTCTCCAGGTGGCTGCCAATCCTTATGTCACCATTCTTGGCCCGGAAAAATCTGCTTCCAGCCGCCTCAATCTCTCCCAGGCTTTTAATTCCCTGGGAACCGCTATCGCTCCGGTAATTGGCGCACTTTTTATCTTAAGCGACAAGGTAATGTCTTCTGAAGAAATCGCTTTTATGACTGAAGCTGAACAGAAAGATTATTACATCGCTGAAGCCTCTGCAGTACAAACGCCGTTTCTTGGCATTGCAGCATTTATAATTCTTATTGCCGTGGTCTTTTTGTTTGTAAAACTTCCGAAGATCGGAGATACAGCAGCATCCAACGACTATGGAAAAGTACTGAAAAACAAAAACCTTATTTTGGGTGCCATCGCGCTTTTCTTTTACGTAGGGGCCGAAGTTGCCCTGGGGAGTTATATGGTAAATTATTTTCTAAGCCTTGAATTATCTGAAACCATACGCGACACGCCCTTTATGCGGAACATCGCAGAATGGACCCTGAATTCAGGATTGACAGAATCCAGCAGCATGGCCATAGTAGGGGTTTTCGTCACATTTTACTGGACAGGTGCAATGGTGGGAAGATTTATTGGCTCTTATCTTACAAAAATTATGAATCCCGCAGTAGTGCTGAGTGTTTTTGCCTCCTGCGCAATTGGCTTATTGATAATCACCAATTTTAGCACAGGCCTTGTAGCAATGTGGACGATAATTGCCATTGGATTGTTCAACTCTATTATGTTCCCCACCATTTTCAGCCTTGCGCTGGACGGTCTGGGCGACGATAAACCGCAGGGATCTGGTGTACTTTGTACCATGATTGTGGGAGGTGCGATTATCCCGCCTGCCTACGGTTATATTGTGGACAGCTTCAGCTTTAATATTGCTTTTATCCTGGTGATGCTCTGCTATGCTTATATCCTCTACTACGGCTATCGCAATAAACGCCGGCAGGTCGCCATCTAAATCTTTTAAGCCGTTCATTTCTGAACGACTTTTCTTTAGAATGACATTATCTTTGTAGTTTTGGAATATTCTGTAAATAACATTTGAATCAATATATGTCCGCTCAAAAACGCTTATTCTTACTTGATGCATACGCCCTGATCTTCCGAGGTTACTATGCTTTTATTAAAAACCCAAGGATCAACTCCAAAGGTTTCGACACTTCAGCAATTATGGGTTTCACCAATTCGCTGTTTGATGTGATTAGACGGGAAAAACCAGATCATTTGGCGGTTTGTTTTGATAAAGAAGGTAGCGAAGTAAGAAAAGAACTGTTTAGCGAATACAAAGCCAATCGGGATGCCACTCCGGAGCCTATTATGCAGGCAATTCCAATAATTCAGGATATTTTAAAGGCGATGCACATCCCGGTTGTGGTGCTTCCCGGCTGCGAGGCCGATGATATAATTGGCACCCTTGCACAGCAGGCCGAAAAGGAAGATTACAAAGTTTTTATGGTAACGCCAGACAAGGATTTTGCGCAGTTGGTGACCGAAAATATTTTTATGTACCGCCCGGCAAGAATGGGAAATGGAATTGAAATATGGGGAATTCCTGAAGTTCAGAAAAAATTTGGTGTAGAGCGACCCGAGCAGGTGATCGATTACCTGGGCATGATGGGCGATGCCGTAGATAATATCCCCGGACTTCCCGGAGTGGGGGAAAAAACTGCCAAGAAATTTCTTAAGGAATTCGGCAGCATGGAAGAATTGCTTGCGAATACTACAAAGCTAAAAGGGAAAATGCGCGAGAAGGTAGAAGCCCATGCAGACCAGGGAATTCTTTCCAAAAAGCTCGCTGCCATTATCACCGACTGCGATGTGAAATTTCATGCTGAAGATTACGAACTTTCGATGCCTGATGCCGAAAAGGTCCAGGAGATTTTTGATGAACTGGAATTCAGAAGGCTGAAGGATCAGTTCTTAAAATTATTTAGCGGAGAAGAAGATCACCCGCAAACCCAGGTTACCAATTCCCCTTCGGCAAAGCAAAATGCACAAGCCGTCGCAGGAGCAGGGCAATTCTCCCTTTTTGGATCTGGAGGTGGAGAAAAAATTGAACCTACTTCAGGTAGAAAATCACTGGAAAATACAGCAAATGTATATCAAAGCTTAGGCACAGAGATGGCGCGGAAGCTTTTTCTTCAAAATTTAATTAAGCAACAGAGTGTAAGTTTCGATACACAAACCACGAGCACCAATCCTATGGATGCTGAACTTGTGGGAATCGCTTTTTCCTGGGAAACCGGAAAAGGTTTTTATCTTCCTTTTCCTGAAGATAAAGATGAATCTCAAAAGCTCGTTGAAGAACTGCGCCCTTTCTTTGAAAATGAAAACATCGAAAAAATTGGTCAGAATTTAAAGTACGACATTAAAGTAATGGCCAGGTACGGCATCGAAATCAAGGGAAAACTTTTTGATACGATGATCGCCCATTACCTGATAAATCCAGATATGCGCCACAATATGGATATCCTGGCGGAGACCTATCTCAATTATTCGCCGCAGCCTTTATCTGAAGTTGTTGGTAAGAAAGGAAAAAACCAGAAGTCTATGCGTGACATTCCGCTGGATCGCCAGTGCGAATATGCTGTAGAAGATGCAGATGTTATCCTTCAGCTTAAGCAATTTTTCGAAAAAGAACTTAATGAAGCAAACACGCGGAAATTATTTAACGAGATTGAAATTCCGCTGGTAAAAGTCTTGGCCGAAATGGAGCTTGAAGGAATCAATCTTGACGAAAAGTTCCTGAATTCACTTTCCGAAGCGCTGGATAGTGACATTAAGGAATTAGAAGAAAAAATATATGCCGATGCCGGTGAGGAATTTAATATTGGCTCTCCCAAACAATTAGGAATTATCCTTTTTGAGAAAATGGAGCTGGTAAAAAAACCTAAAAAGACCAAAACCGGACAATATTCAACGAGTGAAGATGTTCTTTCTGTACTGGCAAAAGATCACGAAATCATTCAGCGTGTCCTGGATTACCGCGGACTCGTAAAATTAAAGAACACCTATATAGATGCGCTGCCCGGGCAGATCGAAGAAACCACCGGCCGCGTGCATACAGATTACGTACAGACCATTGCCGCAACAGGCAGATTAAGTTCCAATAATCCTAACCTTCAGAATATACCTATAAGGACAGAAAGAGGACGGCAAGTGAGAAAAGCTTTTGTACCAAGGGACGAAAATTACATTTTACTGGCTGCCGATTATTCCCAGATTGAATTACGAATTATCGCTGCACTTAGCAAAGAGGAGACTATGATTAAAGCATTTAGAGAAGGTGAAGATATTCACGCCTCTACAGCTGCCAATGTATTTAACGTGCCTATAGATGAGGTAACCCGCGAACAAAGGAGCAATGCGAAAACTGTCAATTTTGGGATCATATATGGAGTTTCAGCTTTTGGCCTTAGTAACCAGACCAGCCTGAGCAGGTCGGAGTCCAAAGAATTGATTGACACCTATTATAAAACCTATCCTAAACTCAGCAATTTTATCAGTGATCAGGTAGATTTTGCAAGGGAGAACGGTTATGTCCAGACGGTTTTAGGAAGAAGAAGGTACCTAAAAGATATTAGTTCGCAGAATGCGATGGTAAGAGGTGCTGCGGAAAGAAACGCTGTAAACGCTCCTATCCAGGGAAGCGCTGCAGACATCATTAAATTAGCCATGATCAACATCCACAAAAAGCTGAAGGAAAGTAAATATAAAACTAAAATGCTCCTACAGGTACACGATGAACTTGTTTTTGATGTTTACAAGCCGGAATTGCAAGAAATAAAAAAGATGATCAAGTTCGAAATGGAAAATGCTTTTAAGCTGGAAGTACCTTTAGACGTAGATTTGGGAGAAGGCCAAAACTGGCTGGAAGCACATTAGTGATTCTGGTAAGTTCATTGCTTAAAGACTACTGTTATTAATAAAAAAACGAATTAAGACAACACCTTTTGCAAAGGTTCAGTCGGCTTTTTTCTCATACTCTATAGAAATTATAGTTATACCAGAAGCATCAGTTGTACCAGGGTCATTTACATAAGCAGCGGATTCCATTCTGGAAACATCAAATTCAAATTTGCCATCATTGAGAGAGATGGTTTTCGTTTGCGAATAAATTTCACCATCAATGGAAATATTCAACGTAAGCTTATTTCCTTCAATTTGCCAGCTACCTCTATCTTTCCGGTCCTCAAGGCAAGCAAATGCGTCGCTATCTGTACCAGCTTCAAAATTCATTTGAGAATTGGTGGTTGTAAACTTGCTGTTGCTTTTAAAAGTAATAGCCATACTTTTAAAACAATTTGTTTCCAGCAAAATATTTGTATTTAAAGAACCATCTCCATTTAAATCTACCGGGGTATCTGTAATTAATTTAGATATACCCCATTCCCCATAAAGGTTTGATGGTGTAATTACAACATTAGACGCTATATTCTTTTCAGAATCCATGGGTGTATCACTCTTGCTACATCCTGTGAGGATACTAAGTAGAACTATTAATATAAACGGCTGGGTAGCTTGTTTTAACTTCATTTTCAGATAATTTTAAAACAAACTTATTTATTTAATAATCTGAAATATAAACATTTACATAGTTTAACTTATTGCAAATAACTGAAAATGAAGGAATTAAATTACATAAAAAGCATTTTATAATTAAATAAAGAAGACTTAAGGAGCTATATGTACTGCGAAATACCTCAAATAATTTACTTTTTAGTCAATGCGTCATGACAGACTTTAACACAAAATTGGCAAACTGGAAAACATGTTCAATTCATCATTTTGTAAGAACCTATTGATCATTTGCAATCCATCTAGTCTTGATCAAAATTATACTTGTGCAGTACCTTTATGTGATACCGATGAAAGAAAAAATAAGCATTCCGGCTGAGATGCGTTGGCAATTAAAAGTTGGCGGGCAAAGGCATTAAAACAAAAACCCTCCCAGAATTAAATCTGGGAGGGTTTTCTACTAACAACACTAAACTAACCGTTTTAAATTCCTTCTATTGCACTTTTGTATAAATCGTTTCCAGCCTTGTAATTTCAGAAACAACAGTGGTATCACGTCCGTCATTAATATAATTTGCACCATCAACTTCACTAGCTGTGGTTATTACATGTAAAAGTTCCTCTCCATTTTCGTTGGTAAGTTCAATGGTTTTTGAATCTGTGTAAGTCACTCCATCTACATCAAATGTCACCTCTAGGACCGAACTATCACTATTGTTAACCACATCATATTCTGCGAAGTAGATACCATAACTACAGTCAAATCCATTTTTAAAATCCAGTTTTGCCTGACCAGTTTTTACCGATCCATCCTCATTAAAAACAAAATACATTTCATTAAAACAAGTAGTTTCCTCCAGAATATTAGAACTAATATCAGCACTATCATTGGTGTAAGGCTCATCAAGATCTACCGCAACATCTGAAGTCATAGAAGAAAGTTCCCATCTGCCAATAAGGCTACTTTGCTCTATTGTTGCATTGCTTACCTTCAGAACTTCTGCGCCTGCAACTGCCATTTCATCATTTTCAGGCTCACAAGAAGTCGTAAAACCTGCAACCATCACAATCATCCCAAATGCTCCGGCCAATTTGTTTAATCTGTTCATAATCATTCATTAAGATTTGGTCACGCAAATGTAGACAACATAAAAACGTTTTATGACTCTATTAACACAAATAATACTCTTTATCGATTTTTTAACACATTTCACCGTTTGACCCCGGTTCTAGATATAACTTTTATCTTCTCCAGGCTCAATCTCTCAGGTTCTTTGCTATTAAATTTTTAGAAGACAGAATACTTCTGACAATCAGCCTTTTCCACCTCCATAAAATAATGAAAGTCCTGTTTGCTATATGAATTTATAATTGTACATTTGCAGCCCGTTTTCCCAAGAGCAAAATTGGGATTATGGGAATGGAATGTTTAATTATTAAGTAAAACTATTTAGTGTGGACACATTAAGTTACAAAACAGTATCGGCCAACAAGGCCACCGTTACCAAAGAATGGGTACACGTAGATGCTGAAGGACAAACACTGGGACGTCTTGCTTCTAAAGTAGCAAAATTACTAAGAGGAAAGTACAAACCCAACTTCACCCCACACGTTGATTGCGGAGACAACGTTGTTATAACCAACGCTAGCGGAATCAACTTAACCGGGAAGAAATGGGATTCTAAAGAATACATTCGCCACACCGGTTATCCAGGTGGACAAAAAAGTCTTACAGCATCCGAGTTATTCAACAAAGCTCCTGAGCGTTTGGTGGAAAAAGCGGTAAAAGGAATGCTACCTAAAAACAAATTAGGAGCAGACCTATTCAGAAATTTAAAGGTTTATGCAGGATCTGACCATGATCAGGAAGCTCAAAAACCTAAAACTATTAACTTAAACGATCTTAAGTAATGGAGGTTATTCACAAAATTGGTCGTAGAAAGACGGCAGTTGCACGTGTTTATGTTTCTGATGGAAATGGGAACATTACCGTGAACAAAAAAGAAATGAACGATTACTTTACTACAGGTACTCTTCAGTACAAAGTTAATCAACCGCTAAACCTTACCGGTAACGATAAAACTTTTGATGTAAAAGTAAACGTTTACGGAGGTGGAATTACAGGTCAGGCAGAAGCTATTCGTCTTGCAATTTCCAGAGCTATGGTAGAACTTGACGAAGAAAACCGTACTACTCTTAAACCAGAAGGTTTATTAACAAGAGATCCACGTATGGTAGAACGTAAGAAATACGGACAGAAGAAAGCCCGTAAGAAATTCCAGTTCTCTAAACGTTAATTATTTGGGCACAGCCCTAAAAGTTCATTTAAAATTAAAAAGATTTTTGTTGTTATTCCGGAGTCACACTGAGCTTGTCGAAGTGCCGGAAGTTAGTTTAGCATCTAAACAAGCAAGGCCGTATTTAATAATAAATAGCCACTTGCCTGTTGCTATCTTCAACAGAACGTAAACTATTACAAAAATGGCAAACAAAGTAGAAGTAAAAGAATTACTTGATGCAGGTGTACATTTTGGACACCTTACAAGAAGATGGAATCCAAACATGGCTCCTTACATATACATGGAGCGTAACGGGATTCACATCATCAACCTTTACAAAAGTGCTGCTAAGATGGAAGAAGCCGGTGAGGCTTTGGCAAAAATCGCAGCCAGTGGTAGAAAAATACTTTTCGTAGCTACCAAAAAACAAGCAAAAGAAATTGTAGCTAAACAAGCTGAGAAAGCAAATATGCCTTACATCACAGAAAGATGGCCCGGTGGAATGCTTACCAACTTTGTAACTATTCGTAAAGCTGTTAAAAAAATGGCTTCTATCGATAGAATGAAAAAAGACGGTACGTTTAACACGCTTTCTAAAAAAGAACGTCTGCAGGTAGATCGTCTTAGAGCTAAGTTAGAGAAAAACTTAGGTTCTATTTCAGATATGTCCAGACTTCCGGCAGCTTTGTTTATCGTTGATATTACACGTGAACACATTGCAGTTAAAGAAGCTCAAAAATTAAACATTCCAATATTCGCGATGGTGGATACCAATTCAGATCCACGTGAAGTAGATTATTTGATCCCTTCTAACGACGATGCTTCAAAATCTATCAGCAAGGTGATTTCTTATGTTGCAGATTCTATTGTTGAAGGCTTATCAGATAGAAAGACGAGCAAAGATTCTAAGAAGAAGGACGAAAAAGATGACGCCGCTCCTAAAGCAGCAAAATCTGAAAAAGCTCCAAAAGCAAAAGCAGAGAAAGCTGAAGTTCCTTCTACAGATCCTGAAGACAAAAAGGCAATGCAGGAAGCTCAACAAGACGTAAAGCTTCAATCTAAGCAACAAACTTTAGATAAAGCTTCCGACGCTAACGGAGAAGAAGAATAAACATAACAGTTTGGTAAATTTTATAAGTCGTTTAGTTCATTTCTTTGTAATTGTCTAAACGACTTGTTAATTCTAAATAAAAAATAATACTATGGCTAAGATATCCGCCGCAGAAGTAAATAAACTAAGAAAAGCTACCGGTGCAGGGATGATGGACTGCAAAAAAGCTTTGGTAGAAGTTGATGGTGATTTTGACAAAGCAATTGAAGTGCTTCGCAAAAAAGGTCAAAAAGTTGCTGCAAAGAGAGCAGACAGAGAATCCAGTGAGGGTGCTGCAATTGCAAAAGTAAATGGCGATAACACTAAAGGTGTCGTTATTTCCCTTAACTGTGAAACAGATTTTGTTGCCAAAAACGAAGATTTCGTAGCTTTAGCACAAAGTCTTGCTGAACTTGCTCTGGATTACAATACTAAAGAGAAACTTTTGGCTGCAGATTATAAAGGAATCACTGTTCAGGATAAACTTACTGAGCAAACAGGTGTTATCGGTGAGAAAATTGAGATTGGTGCGTTCAAAACGCTTCAGGCTCCTTTTGTAGGTTCTTACATTCACGCAGGTAATAAAATCGCTGTTCTTACAGGTCTTTCTGCAAACGTAGACGGTGCAGATGAAGCTGCTAAAAACGTTTCTATGCAAGCTGCTGCAATGAATCCCGTTGCTTTAAATGAAGACGGAGTAGATCAGACTACTATTGATAAAGAAATTGAAATTGCAAAAGATCAATTGCGCCAGGAAGGAAAGCCTGAAGAAATGCTTGATAAAATCGCTAAAGGAAAAATCCAGCGTTTCTTTAAAGACAATACTTTAGTGAACCAGGATTACATAAAAGGCAACAAAGAAAGCGTTGCAGATTATGTGAAATCTGTAGATTCTCAACTTGAAGTTATCGCTTTTGAAAGGGTTGCTCTTGGTGAGTAATTTCTTCTGAAGAAAATATTTTAAACCGCTTTCTTAATCAGGAAGCGGTTTTTTTCTTTTAATTATCTTTAGATGAAGTGTCACCTTGAGCGAAGTCGAAAGGTCAGCATTATATTTACTGTAAGCCGATAATTGCCATTTTTAAGCATTCACATTTTTTCCTACACGAAAACCTCAAAATCCAGATTTTCTATGTCTGATAAAATCTTCAAATTCAAAGAATTCTCTGTAGAACAGGACAAATCTGCGATGAAAATAGGTACAGACGGTGTTTTACTTGGTGCGTGGACACCTCTGGAACATAATCTGGAGTCAATCCTGGATATTGGAACAGGAACCGGGCTTATCGCTCTCATGATGGCTCAACGATCTTCCGCTTTTGCCATAGACGCCATAGAAATTGAAGAAAATGCTTATGAACAGGCAGTCGAAAACTTCGAAAACAGCGATTGGGGAGACAGATTGTTCTGTTACCATGCAGATTTAAATGAATTTGCTGAAGAAATGCAGGATGAGGAAAAATACGACCTCATTATTTCCAATCCGCCGTTTTATGCTGCTCCCTTATCTCCGGAAGTAGCCGAAAATGAGCAAAAAATACCAAAGGCAAGGAAAATGGCTCGCTTCTCAGATTCCCTTCCATTTGATCACCTGGTACGCGGAGCTTCCTTATTACTTTCTGAAAAAGGGATCTTCAGCGTAATAATTCCTTATTCTGAAGAAGAAAATTTTATAGATCTTGCATCCAAAGTTCATCTTTTTCCGAAGAAAATTACCCGCGTAAAAGGAACTGAAACCAGTGCCTTAAAAAGGTCTTTACTGGCATTTTCTTTTCAGAAAACTGCGGTACAAACAGATGAATTGATTATCGAAATTTCCCGTCACAACTATACTGAAGCTTATAAAAAACTGGTAGCGCCCTTTTATTTAAAGCTATAATCACAGTTTCCCGAATCCCTTCTGCAAGGTTTTCGAAACCTTGTAGGTTTTATTAGAAACTCAAAATTTTCTCCAGGTTTCCGCAGAAAAAGGCTTTGTTTGCTGCAAAAGTCCTCGTTATATTTGTGAACAAACTCACCGGCATGAAAGAAGATCTTTTCCAGGCTCCCGATTATTATAACCTTGACGAACTAATTACAGAAGAACATAAGGTGGTTAGGCAAGCCACAAGGGCCTTTGTAAAAAAGGAGATTTCCCCCATAATTGAAGAAGCAGCACAGGAGGCTAAATTTCCGAAACAGCTTTTAAAAGGACTGGGTGAAATCGGTGCTTTTGGTTGCTTTATTCCCGAAGATTTCGGTGGTGCCGGTATGGATCAAATTTCCTACGGACTCATTATGCAGGAACTTGAACGCGGTGATAGCGGGATTCGTTCTACAGCTTCGGTACAAACTTCTTTGGTAATGGATCCAATTTTTAAGTACGGAACCACAGAGCAGCGGGAAAAGTTTCTTCCGAAACTCGCTACCGGGGAAATGATTGGTTGTTTTGGCCTAACCGAACCCGACCACGGGTCCAATCCTGCGGGAATGCGCACCACTTTTAAAGACAAGGGAGATCACTATTTACTAAACGGGTCGAAAATGTGGATTTCTAATGCCCCGTTTGCAGACATAGCCATTGTATGGGCAAAAGACGAAAATGAGCGTATCCACGGACTTATCGTAGAACGCGGGATGGAAGGGTTTTCCACTCCCGAAACTCACAATAAATGGTCACTTCGTGCCAGCGCTACCGGAGAATTGGTATTTAACAACGTGAAAATTCCAAAGGAAAATCTCCTACCCAACAAAAGCGGACTCGGAGCACCTTTAGGCTGCCTGGATTCGGCGAGATTTGGAATTGCCTGGGGAGCAATTGGCGCAGCTATGGATTGTTATGATACCGCCTTAAAATACGCAAAGGAACGTGTTCAGTTTAACAAACCCATAGCCGCAAAACAGCTTCAGCAGAAAAAACTGGCAGAGATGATTACGGAGATCACAAAAGCACAATTATTGTCCTGGAGACTGGGAACGCTCAAGAACGAAGGGAAAGCAACTTCCGCACAAATTTCTATGGCTAAAAGGAACAATGTCCAAATGGCGCTGAAAATAGCGAGGGAAGCCCGCCAAATCCTTGGTGCAAACGGTATTAGCGGTAATTATAGCATTATCCGGCACATGATGAACCTGGAAAGCGTGATTACTTACGAAGGTACGCACGATATTCATCTCTTAATTACGGGAATGGATATTACAGGGCATTCAGCTTTTTAAATTTAGTAAAAAGTTAAAAGAGGAAATGAGTTAAAAGGTGATGCAGTGAAGATTGAAAAGTTGTGTCATATCGAGCCTTTGGAAATGCTTCTCGTAGCAGCTGAAAGGCCTTAAAAAAGAATAGGATATTTGGAGGTACATAAGCAAACTTCTATTGAAAAAGCTGATTATTCTAAATCGAAGCAAGGGCAGCGTTTGCATCGCTTGCCTTTTTTATAGCTCTCGCAGCACTTCTTCTTTAAGGCTTTCGGCTTCTTTGCCACTACCCCATCAATCTTTAAATACTCCTCAGACTTTTTTGAGTAAAAAATGATGATGCTAAATAAAGGTGTAAGACGAGTCTTCATATTTTTAAAGTTATCGCAAAATGGGCAATTTTCGGGTTAAATCTACTTTAAAGTATTTATATATTTTATAAATCCCTTTCCACCTGTTACTTTTGCAAAAACTAAGATTTTATGATAGAGAAGATAAATAACAGCCTGAAACCAAAAACAGAACAGCTTTTAAATCATTCTTTATATAAAAAAGTTAATTCTCCACAGCAGCTTCGGGTTTTTATGGAACACCATGTATTTGCAGTATGGGATTTTATGTCGCTGCTTACTGCGCTACAGGAAAAACTTACCAAAACCACGCAACCGTGGTTTCCAGTAGGTGACCCGGAGATAAGATATTTAATTAATGAAATTGTACTTGCTGAAGATACCGATGTAAACCTGGAAGGAAAACATCAAAGCCACTTTGAAATGTACCTGGAAGCAATGGCCTCTGCCGGTGCAGATACAAAAAAGATAGAAGATTTTCTTCTCCAGGTTAACCACGGCACAGATATCTTTCTAATTATAGCAGCCAGTAAAATACCGCTAAGTATAAAGCAGTTTCTTAAAAATACTTTTGATGTAATTTCTGAAGGAAAACCGCACAACATTGCTGCTGCTTTTACCTTTGGAAGAGAAGGCCTCATCCCCGCGATGTTTTCTTCAATTATTGAAAATGTTCAAAGAAATTTTCCAGAAAATGACCTAAGGCTGTTCAAGTATTATTTTGACAGGCATATTGAACTTGATGGTGACGAACATGGTCCCATGGCTTTTAAAATGATAGAAAAGCTCTGCGGAAATGATGCTGAAAAATGGCAGGAAGCTCAACAAACTGCTGAAAATGCACTTTCCAGCCGAATTGAACTATGGAATGGAATAGAAGAAGTCATCTCAGAAAAAACAGATTCTGAAAACCTGCAAAGAGTTTAATAATACAAGCTTTTGAGTCTATGCCTGAAAATGGCAATTTTCGTCCTAATATTTTTCACCTCACGGAAAATAAATCAGACCTCACAGGTTTTAAAAACCTGTGAGGTCTGGGTGTTTAAAGGGTTTAAGCCGATGTCTAAAAATGGCAATTTCCGTCCAACAGCGTGAGACAGGTCTCGCTCAAAATGACTACAAGTTTGTCCAAAAAGACCATTCCGGCAACAGTATCCCGATAATTGGCAAATTCCGGATTAAACTTTTAAAATTCCTCTAGTTTGACTCGGGGGCAAGCTTTACCTCCAGCCCGTCCAGTTCTTCTGTAATTGGAATCTGGCAGCTTAAACGGCTGTTCGACTCCACAAAAAATGCCTGATCCAGCATATCTTCCTCTTCTATACTTTGCTCTGGCAGCATGTGCTCCAGATTAAGAATATAGCACTGGCAGGACGCGCACATAGCCATACCGCCGCAAATTCCAATAGTACCCTCGGGTGCAAGCTCGTAAGAGCGAACTACCTCCATAAGGTTCATATTCATATCTGTAGGGGCATCTACCAAATGTGCTTCCCCTTCGCGGTCGATAATTGTGATTTTAATATCAGACATAGTGTAAGTAAAAAAGATCTTGATCGTGTTTAAAAATGATAAGCTGAAACAACCACTTCTAAATTGAAGCAGGAAGTTTCAGCTAATTTCGATCAAAACAAGCTTATAATTTATATTCATTTATTCAAATCCAACTTATTCTGAAATCATTCATTTTCATTTTAATGAAAATAATATTCAAAACAAGCATTGATATTTTCTCCTGAATCCGTAATTTCTTCCGAAGGATAATCCAGCTTCAGCTACAAAATTAATGCTCTACATTAATTACCTGCTCAATTTGCGGCACGTATTTTTTAATGGTCATTTCCACACCAGATTTAAGCGTCATGGTATTTACAGAACAACCCACGCATGCACCTTCCAGCTGCACCCTTACCAGACGGTCATCTTCAATGGAAACTAAAGAGATATCCCCTCCATCGCTTTCAAGAAACGGACGGATCTCGGCCAAAGCCTTTTCTACGTTTATTTTAACTTCTTCGCTCGTCATCTATTTCTTATTAACTGCACTACATCCCGCCATTGTGGTAATCTTAACAGCTTCGGTTGCCGGCAGATTTTCATTTCTTTTCACAGTCTCCTCGACCATATTCCTGGTGATCTCTTTAAAAGCTTCTTCCAGAGGAGTACCTTCCTGCAAAGCGGCAGGGCGGCCAATATCCCCGGACTCTCTAAGGCTCTGCACCAATGGAACTTCTCCCAAAAACCGAACCTGTAAATCTTCAGCAAGGTTTTTTGCTCCCTCCCTACCAAAGATATAATATTTATTTTCAGGCAGCTCTTCCGGAGTGAAATAAGCCATATTTTCCACTATACCCAATACAGGTACATTTATACTCTCCTGCTGAAACATTGCCACTCCCCGCTTGGCATCTGCCAGGGCCATATTTTGCGGCGTACTTACCACAACAGCCCCGGTAATAGGCAACGACTGCATTATGGAAAGATGAATATCACCCGTTCCCGGTGGAAGATCTACTAAAAGAAAATCCAGTTCTCCCCACGCGGCGTCAAAAATCATCTGGTTAAGTGCTTTGGCAGCCATTGGCCCTCTCCATACCACAGCCTGGTTTGGCTGCGTAAAAAAACCTATGGATAATATTTTAACTCCATAATTTTCTATGGGTTTCATTTTCGATTTACCATCTACATTAACAGACAAAGGTCTTTCGGTTTCTACATCGAACATCATTGGCGTAGACGGCCCGTAAATATCTGCATCAAGAATTCCCACATTAAAGCCCATTTTTGAAAGCGTAACAGCCAGGTTTGCAGTTACCGTAGATTTTCCAACTCCTCCTTTTCCTGAAGCAACAGCTATAATATTTTTTATACCGGGAATAGGTTTTCCTTTAATCTCCGGTTTTTTCTTCTCCTGAGCTTCAACTTTAATATTCACTTTTACTTTGGCTTTCTCATAAACCTGCTCGTGAATAGCTTTTAAAATATCAACCTCGGCCCGCTTTTTTATATGAAGTGCAGGTGTGGCAAGAACTAAATCCACAACCACCTCATCACCAAAAATCATAATGTTTTGCACTGCACCGGCCTCTACCATGTTCTTGCCTTCTCCGGCTACAGAAATGGTCTCCAGTGCTTTTAAAATATCTTTCTTCTTCAATACCACAACAACAATGTTTTTTTCAGCAGAAAAAATTTCAATTCTTCACGTTCTTCCGGAAGAATTAAAACTTCTGAAAATTAATTGATCCAATAGCTCTTATATAGATCGATTCTAAACGCAAATATAGGTTGAAAACCTAAGAAAACGAAGCAATTGACTATAATTGATTTTTCAATTTAAAAGACCCTGCGAGTCAATATTAAGCAGCTATTCCTGCTCTTTCAGCTCTTTTACAGGATCCCAGAAATACCTCTTAAAATCCTGAATTTTAAGATCTTTCACGATCACCCCTTCCTCCTCCAAAAGCTGCTGCATGGCGTGAGTGCCGCTAAAGTGGCTTTTCCCCGTTAAAAGTCCGTTTCTGTTTACCACCCGATGTGCGGGGACATCTGGTTTTTCTTTCGAAGCATTCATAGCCCAGCCCACCATCCTGGCGCTTTGTGGTGAGCCCAAATATCGAGCAATAGCACCATAGGAAGTTACTTTTCCATGCGGAATTTGAGCGGCCACACGATATACTTTCTCAAAAAAACCGGAATCTTTTGTCATGAACTGTAGATTCTAAATAAGGTAATTACGATTAGCACAAGCATGAGGAGTGCCATAAAGTAATTGGAAAACCGGGAGAAAGATTCTGTTTTGCTTTCAATTTTATTGAAAAACAGCACATATAAATAAAGGCTGGTAAAAGTTCCCATGGCACCGGCCATTGCAAACGAGAGAATCTTAAGCCAATCGTAAGATACTCCCACGCCAACATTTAGTGCTCCTGCAATTGCGACAAAATAAGGAATGGGAAAAACATTGAGAACTGCTATAAACATTCCTTTAAAAATACTGTTGCTATTTGCCTTTTCAGAACGCTGTTGGATGCCTTCTTTTTGTTTGGCTTTCACGAAAAAGTAAATCCCCAGGATAATAAAGATTACCAGGCCGGCCCTTAATAAAATATTCTGAACAAAAGGATTGGAAAAAATATAATTTGCCAAAAGCACAGCAATAAACGCCTGGAGAAGGACAATAAAAGAAGCACCCACTGCAACATACATTCCGTTTCTCTTACCACGCTCCACGCAGGTTTTGGCGACCGTCATATTAACCAAACCAGGCGGGATCACCCCCAGAAAAGCGGCGAAATATGTGATGAGAAAAAGTCTTGCCTCTTCCAATTATTTTATCTTAAACTTAATGTAAGTAATCGGTTTTCCTTTTTCAAGATACTGCTTTTCATAGAAAGTCTGGATTTCCCGTACTTCCTTTGGAGAATATTCGTTTTTATAAATATCGTGATGTGCATAAATAACTTCATGACCCTCACCGTGCAGAAGCCCCAGGGTGTAGCCATGCATAAACTCACTGTCGGTCTTCAGGTTTACGAGTCCGTCGTCTTTTAAAATCTGTTTATACTTCTGGAGAAATTCAGAATTTGTAAGGCGGTGTTTGGTCCTTTTATACTTTATCTGTGGATCTGGAAAAGTGATCCAGATTTCGCTCACTTCATTTTCAGCAAAAACGTGGGTAATAAGCTCTATCTGAGTGCGCAGAAAAGCAACATTTTGCAGATTCTCCTCCAAAGCAGTTTTTGCTCCCCGCCAAAAACGCGCGCCTTTAATGTCTATTCCTATAAAATTGGCATCGGGGTTTTGTTGCGCAAGACCAACGCTGTATTCACCCTTTCCGCAACCTAATTCCAGTATTATAGGTTTATCATTGTTAAAAAATTCATTCCATCTTCCTTTCCATTTAAAATCTTCATTAGTAAGTTCTTCTCTTGACGGCTGAATAACATTCGAAAATTCTTCATTTTGCCTGAAACGTTTAAGCTTATTTTTACTTCCCACGTGATTATTTAATATTTTGGTAAAATTAAAGAAAATAGACCACAGCCCGATAAGATTATATTTGGAAATGCGAAAGAAACGAATTTTAGTCGCACCGTTGAATTGGGGTTTAGGCCATGCCTCTCGTTGCGTACCCATTATTAAAGGCCTGGAACAGGAAAATTTTGAGCCTGTTTTAGCTTCAGATGGAAATGCACTGTCACTTCTTCAAAAGGAATTTCCGCATTTAAAATCCTTTGAACTTCCTTCCTATAAAATTGAATATGCCAAAAACGGGAGCAATTTTAAATTGAAGATGATGTGGGACAGCCCAAGAATCTTAAAAGCCATTAAAGCTGAAAAAAAGATCACAAAGAAGCTGGTGGAAGAACTTAATTTAGAGGGTATAATTTCAGACAATCGCTTTGGAGTGAGATACAAACACTTAAAATGTGTGTTTATCACCCACCAATTAAATGTTCTAAGCGGAACCACCACCTATTTCAGTAGCAAAATCCACCAAAAGTATATAAAGAAGTTCGATGAATGCTGGATTCCCGACGCTAAAGGAAGAAAAAACCTCAGCGGCATCCTTGGCCATCTTAATAAGATAAATGAGAACATAAAATACATTGGTCCTCTAAGCAGATTCGAGAAAAAGGACCTGCCAAAGGTTTATGATTATCTTATTTTGCTTTCCGGACCTGAACCGCAACGGACGATACTGGAAGAATTACTACTAAAAGAATTTGCAGAAAGTAAAGCGAAAATTTTATTGATAAGGGGGGTTATTGAAGAAAAAGATCAACCCTCTAAAATGGCAAATATCGACATTGAGAATTACAGGTATGGAAGAGATCTTGAAGATGCGGTTAATTCTTCTGAAGTTGTTATTTGCAGATCGGGTTATACCTCCATTTTAGACCTGGCAAAATTGGAGAAAAAAGCCTTTTTCATTCCCACACCCGGCCAGTTTGAACAGGAATACCTCGCAGAAAGACTCATGAATCTTGGGATAGCTCCATCGTGTAGCCAGAGCGACTTTACACTTGAGAAGCTGCAGGAAAGCAATAATTTTAAAGGACTAAAGGATATCGGCTTCGCTGACAGTTTCAGGGAGTTCTTCGCTCTTTTCTAGAGTAAAGGAAAATTCACTTCCCACGCCGAATACACTCTCTACGTATATCTTTTCCTCGTGGGCTTCAATAATATGCTTTACAATAGCTAATCCAAGACCTGATCCACCTTCTTTTCTGGAACCGCTTTTATCCACCCGATAGAAACGCTCAAATAACCGCGGAATATTTGCTTTAGCAATACCTTCCCCATTATCGGTCACTCTCACTATAACTTTGTTTTTTATAAGGTTTTCTATAGTAATTTCGGTAGTTCCGTCCTTCTTTCCGTATTTAATAGAATTAACCACAAGATTTGTAAGTACCTGCTGGATTCTCTCCCTGTCTCCGTAAACGTAAATTGACTTTTGATATTCGATATCAAAAGTGAGGGTAATATTTTTTTTTGCTGCCTTCATTTCCAGCAGGTCAAAAGTATTTTGAACAAGTTCCACAATATTAAAATCCTCCATTTGCAAGTGCAGATCCCCTACTTCCAGCTTGCTAATCATATCGAGATCCTTGACAATATATATTAGCCTTTCCACACCTTTACTAGCCCGATTAAGGTATTTCTTCCTTACAGCTTTGTCTTTCATCGCCCCATCAAGTAAAGTAAGAATATACCCCTGAACGGTAAAGAGAGGAGTTTTTAATTCGTGGGAAACATTACCCATAAATTCTTTTCTGTAGCCTTCCCTTATTTTAAGGGCTTCAATTTCGAGCTTCTTTGTTTCAGCAAATTTTTCTACCTCTCTGGTAAGGGTCACCATGTCTGTGGTCACCTGGCTGGGCCGCAGTGTAGTTGAATCTAACAAAGAAACATTGTCGTAAATCTTTTTAATACGACGGTAAATGAAGTATTCTACCCGCTGCTGAATGATAAAGAATGAGAAAATATACGTTGCAAATAAAAAGAAAAGAAAAGGCATCCACAGCAAAACGTCCATATAATACAAAAAACCAGCCAGTAGAAACCCTACAAAAATAGTGATGTAGAGCGATGTCTTTATTGCAAATTTATATGAACGTCTAAATTTATTTGCCATTAAACTACAAACTTATATCCTACCCCTTTTACGGTTTTAAAACTATCATCACCAATTTTTTCCCGAAGCTTCCTTATATGCACATCTATGGTTCTGCCCCCGACGACGACATCATTTCCCCATATTTTATCCATAATATCTTCCCGTTTAAAAACTTTTCCCGGTTTGGAAGCCAGAAGAGACAGCAATTCAAATTCTTTGCGGGGCAGGAGCATTTCCTCATTGTTCTTTATGACCTTATACTCCTCCCTGTTTATTGTAAGATCGCCAATTTTTACAATACTGGCATTAGAAGTATCATCTTTAAACCTTCTTAATAGCGCCTTTACTTTACTGGTAAGTACTTTTGGTTTAATGGGCTTTGTTATGTAATCATCGGCACCCGCGTCAAACCCTGCCATCTGCGAATAATCTTCACCGCGGGCAGTAAGAAAGGTAATGATAGTATCTTCAAGTTCCGGAATTTTTCTAATTTTCTCGCAAGCTTCAATACCATCCATTCCCGGCATCATCACATCCAGGATGATAAGCTGCGGATTTTTTTTCTTCGCAAGTTTCACACCATCAGCACCATTATCTGCCGTAATAACTTTATATCCTTCAGAAGAAAGATTATAGTTTACTATTTCCAGGATATCCGGTTCATCGTCTACTAAAAGGATACAGATGTCTTTTTTCTTCATGTTACTAAGTAGTTAAGATAAATTTTTGAGTAAAAATACAGATAAATTTCATTTTAAGATTCAGTCAACTCATTGGTAACCTTTAACTAACCTTATCATCATAAACGATTAATATGAGGTTAACTCTATGTTTACATACCTGCTCTTTATTTGCGGCATAGAATTAAACATAGTAATGAAACAAATTTTCACTTTTTTCACAGTATGCTTTTTATTAACGCTGCCGATGCTGGCACAGGAAGAAACTGGCTCCATCGCAGGCAAATTATCAGACAAGGAAATGAATGGAGAGCCCTTACCATTCGCAAATGTAGTAATTAAGGGTACATCAAAAGGAACCAATACAGATTTTGATGGTCTTTATGTCTTAAATAATCTTCAACCGGGAACATATACCGTAGAATTCAGTTTTGTAGGATATGAAACTCTGGAAGTTCCCAATGTAGAGGTAATCTCTGGTAAGGTAACCGAGGTAAATACTGGATTAGGTTCCAGCGCCGCTGCCCTTGACGAAGTACTAATTACCACAGTTTCCAGAAGAGATTCTGAAGTTGCCCTTTTACTGGAGCAAAAAGGTGCCATGCAAATTAAAGAAAGTATCGGGGCTCAGGAACTGGCGAAGTTAGGAGTATCTGATGTTGCCACGGCTACCACAAAAATCTCCGGCGTCACCACTAGTGAGGCTTCAGGGGATTTGTTTGTAAGAGGTTTGGGAGATCGCTATTTATATACCACTTTAAATAATCTTCCTATTCCCTCAGATGATGTGGAGCGCAAAAATATTGACCTCGGGTTATTTCCTACCCGTGTGGTACAGAGTGTAGGCATAAGTAAGACCTATTCCGCAGAGAATTCAGCAGATCAGGCTTCAGGAACTGTCAATATCGACTCCAGAGAATTAAGAGGAACAGAGGAATTTGATCTTGGATTTCGTGTTGGCGCCAACACCAATGCTGTGGGAGAATTTAATAACTTCAAAGTTTCTCCAAACCAGGACGATGTATTCTTGGGATTTTATAATCAAAGCATCCCAACAGAATACTCTATAAACAATCAAAGTTGGGATCCACAAACAGATCCTTTTCCTGTAAACCAGAGGTATGCTTTAACTGCCGGAAAGAAGTTTGGTGAAAACCTGAAAATTCTTCTAACCGGATCTCAATCTATTAACTACGAATACAGCAGCGGATTATTTAGAGAGTATAGAAACAATAACCTTTATGATTATTTTTCTGATACTGAAAATTTTCAGAAAACCATAAATACTACCGGACTGCTGGATTTAGGTTATGAAATAAACGAAAATAACAACCTTAAAGTCACCAGTCTTTTTATCAACAAAATTACCGATGAAATATATGAAGCTGGCCGTAACGCAGAGGGAGTCATATTCGAAGAAACTGCTCCGGCCGAAAATCTCAACCAGTTTGTGCGTGACCAGAATATCAAACAAACAAGGCTATGGGTAAATCAGCTTCACGGGGACCACAGCCTTTCAGAAATGAATACTCTGGAATGGGCAGTAGGATATAATATGGTAACTGCCGATGAGCCTAACCGTATTCGGAATGAGTTAAATATAAATGAGGAAGGTTTTGTTCAGTTCGGCAGAATGGGTGGTTTTCAGCAACGAAAATCGACTCAGGAAATTGATGATAATGAATTAAACGCTTTAATTACAGATCAAATTACCTTTGTAAAGAGCGACACTACAAACAACAATGTGTTTCTACAGTTTGGTGGGAATTACAGGAACAAAGACAGGGATTTTTACTCCAGATTTTTTGGAGCTGAAGAGAACGGACTAAACACCGTTAACCCTTCTTCTATAGATAACCTCACCAGCGCATTCTCTACTGAAAACTTTAGAAATGGTAATCTTGATTTAAACAGATTAAATCCTGACCTCTATCAGGCCACGCTGGAATCCTATTCCGGGTTTGCAACTTTTAATTACGGTATCGGCAAGTGGAATCTAAATGTTGGTGCTAGATATCAAAAAGATAACCTGGATGTGGTCTTTGACGTAAACAATTTTCCTTCCAACCAGCCTAATTATTCCTTTCAGGAGTATGACAATATTTATCCAAGCCTGAACATTAAATTTTCTCCAAATGAAAATTCAAATATTAGGTTGGCTGCAAGCAAGACCATTACACTTCCGGAGTTTAAGGAAATTGCTCCTTTTGAGTATGTCTCACAATTGGGACAAATCACCAGAGGTAATCCGGACCTGGAAGCTTCAAAAAACCTCAACCTGGATGTTAAGTATGAATTATTTCCTGACAACGGCCAGTTAATTTCCCTTACGGGCTTTTATAAAAAAATTAAAAATCCTATTAATAAAGTTCAGGACAGAGGTGCTGCAGGAGTTTTCTCCTATTTTAATGCAGGAGATGAAGCTAACATCTATGGACTGGAACTGGAAACCAAAATTAATATCATAGAGAATGAAGAACCGGAAGGACTAGATTTTGATGTTGCCTTTAATATTTCCAGAACATGGCACGAACAGGATCTAAAAAATGTTTACAACAGCGAAGGAGATTTTGTAAGAACTTTCCAGTATAACAATAACACCGAAATTGGACTTCAGGGTGCATCTGACTGGATTTTTAATGGTTCTCTTAATTTCTCTACTGAGTCAGAGAACCCATTCCGCGCTTCTGTTGTTGGCTACTATGCTTCAGATAAAATTTTTGCACTTGGAGCTCCTGAAGTACAAACCCAAACAGATGTTTTCTATAACGATGAAATTATTGAAAAAGGCTTCGTTGTCCTGGATGCCGTACTAACTCAGGATCTTGGTGAGCACTGGGATATCCAGTTCCGTGGACAGAATCTTCTTAATCCTGATATTGAAAGGGTACAGAACATAAAACCAAGTTCAACGGGAATCGAAAGCACACAAACTGTTCGTTCCTATACACGAGGTGCAGTATTAAGTCTTGGTGTAAACTATTCTTTTTAATTAACAAAAACCACTAACAATCTAAACCTTAAAAATTGAAAAACATGAAAAACTTAAGTAGCCGATTTTTGCTGATTATGGCAATAGTCCTGAGCCTTGGAATTACAGGGTGTAGTAATGATGACAATGAAATCGAATTAATTGACGACGAGCCGGGAGGAGGACCTGATGGTATAACACTAAATGGTTCCCTGCAGGAAGACCGCACCCTCGATGCCAGCGAAACCTATTCTCTTACCGGCGTTTACTCTGTAGAATCTGGCGCAACACTTACTATACCTGCCGGAACAAAGATTGTAGCTGATGCCGACCTGGATGACAGTGATGAGACCAACGTGTACATTGTAGTACAAAAAGGCGGAATGATAGATATCCAGGGAACAGCTTCTGCACCCGTGGTAATGTCTGCTGCGAATGGCCAACCAGGAAGCTGGGGTGGACTTATCATTGCCGGTAATGCCGAAACTACTGCCGGCACAGATGCTACTGCAGAAGTTGGAGGAATTATCTACGGTGGGACAGACTCCAGTGATAATTCCGGATCTATTAATTATCTTGTCCTTTCTGATGCCGGAGCACAAATAAATGTGAATTCCCAGTTTAATGGTCTTTCTCTTTATGCAGTAGGTTCAGGCACAGAAATTACTAATGTTGCATTAATTGATGGTGCAGACGACGGTATAGAGTTTTTTGGAGGATCAGTTTCTGCAAGTAACATTTACCTGGAAAACAATCAGGATGATGCGTTAGACTGGACAGAAGGATGGAATGGATCTGCAAGCAACGTCTATGTACTAAATAATGATGCGAATTTTTCTACCGCCATTGAAGCAGACGGAGTAAATAATAATCCGACTATAGAAAATTTCACTGCCGTTTCCACTGTAGGAGGGACTGCCCTTCAATTCAAAGCACAATCTGGGGCAACTATTACAGGACTTTCCCTTTCAGGATATGATACTGCTGTAGACATTCCGGAAGCGGGAAGAACAGACCTTTCAGGGATTAAGCTTAATGGTGCTACTGCAGATTTAGAGATGGATTATACTGAAGAAGCAACTGTTGCTGCAAGCGATTTCGACTGGGTAAGTAACAGAGGTCAGGTTTCTGTAATTCCTTCCACAATTTCTTCAGATTTTTCTTTAGACGCTAATACGCAATATGTAATTAACAACCGTGTTTCTGTAGAAGAAGGAGCAACTTTTACAATTCCTGCAGGAACAAGAATTGTTGCCAGGAGCGGCGCTGCCGAAGAAGGCGAAGAAACTGCAGAACCAACAGAAATTTATATCGTGATCCAGCAGGGAGCAATGATAGACATCCAGGGAACTGAGGAGAATCCCGTGGTAATGTCTTCTACTTCTGGTAAAGCCGGAAGCTGGGGAGGTCTTGTTATTGCCGGTAATGCCGAAACTACCGCAGGTACAGATGCTACTGCTGAAGTAGGAGGTATTATCTATGGCGGAAACGATCCAGAAGATAACTCAGGATCTATAAGCTACCTTATTCTTTCCGATGCCGGAGCACAGATTAATGTAGATTCCCAGTACAACGGCCTTTCACTTTATGCCGTAGGATCTGAAACAACTATTGAAAATATCGCTGTTCTCAATGGAGCCGATGACGGAATTGAATTCTTTGGAGGATCGGTTTCTGCATCCAATCTTTACCTGGAAAATAATCAGGACGATGCTGTAGACTGGACTGAAGGCTGGAACGGTGGTGTAAGCAATGTCTACGTATCTAGCACAGATGCTAATTTTTCCACTGCTATAGAAGCCGATGGCGTAAATAACAATCCAACCATTGAAAACTTCACTGCGGTATCTACTGTAGGTGGAACTGCATTGCAGTTTAAAGCCCTGTCTGGTGCTACTATCACTGGACTTTCTCTCTCAGGATATGATACAAATATCGATATTGCTGAAGACGAAAGAACTGATCTTTCCGGGATCCAAATAGAAGGTGCAGATGCTGATACAGAAACTGCTTACGATGCAGAATCTACTGTAGATCCAGGAATTTTTGACTGGATGGAAGGGAACTTATAATATTTGAATTAGCTGCAAATATTGAACAGATTCTAGATTTAAAGGCCGCTAAAAAAGCGGCCTTTTTCTGTTAAAATTATTAACCTATTTAGGGTATTTTTATGGCAGGATTTTTGAATTTAAATTTGTAGATTTGTAACAATCAGCCAGAACGAATGAAGCAAAAATACCTTTTAAGTTTCATATTTATATGCTTTTTGTCTTTTGCCACTCCCGTAGCGGCTCAAGACACTACAAGCACGGGCAATAGAACCGAGATTCCTATTTCAGGATTATCGATCTATCCTAATCCTGTTACTGGCGGTAAGGTTTACATTAGCACGACCAGAAATCTTGAAAAACAAATTGAGATTTACAATGTGCTTGGAAAACCAGTTCAAAAGACAAGGATACGAGGGAAAGAATTAGATGTTTCTGCTTTAAGCCCGGGCATTTATATCCTGAAAATTGAAGAACAAAATAGCAAAGCAACAAGAAAGCTCGTTATTAAATAATATTACAATAATATTTTAAGTACCTGAAAGCTTCTATTTATAGAGGCTTTTTCGTTTTACAGATGACCCATAGCATGCTCAAGGACCAGATATTTAATATTTCTTCTGAAGCTGAATTTGAAAGGATTACACTCGAGGTGTTTAAGTTTCAGTATGCCCAAAATAAAGTGTACCGCCAATTTTGCCAATTATTGGGCAAAGACAGCACTTCGGTTAACAGTATAAAAGAAATACCTTTTCTTCCAATTGAATTTTTTAAATCCCACAGCATACTTTCTTCTGAAAAAGCGCCGGAAATCACCTTTACAAGTAGCGGAACAACCGGAAAAACCACCAGCAAACATCATGTGATCGATTTAAAGCTTTATGAGGAAAGTTTTACTGAAGGATTTAAACATTTCTATGGAAATCCTGAAGACCTGGTGATATTTGCCCTTTTACCGTCTTATCTTGAACGGCAGGGTTCTTCGCTTATTTATATGGCAGAAAACCTTATTTCCAGAAGTAAAAATGACGAAAGTGGCTTCTACCTCAACGAACTTCAGGAGTTAGCCGCAAAACTTACAAAACTTGATCAATCTGGAAAGAAAATCCTGCTCATAGGCGTTTCCTTTGCCCTTTTGGACATGGTGGAAAACTTCAGTTTTAAGCTTCAGAATACAATTATCATGGAAACCGGCGGAATGAAAGGCCGGCGCAAAGAAATGATAAGAAAAGAGCTGCATCATATCCTTGCTAAAGGTTTTGGGGTTGATAAAATCCACAGTGAGTACGGAATGACGGAATTGCTTTCGCAGGCCTACTCTAAAGGATCTGGTGTTTTTGAATGTCCGCCCTGGATGAAGATTTTAATCCGCGATCCTGAAGACGCGCTGGAAATTCTTCCGGAAAACAAAAACGGCGGAATAAATGTAATCGATCTGGCAAACCTTAATTCCTGTTCTTTCCTTGCCACACAAGATCTTGGCAAAAATTTCTCAAAAAACACCACAGAAATTCTGGGCAGATTCGACAATAGTGACATTCGGGGCTGTAATCTTATGGTTTTATAGCCTGATTAGCAGCAGACTGTAAAAAATAGAATACATTAAAAAAATTATTCCTGTAAAACCTTATCAATACTGGGATAGGAGAAAAAAATAGAAATAATTCAATTTTTTTATGTAGAAAAATGTAATGTAAAGAAGATTTTTCGACCTAATAAGTGTAAGAAAGTGAAATTGAATTTCCTCTCTTACAGGTTAGTTGGTTTTCATAATAAATTGGTTGGTTAGTTAGTTGCAATCCCTCTGTACACCCCTACGTGACAGAGGGATTTGCATTTTATACCACCCTTATTATATACGTATTTTTTTTACCCTTATTCAGGATAACATATTTATTGTTGAGAAGATCTGAAGTTGTAATTACATAATCTTCCTTTACTTTTTCTTTATTAACAGAAACAGAATTCTCTTTTAAAGCCCTTCTGGCTTCCCCGTTAGAATTGAGAAAGTCTGTTTTTGCAGCAAGGGCAGCGATCATATCGAGACCAGCTTCAATTTCTGTTCTGGCTATTTCAGCTTGTGGCACTCCTTCAAAAACATCCAGAAAAGTAGCTTCATTTAAACCTTTAAGATCCTCAGCTGTACTTTTTCCGAACAAAACTTCAGAAGCTTTAACGGCATTGTCGTAATCTTCTTCAGAATGAACCATTATCGTCACCTCTTTGGCCAAAACCCTTTGAAGTTCCCTTTGATGAGGAGCTTCAATATGTTTGTGAACCAAATCACTAATTTCTTCTTTACTTAAAAAAGTAAAAATCTTTATATACTTTTCAGCATCAGCATCACTCGTATTCAGCCAATATTGGTAAAATTTATAAGGTGACGTACGCTGCGGATCCAGCCATACATTTCCACCTTCGGTTTTGCCAAATTTCGTCCCGTCGGCTTTTGTTATTAAAGGACAGGTTAAGGCATAGCCTTTTCCGTTCCCAATCCTTCGGATAAGTTCGGTTCCTGTTGTAATATTACCCCACTGGTCACTTCCACCCATCTGTAAAGTACATTGGTGCTCCCTGAAGAGATGAAGAAAATCGTACCCCTGTACCATTTGATAAGTAAATTCTGTAAAAGACATTCCTTCCGCAGCATCAGAAGACAGCCTTTTCTTTACAGAATCTTTTGCCATCATGTAATTAACGGTAATGTGCTTGCCCACATCACGTATAAAAGCCAGGAATGAAAAATCCTTCATCCAGTCATAGTTATTTACCAAAACTGCCGTATTTTCTGCATCACCTTTAAATTCCAGGAATTTTGATAATTGCGCTTTTAGAGCTTCCTGGTTATGACGTAGCGTTTCCTCATCCAGTAAATTACGCTCTGCAGATTTTCCTGAAGGGTCGCCAATCATCCCGGTAGCACCGCCAACAAGTGCGTAAGGCTTATGTCCACAAAGTTGAAAATGTCTTAACATCATCACCCCCACTAAATGACCTATATGAAGCGAATCTGCGGTAGGATCTATCCCCACATAGGCAGCACGCATTTCTTCCATTAAATGTTCTTCGGTTCCCGGCATTGCGTCATGTAACATTCCGCGCCACGTAAGTTCTTCTACAAAATTTTTGTTCATGGTCTCTAAGTCTTCTAAAAACAGCCGTAAAGATACCATAAACTGTTCTTTTTCCTAAGTGGTTTCGCTATATTTACCACATGATTCTAGTAACCGGAGGAACGGGCCTTGTGGGTTCGCATTTACTTTTGGATCTCGCCAGATCGGGAGAGAAAATCCGCGCGATCCATAGAGAAAGCAGTAATCTTGAAACGGTGGAGAAAGTTTTCTCCTATTATGTTTCTTCTGCGGAAGCAAAAAAACTTTTTAATACTATTGAATGGGTTAAGGCGGACATACTGAATATTCCGGCCTTAAAATTGGCATTTTCAGGGGTTGACTTTGTTTACCACTGTGCGGCACTTATTTCTTTTGATTCCGGCGATGTCAACAAACTCCGGCAAATAAATATTACGGGCACAGCAAATGTTGTAAACCTTTGTATTTCGAATTCGATTAAAAAACTTTGCCATGTAAGTAGTACGGCCAGCCTCGGAAAACCCTTGGTAGGTAATAAAATTACTGAAAAAACTCCCTGGAACCCTGAAGAGAACCATAGCGATTATGCAATTTCAAAATACGGAGCTGAAATTGAAGTTTGGCGCGGAACACAGGAAGGTGTTGACGCGGTAATTGTCAATCCCGGAATAATTATTGGCCCCGGATTCTGGAATGCGGGGTCTGGTCCTCTTTTCCAAAAGGTAGATAAAGGATTCAATTATTATTTTCCGAAAATCACAGGGTTTGTAGATGTAAAGGATGTAGTTAAGGCCATGCAGCAATTAATGGCTTCAGAAATTAAAAACGAACAGTATATCCTGATTTCTGAAAACCGAAGTTTTAAATATGTCTTGAAAGAAGCGGCGGCAAGTATTAATAAACCCGCACCCCGAAATAAATTAAAGAAATGGATGATTTTGCTGGCCTGGATATTTCAGAGCCTTGGAAGTATTTTTGGATTCAAAAAACAGTTTAGCAGGAATTCCACTAGAACCCTTTATGACGAGTGGCATTTTAGTAATAAAAAAATAAAGAACGATCTGAATTTTCAGTTTCAGCAATTATCAGAAAGTATCAGGGAAACCGGAAAAATCTATTTAAAAGCGTCCTGATTTCACCTTCTTCTATCCTCCCCGGATGAAATAAGGCTGTCCCGGGAAATAAAATTTCTACGCCGTATATCCCGCACATCATTTAGAGAATTCTGTCTCCTTATAGAGTCTCTCAATGAATCATTTGGAATAGAATCCTGTGCTGCAACAGAATCCAGTTTGGAAATAGAATCCTGTATTCGTTCTTCTTCTTGCTGGATAGAATCACGCGCCTCTTTAACATGCTGCAGCCGATCTCTTACACGCTCAAAAATACTCTCATAAGTCGTGAAATTTTCGGTATAATAATCATTGCTGCGCTCCAGCTGCAGGCTGTCTATATCGTGCTTTTCATAAATATACTGGTAAGGTTTTATACCGGCATCTTCAAGAACTGTCTTGTTTAAATTCCTTGCCGATTGCAAAATAGCAAGTTCTGTAAGTACATCCACCATCTTCTCTTCCCCTATCAGATCATCAGGTTTCTCTGTCCGCTCAATATTTCGGCAGCCAGAAAAAAGAATTACAACAAGAAAAAATAACAGAATGTTTTTCATTTTATCTATCAAACGTTAGACGCTCTGCAACTTTTGAAAAAGGCTGATGTTTAAAGTTTTTATATACCAGGCGACCATTTACAAATGTATGTGTGACCCTGGATTTAAATGTTGTTCCTTCAAAAGGAGACCAACCGCACTTATAGACAGTGTTATCCGGCTGCACAGCCCAGGGAGCGTTTAAATCTACCAGTACAAGATCTGCTTTATATCCTTCTCTTATATACCCCCTATCTTTGATCTGAAAAAGTATAGCGGGGTTATGGCACATTTTTTCTACAATTTTTTCCAGACTAATTTTTTCCTGATGATGAAGCTGAAGTAAAGCCGGTAATGCATGCTGTACCAGGGGACCTCCGCTGGGAGCTTTGGTATATACATTTTTCTTCTCTTCCCGGGTGTGGGGAGCATGATCTGTCGCAATAACATCTATATAATCATCTTTCACTGCCTGTAACAGTGCCTGCTGATCCTTCTCTGTTTTTACTGCAGGATTCCACTTGATAAAAGTTCCTTTTTTAGCATAATCTGAATCATTAAACCATAGATGGTGTATACAAACTTCAGCAGTGATTTTTTTATCCTTCAGAGGTTTTTTATTACTAAACAGGCTTATTTCTTTTGCTGTGGAAACATGGAATACATGCAATCTTGCCCCTGTTTTCTTAGCCAGTGCAACCGCCCTGGAAGAAGACTTATAACAAGCTTCAGCACTTCTTATTTTAGGGTGCAATTCTATAGGAATATCCTCGCCATAACGTTCCACACATTCCTCAAGATTTTTGCGAATAGTCTCTTCATCTTCACAATGCGCTGCTATTAACAAGGGAGACTTCAAAAATATTTGCTCCAGCACTTTTTCATTATCTACCAACATATTTCCGGTAGAAGAGCCAAGGAACAACTTTAAAGCTGCAGTAGTTTTTGGGTCTATCTTTACAATTTCATCCAGGTTGTCGTTAGTACCACCAAACATAAAAGAATAATTGGCGTAAGAAGATTCTTTTGCCAACTGGAACTTTTCTTCCAGCAACTCTATGGTAGTGGTCTGCGGCAGGGTATTGGGCATTTCGATAAAAGAAGTAATTCCTCCTGCAACTGCTGCACGGGAACCCGTTTCAATCGATTCTTTGTGCGTAAGACCCGGCTCTCTAAAATGAACCTGATCATCTATAAGCCCCGGCAAAAGGTAATTCCCTTCTGCATCATAAATAATAACATCGGGAGATTTAGCACTTATACTTTCAGCAATTTCTACTATAATCCCTTCTTCTATAAAAACATCGCCTTCTTTGATCTTACCCTCATTGACAATTTTGGCGTTTTTTATTAAAACCTTTTTCATTATACTTCCACCTTATTAAAAAGACTTTTCATCTTCATATTTATTACCCCAAAAACAGCTTCAGAAATAATCGAGCCGCTCATTTTAGATGTGCCCTTAGTTCTATCTGTAAATATTACCGGCACTTCCACAATCTTATATTTTAACAAATGGGCCTTAAATTTCATTTCAATTTGAAACGCATAACCCACAAACTGAATCTTATCCAGATGGATATTTTCCAGCACTTCCCGTTTATAACAAACGAAACCAGCAGTGGTATCCTGAATATTCATTCCTGTAATAAACCTAACATATCTTGAGGCCAGCCAGGACATTAGCACCCGGTTCATTGGCCAGTTAACAACATTCACGCCGGTTATATACCTCGAGCCGATTGCGACATCGGCATTATCCCTCTTACAGGTATTGTACAACCTTATAAGATCATTAGGATTATGGGAAAAATCGGCATCCATCTCGAAAATATAACTATAATGGCGATTCAGGGCCCATTTAAACCCTAAAATATAAGCAGTACCGAGTCCTAATTTCCCCTCCCTTTCTTCCAGGAATAAGGAATCTCCAAACTCTGCCTGCAAGGTGCGGACTCTTGCTGCTGTACCATCGGGAGAATTATCATCCACCACCAGAATATGAAATTTGCGTCGCTGGGAGAACACATTCCTAATTATGCGCTCAATATTTTCAATTTCATTGTAGGTGGGTATAATAATTATCCCTTTTACCATCCCGTAAAATTTTGCACAAATGTAGGCATTTTATGTAATCGTTTCTTTGGATTTACGGTCAAGTTTTTATTTCAATAATCATACATTTGTAAAAAATTCACCACTTGCAGGCAATAGAAAGACAAGCAGATACTTCAGATTGGATTACACTTATCCTTTTGGTCTGTATTCTACTGCTGGCCATCATCAAAATGACATACCCACAGCGGTTTGGAGAGTTTATCTCTCTGCTAAACTCAGGTAAATTTATGATGTTTAAAGGAAAGGAGAACCATGCTTTTCATCCTTTTAACATATTGATGCTCCTGGTTAATATAGGCGCGGTTTCCCTTTTTTTGCTTATTCTACTGGATTTCTTTTTTCACATTGAAAAGGAAGAAGCCGTTATTATCTATATACGCATTGCAACGGCCTACGCCAGTTTTGTACTTATAAAGTTGGGCATAGAAAAAATTATCGCAAACGTTTTTTCACTTGATGAGAAAATAGATTACTACCTCTTTAGAAAACTGGGATACCGCAACTTTATCTCTCTTTTTGTTCTTCTGGCAGTGATTCTCCTCACCTATTCCTTTACCCCTACGCGCACAATACTTTACGGTATAACTGGGTTTATACTTATTAGTAATGTCCTGAGCCTGTTTATTATTTACAGACAAAATCAAAATATTATTTCGTCAAACTTGTTTTATTTTATTTTGTACCTTTGCGCTCTCGAAATTGCCCCTTATATTATTTTATACAAGCTGTTTACAAATAACTGGGATTAAATAAAGTAAAGATATATGAAAGTGAAAACAATTTTGATTTCTCAGCCAGAACCAAAAGTCGAGAATTCTCCTTATTTTGAGCTGGAAGAAAAGCAACGAGTAAAAATTGATTTCATTCCCTTTATACATGTTGAAGGTGTATCTTCTAAAGAGGTAAGACAACAAAAAGTAGATCTTACCCAGCATACAGCAATAATCCTGACCAGCAGAAATGCCGTTGATCATTTCTTTAGAATTGCTGAAGAAATGCGTTATAAAGTTCCTGATACCTTAAAATATTTCTGTTTAAGTGAGGCTGTTGCTTACTACCTGCAGAAATACGTGGTATACCGAAAACGTAAAATCTACGTAGGAAAAAGAACTTTCGCAGAATTATCTCCTTTAATCAAGAAGTACAAAAATGAGAATTTTTTACTTCCTTCTTCAGATATGCTAAAGCCAGACGTTCCCAAAACTTTGAATAAGCTTGGAGTTAACTGGAAAAAAGCAACTTTCTACAAGACTGTAGTGAGCGATCTGTCCCATTTAAGAGATGTAACTTACGACATTCTTGTTTTCTTTAGTCCTAGCGGAATTAAATCTCTTTTCGAGAATTTTCCTGATTTTAAACAGAATGAGACGCGAATAGCGGTTTTTGGTAACACTACTATTAAAGCCGCAAAGGAACACGGACTAACGGTAAACATTAAAGCACCTACCGCAGAAACTCCTTCGATGACGATGGCGTTAGAAAAATATATCGCTCAGATGAATAAAAAATAATTTCTTCTGATGAATAAAAAAAATCCGGTACTTCTTTTGAAATACCGGATTTTTTTTAACCGTACTTAATTCTTCAAAGCTGCGCAAAGCTTGACATCTTTTTTGGCGAGGTATCGAAAACTCCCATTTTCGACCTGTGCTTTATATTTTCACACCTTCTCCCTTTTGAACTTAAAAATGCTTATCAGCATTAAACCCCAAGCAACGATTAAAAGGCTACCCCCAAAAGGAGTGACAAGGGCAATACTCTTAAAATCTAGGTCGGTAAGATTATTTGTCGCGAGTAAATATATAGAACCCGAGAAAAAAATTATCCCAAAAACGAACAGGTAAAAAATGACATCCCGTAATTTAGGTGTCAGGAAATTATTGGCTCCCAAAAGGAGCATAAGCAGTGCGTGGTACATCTGATATTTTACAGCCGTTTCAAAAGATTTCATAGAAGCATCCATTAGAAGTGGCTGCAGCCCATGTGTAGCAAAGGCTCCTGTAATTACACCCAGCAATCCAAAACATGTTCCAGCAATTAGGAATTTTTTATCCATAATTATATAATTAGTATTACTTTCCCGTTTGTACTTTAAAAACTATGGAAGCTGCCGAACCTGTTTTTCCACAGGAAAAAAGCGCTTCACAGGTAACCTCAAAGCTTCAGTTCCAGACTACGTTTTGTTTCTGTAAGTTTATTATAACCGGTTCTCTTTATCTGCTTAAAGTTTATTATTCCCAAAATGAATAGGATTGGAATAATAGCAATATCAAACGATTGCAAATTTAATATCCACATAAAAATTACACCAACTATACTCATAAATAATACAAAAGCTAAAACCGCACTTGATTTAATTCTAATAATCTGCAGAATGTACATCAAATACAACGGATTACACCAGATGACATTCAAATTAAATTTTACCTCCGGATGTTCTGAAAAGAGCCACATTAAAGATAAGATGAGCCCGGTCGCACCTATTAAAAAACTTATAAGCAACTGGATTGATTTGGGAAACCAGAAAAGAAATATTAGTAACAAGAGAGAAAATACGACCAGTGGAGAAAACCTGTTCTGAAAATCACTTTTTGTTTTCTTTTCTACCTCATTTAATACTATTTCTGAATTCACTAAGGGTATTCCATTGAGGGATGCATTATTTATTCCTTCTTCCAGATAGATTGGCAAAAACATCCGCTGGTATTTATTTGAATTCCTATCTAAAGTCTTCCCCAACAACAAGTTGACTCCAAACCTTAGCCACAAATTTTTCTCTAAATGTGCATTTATTAATTTTCTGTTTGATTCCGCTAAATCTTGATCTGAAAAACTTACGTCTAGTCCTTGCAGCAAATCGCTAATCTCAGTGGAACAATTTTTTTCCAGAAAAGAATATAAATACTGTCGGTTTTCCGGCCTGTAAAGAAAATTTAGCTTTGCAATAAGTTTACCCTTATCTTTTTCAGTAAGGCTTAGCTTTTGTTCTGAAACCAGCCTGTTTTCATCTGAACATTGCTTAATAAAATCTTTCGTCTTTTGGATACCCAGGGAGTATCTTAATTTCCCTCCTATAAATTTGAAGGTAAAATTCGGAGCATCAAAATCAAAAATTCCAAAATTATAAACCACGTCTGTTGATTTTTCTTTATCTATAATTCTAATTGCCGAATGCCCAAATACTGAATATACTTCATCCCCGGGGGAACAGGTAAGAATACTTATTTCAGGCTGGTCGACAGCGTAACACCACTGCGTGATAAAAATTATAAAGATGAAAACAGTTTTCATTTTAGATGTTTGCCAACTACAAATTAAATAAGTCACGGAAAAAAGCGCTAGTTAAAAACCAATTTCTGCAGCTAATTTACACTTTAAACCTTAAGAAGCCACGGATGAGAGAACCTGCAAAGCCTGAAACAAACTATGAGATTAAAACAGGAATAATATGGAAGTTAAATTTTAGCCTGATACTTTAGGTTTTGCTAACATTTTAGCAGAAATTTCTTATTTTAGATTAATAACCAAAAGCCACCACTATGAAAATTGTTGATCAGGATGTTGTTATAGATGGTATAGATAAAACAATCCTCAACGCCCTAATGGAAGATGCAAAAAGACCAATTCTGGAAATTGCACGGGGTATAGGCATAACAGGCGCTGCCGTACACCAAAGACTTAGAAAACTGGAAAAATCGGGGTTAATCGAAGGCTCAAAGCTTATGATAGACCCGCGGATTTTGGGGTATAAAACAATGGCTTTTGTTGGTGTTTATCTGGACAAAGCGGTAAGTAACCCAAAAGCAGTAAACCAGCTTCGGGAGATCACAGAGGTTATAGAATGCCATTATACTACCGGAAACTGGTCTATATTTCTCAAAATTCTCTGTAAAGACAACGAGCATCTCATGCAGGTACTCAACAAAAACATCCAGGGAATTGAAGGGGTTTCCAGAACAGAAACATTTATTTCCCTTAATCAGCAAATCAACCGACAGATTAAGATTTAATATTTGTATTTATTCTAAATAAGAATTAGCTTTGGCGACGCAATGAAATTATTATTTACGTCCAAATATTTTTCTTCGTACCAGTACGACAAAGGCCGCTGCTTTTATGTGGATTTTTATCGTAAAACGGTAAAATTGAGCTTTTGTCAGCTTTTGGCATTTCGGCAGCAGGTGAAAAAAATAAATCCTGAAAATCATTTTAATGGTGAAAACAAAAGCGGCATTGAAATTTTAATGCTTTGCAACAGGGAACATATTTTTATTCTTGACACCCTGGAAATATTAGACCTTCAGGAGCTTGTAAACGGGACCTTTGGAATGCTGGAACTTAATTCACTTTTAAGTGCCCCGGCTTAAACTTCTGGCTTCCTAAGATTTAGACTGCTTCTAAATTCCTTTCCTTTTAGTTTAGTCGTATGTTTTTTTGTATTTTTAATTAAAATAGAATATGAAAGATCTTGTAAGACAAAAGCTGAGTATCCATGTAGAAATCATGGACCTTCTAAATAAACAAATACAAAAAGAAGCACATTCTTCTTCTGCATATCTGGCTATGGCATCCTGGTGTGATCATAATGCCTTAACTAACAGCGCGAAATTTTTCTACGATCAATCTTTAGAGGAGCGCGAACACATGCTGAAAATTTTCAAGTTTATTAATGACAATGGAGGTACTGCCTATTCTCCTGAAGTCCAGGGCATAGAACACGACTATAATTCCCTACAGGAAATTTTTGAAGTTGCTTTGGATCAGGAAATTACCATCACCAAATCCATACACAATATCGTTTATAAATGCCGCAAAGTGCAGGATCTCAATACAGAAAATTTTCTGCTATGGTTTGTCACCGAACAGGCCGAAGAAGAGCAAACCATGAGAAGAGCCTTGGAACTTTTTGATTTAATGGGCACTGAAGGTTTAGCATTAAAATTTATTGACGAAAGAATTCCACAGATTCGGGAATAAAAAACTAAAAACTTAACACAAAAAAAGGCTGCCCAAAAGCAGCCTTTTTCAATATAAATTATTTCTGTTTCTTTAATCTCTTCCCATGTAAATGCTCAGGAAGTAAAGAAGAGTAGCCAAAGAACCTACTGCAGCAACAACATAAGTTCTTGCAGCCCATTTGAGAGAATCTTCTGCCGCTTCATGCTCCTGGGAGCTCAACATATTCTCATTTTCCAACCATACAAGTGCACGCTTGCTCGCATCATATTCTACCGGTAAAGTTACAAAGCTAAAGAGCGTTCCCATACCAAACATAATTATACCTATAAGTAAAATAGTGCTTCCCAGGGCAGTGGTAGCCATTAACATTAGACCACCAAAGATTACCCATTGTGAAAATCTTGAAGCAATACTCACTACCGGCACTAACTGGCTTCTCATTTTAAGCCAGCCATAGGCATTTGCATGTTGTACAGCGTGACCACATTCGTGAGCCGCAACTGCAGCCGCTGCCGCATTGCGTTGGGTATATACACCTTCGCTAAGGTTAATCGTCTTTTTAGCCGGGTTATAATGATCTGTTAGCATTCCCGGTGTCGAAATGACTTTTACATCATGAATACCATTATCATGTAGCATCCTTTCGGCAATTTCCTTTCCGCTCATCCCGTTCTGCAGATGAACCTTAGAGTACTTTTTAAATTTACTCTTCAATTTATTGCTCACATACAGGCTTACAATAAATATCAAACCAGCAATTATATAATATCCAAACATCTTTTACAATTTTAAATCTTATCAAAGATAGCAAAAACCCGGCCAATACTTACAGCATCAGCATCTCTGCCATTCCAAATCTCTAAAAGCATTTAATTATTATAAATTTTTCTTTAGAAGTGAGATTCCTTCTATTTATGTTATTTCTCAAAGTAAGATATTATCTATATTTGCATCAATAATTTATACCTTTCACTATGCATTACAAGAGAATACTTCTAAAATTATCGGGAGAAGCTTTAATGGGAGAACGCCAATATGGCATAGATCCTATAAGGCTGGCAGAATATGCCGAAGAAATAAAATCGGTTACCGATAAAGGTATAGAAGTAGCAATAGTAATTGGTGGTGGAAATATATTCAGAGGAGTTGCCGGCGCCAGCAAAGGCATGGACCGCGTACAGGGAGACCATATGGGAATGCTTGCTACTGTTATTAATGGGCTCGCTTTACAAAGCGCTCTTGAAGATGCAGGAATCCAGACAAGGTTGCAATCTGCCATTAAAATAAATGAAGTTGCAGAGCCCTTTATAAGAAGAAAAGCGATTCGTCACCTGGAAAAAGGAAGAGTGGTGATTTTTGGTGGAGGAACCGGGAATCCTTACTTCACAACAGATTCCGCAGCAGTTTTACGAGCTATAGAAATTCATGCAGATATTATTCTAAAAGGAACAAGGGTTGATGGAATCTATACCGCAGACCCTGAAAAGGATAAAAAAGCAACCAAATTTGATTATATTACCTTTGAAGATGTAATTAAAAAAGGCCTGAAAGTCATGGATACCACCGCTTTTACGCTCAGCCATGAAAACGAGCTACCAATAATTGTATTTGATATGAACACTCCCGGAAACCTCATAAAAGTGGTTACGGGTGAAAAAATAGGAACAATAGTTAATTTGTAAATTCACCTGAAAGATAAAAGTTTACTAAAAATGGAAGACGAAGTTGATTTTATTATAGATAGTACGAAAGAAGGAATGGACAGAGCCATTGAGCATTTAAAGAAGCAGTTGCTCAACATTCGTGCAGGTAAAGCAAACCCAGCGATGTTGGGCGGAGTCCTTGTAGAATATTACGGTGCAAAAACACCTTTAAACCAGGTCGCAAACGTTTCTACACCAGATGCCCGTACTATTTCTGTTCAGCCTTTTGAAAAGAAACTTATCCCCGAAATAGAAAAAGGGATCATGCAGGCCAATCTTGGTTTTAATCCTATGAATAATGGGGAAAGTGTAATTATAAACGTTCCGCCATTAACAGAGGAACGTCGTACCCAGCTTGTAAAACAGGCAAAAGCCGAAGCCGAGGACGCGAAGATTGGCGTGAGGAACGACCGGAAATCTGCCAACAACGATCTTAAAAAGTTAGATATTTCTGAAGATTTGCTTAAAAGTGCTGAAGCAGATGTTCAGGAGCTTACTGATAATCACATCACAAAAATTGATGAAATTCTGGTGGTGAAAGAAAAAGAAATTATGACGATATAACGTTCAAAATTTCTCTTTGACGAAAATTGCCAAATTCAGCCTGCCGCTTTGGGAGACTTAATTTGGCAATTTTTATTTTAGTGGCTACTGAAGATTTATAGTATCTTCAGAATAAAAATTTTATATGCACAAATTTCTGTTTTTTGCTCTCCCGTTGCTCTCGTTTTTCAGCCTTACAGCTCAAAACGAGGTATCAGGAAAAATAGTTAATGCAGAAAACGGAGAACCGCTTCCCTATGCAACAATAAGTTATGGAAATGACCGGAATGTGATGACCAACATTGACGGCTCTTTTGAGATTACTTATAAGGAGGACCAAATTCAGCTAAAAATCACTTACGTAGGCTTTTTTAGCAAGAATGTAGAAATTTCAGATGCCATAACGTACGTTGTGGTGAAAATGCAACCTTCCGTAGAAAATCTTAATCCTGTTTTTATTTCTTCCGAAGAAAATACTGCAAACAGTATCATCAAAATGGCAATTGCAGCCAGGGAACAGAATGATCCCGAGCAGGCACTGGAGGCTTTTCAGCATAACACTTATACTAAATTTATTATCGACAACCAATCTGACGCTGTAAACCTGGAAACCGACACTACAAATGTAGAGGTTGAAACGATCATCAACACCGCCAGGGCTTACCTTTCAGAAAAAATATCAAAAACAGCTTTTCAGAAGAAAATAGGAAGAACAGAAACAATCCTGGGCCTGAAAACTGCAGGTTTTGAAGAGCCGGTTTATGAAATGCTCTCGCTGGAAGCCAATCCTTATTCTTTATACAAAAAAGATTATAAGTTATTCCAAACGGATTATGCAGGACCATTGGCAGATAATGCCCTTAAAAATTACAATTTTAAAATTCTCGACACCACAACTACAGACCATCCCGCTTATGTGATTTACTTTGAACCAAAACGTGAAAAAACAGTCGCAGGCCTGGAGGGAATTTTATACCTGGACGTTTCGAGCTATGCGATACAGCGTGCAAAAGCACAATTATTAGGCGCTATAAAACTGGAGGTAAACCATCATTATAAATATTATGATGAAGCAGGAATATGGTTTCCGGAAAGACAGACCACCACTATACGTCCCAGCACGGGAGAAAAGGATATTGCGGTCTTTGGAGGAGTAATTTCTGTAGGAACTCTGCAGAGAAGCGATAACATTGTTAACCGGGTTCTTGGCTCCGGAGAGGTGCGCCCAGATGCTGTTCTTTCTTCCAGTTCTACCAATTATGATGTTGTTTTTGAAGCGCCCAAAGATCTTCAACGAAATCCCGCAAGTATAGAAGTTCCCCCCGAAGCTGGTGAACAGCCGGAGTCTTTTTGGAAAACTAACCGGCAGGAGCCCTTTACTTATCGTGATAAAAATGCCGCCCAATATGTGGATAGTATTGTAAAGGCCAATAATGTAGAACGTAGGATTGAGGTGAAACAGGCGCTATCAAATGGCAATTATCCACTTGGTTTTTGGAATTTTAACATAGGTGCTTTTTACTCTTCCAATGGTCACGAAGGCTGGCGGCTGGGACTGGGAGGCAGAACCAACGATAAATTATCAGACCACTTTAATCTTCATGGGTATGGCGCTTATGGCCTAAGGGATAAAAAATTTAAGTATAATATTGGAACCCAAATCTATCTCGACAAATCTTCAGGAACAAACTTGAATATTGATTACACAGATGATATACGGGAATTTGGTGCTTTTCAATACCGCAAAAAGGTAGATTTATTTTCACTCTTCAGGCCGCGCTTTGGCAATATTGCCTCTTATTTTAACCATAGAACTTTAAGTACAGGGTTGGAGCACCGTTTCAACGCCTATACGACTTCAGAGTTGCTGGTAAGCAATAGCCGCATTTCCATGAACGAGAGTTTTGAATACAGCTATTTGCATAACGGACAACTTTATTCGGAATATGATATTACCGAAATTACTTTTTCCGTTTTATGGCGGCCGTTTAGCAGATTTCTCCATACTCCTGAAGAAAATGTCCTGCTGGAAAGAGGTTTTCCACGATTAACTGCACAGGTTTCCCAGGCAGTAGAAGGAATTGCAGGTGGGGATTTCACGTTTACACGTGCCGGAATTATGGTGGAGCATGAAATAAGCCAGCTTGACCAGTCCAGGACAGAATTTATTTTTGAAGCTAATTATGCCTTTGGTGATCTTCCGCTTACGCATGTTTTCCATACATCCCCCAACAATGTAAATGAACCAAAAATCCTAAATCGTTTTGCTGTGGCAGGAAGGACCGCTTTCGAAACCATGTATTTTAATGAATTCTTTAGTGACAGGCAGGCCATGTTTCACATAAGGCATCAACTACGCCCCTTTTACATCACTCGCAGCTTCAAACCGGAGCTTGTCATGTTTTCCAGGTTTGCCATTGGTGATTTTGAAGATATGGACAATCATCCTTTTGCAGAATTTAAAACGCTAAAGCACGGTTATTCTGAAGCCGGCGTGGAGCTAAACAATATTCTCCTTGGATTCGGCCTTAGCGCGGCATATAGATTTGGAGCTTATCACCTCCCGGACTTCAGAGAAAACTTTTCCTTCAAGTTTACTTTCGCGTTACCGTTATAGAATTATACTTTACCGCCTCAAAAAGCAGTATTTAACTGAGCTTTTTCTAACTTTGCCATCCTTTAAAAACTCACCATGTCTAAATTATTCAGCTTTGGTTTCTGGAATTCCGTAGCGCGGCTTATTCTGCGAAACAGGCTAATTATAATTTTTATTATTCTCGGGATTACCGTAGCTCTTGCCACGCAGTGGAAAAACATGCGCTTTTCTTATACTGAAGCCAACCTACTGCCAGATGATCATCCCATAAATCAGGTTTATTATGATTTCCTGGACAAATTTGGAGAAGAAGGAAATTTAATTGTTATTGCTGTTAAGGATTCCTCTTTATTTACTCCGAAAAAGTTTGAGGCATGGACAAATCTCAACGACAGTCTGGAAACTTTTCCCGAAGTCGATTATGTACTCTCTTTAGGTAATCTGCAAACACTGGAGAAATTTAACGATCCCAATCGGTTTGAAATGGTTCCTTTTATTGAAGAGGAAAATCCCGGAGAGGAGCAGCTGCAGGATTATGAAGATGAATTATTTAACCGGCTTCCATTTTACGAAAACCTGGTTTACAGTGCCAACTCTAATACGGTTCAATCTGCACTATATATTAATAAAGACATTGTCAATTCTGAAGATAGAAAAACTTTTGTTCTTGAAGAACTGACTCCGCTACTAGAAAAATTTGATGAAGAGTATGATCTGGACATCCGGGTTTCCGGAATGCCTTACATCAGGACGCTCAATTCGCAGAACATCATAGACGAAATAAGTATGTTCCTGCTGGCCGCTTTGCTGGTCACTTCCCTGATCTTCTTTTTCTTCTTTCGTTCTATAAGGGCTACTGTAATTTCCATGATTACCGTTTGTATTGGTGTAATGTGGGCGTTTGGGGTAATTGGTCTTCTCCACTACGAGATCACCATCCTAACCGCGATTATTCCGCCGCTAATTATCGTAATTGGAATTCCCAACTGTATTTTCCTGATTAATAAATATCAGCAGGAAATCAAGAAGCACGGAAACCAGGCGAAATCCCTGCAGCGGGTTATTACGAAGGTTGGAAACGCTACCCTCATGACCAATGTGACCACAGCTTCCGGGTTTGCAACCTTTATCTTAACAGATAGCACATTATTGAAGGAATTTGGTGTTGTAGCTTCCATAAATATTCTTGCACTATTTCTCCTCTGCCTGCTGGTAATCCCAATTATCTACAGCTACATGTCTTTGCCGAAGGACAAACACCTTAAGCATTTAAACAAACGCTGGATTGGTGGTTTTGTTGGCTGGATGGAAAACATGGTGAGGCACCGCAGAATTACAATTTATATAGTCTCAGTAGGATTACTTGCCGCAAGCATCATTGGTATTTACAATATTAAAGTTTCAGGAAGTTTGCTTGAAGATATGCCTCAGGAAGCGGAATTCTTCCAGGATATAAAATTCTTTGAAGAGGAATTCGACGGAATAATGCCTTTGGAAATTTATATTGATACGCAGCGCAAACAGGGTGTCATGAAGCTTTCCACATTAAAAAGAATGGAAAAGCTGGAAAATTTGATTGCTGAAGTTCCTGAACTTTCGCAACCACTTTCTGTAGTCCGCCTGGTAAAATATTCAAAGCAGGCCTACTACAACGGCAATCCAAAGTATTACCAGCTACCAAGTTCACAGGAACAGAATTTTATCATGCCGTATATACAGGGAATGCCTTCAACAGAAAATCTGCTGGGAACATATGTAGATTCCACAGGGCAATATGCCCGAATCACGACCTTTATGAAGGACATTGGTACTGAGGAAATGGAGGGAATTGAAGAAGACCTTTGGCCACAAATCAACAAAATATTCCCTGAAGAACGATATAATGTTTCCCTTACCGGAAAAGCATTGATTTTTCAAAAAGGGACGAATTACCTGGTAAAAAACCTCGTATTGTCGCTTTCACTTGCCATTTTCCTGATTGCTATTTTAATGGCCTGGATGTTCAGGTCCTTCAGGATGATTCTTATTTCATTGGTGCCAAACCTGTTACCGCTACTGGTCACGGCAGGAATGATGGGTTTTCTTGGAGTCCCCATAAAACCTTCAACAATTCTTGTTTTCAGCATCGCATTTGGTATTTCTGTAGATGACACCATACACTTCCTGGCAAAATACCGGCAGGAATTAAAGGCCAATAATTGGAAAATTAAGAGATCGGTCTATGCGGCATTAAAAGAAACCGGCGTAAGTATGTTCTACACCTCCATTGTTTTATTTTTCGGTTTTTCAGTGTTTATGATAAGCAGTTTTGGCGGAACGGTGGCCCTTGGCGGATTAGTTTCTGCCACTCTGTTGTTTGCCATGCTGGCTAATCTGCTCCTTCTCCCTTCTTTGCTGCTTTCTTTGGAAAAAAGCATTGCCAACAAGGAGATTATGAAAGAACCGGCAATTAATATTGTAGAGAGTTCTGAAGATGATGACGAAATTACCAGGGAGGAGAACAACAACAAATATTAAAAATCAAAGCTTTGCAGGCAACAACGGAAAATTTATCTTTGTTGCCATCTAAATCTAATTAAATGACACAGGCAAAAGTTGCTGAATTACTGGACAGCAATCAGTTTTTACAGGAATTTCAGGTAAAAGGATGGGTACGTTCCTTTAGAAGTAACCGCTTTATTGCGTTAAACGACGGCTCAACAATTAATAACCTCCAGTGCGTTATAGATTTTGAAAATACCGATGAAGACATTCTGAAAAGGATCACTGTTGGCGCCGCCATTGGCGTAAAAGGAACTTTAAAAGAAAGTGCCGGAAGTCAGCAACGCGTGGAAATTGACGTGAACGAAGTTGAGATTTACGGCGATGCAAATCCCGAAGAAGTAAAACTCACCATACTTTCGCCCAAACGCCACAGTCTTGAAAAACTTCGTGAACAGGCGCATTTAAGAGTACGTACAAACACTTTTGGTGCTGTAATGCGGGTGCGTTCCAAACTGTCTTTTGCGGTACACAGCTATTTTCAGCAGAACAATTTTCATTACGTAAATACGCCAATTATCACCGGAAGCGATGCCGAAGGTGCAGGTGAAATGTTTAAAGTAACCAATTTTGATCTCGAGAATCCGCCGAGAAAGGAAAACGGTTCTATCGATTACAAAAAAGATTTCTTCGGAAAAGAAACCAATTTGACCGTTTCGGGACAGCTAGAAGGGGAAACTTTCGCACTTGGCCTGGGTCAGATTTATACTTTTGGACCTACTTTTAGAGCTGAAAATTCCAATACCTCCCGCCACTTAGCCGAATTCTGGATGATAGAACCGGAAGTGGCTTTTTGCGACCTGGACGGCAATATGGATCTTGCTGAAGATTTTATAAAATATGTATTGAAGTACGTTCTTGAAAACTGCAAGGATGACCTGGAATTTTTGGATCAGCGTCTCTCTAATGAGGACAAAGCAAAACCAAAAGCAGAACGAAGTGAGATGGGATTGCTGGAGAAACTTCATTTTGTGCTCGATAACAACTTTAAGCGCGTAAGTTATACCGAAGCGATTGATATTTTAAAAGATTCCAAGCCGAATAAAAAGAAGAAATTTAATTATCTTATTGAAGAGTGGGGTGCTGACCTACAAAGTGAACACGAGCGTTTTCTCGTAGAAAAACATTTCAAATCCCCGGTAATTTTATTTGATTATCCGGCCAATATTAAAGCTTTTTACATGCGCCTGAATGAAGACGGTAAAACCGTGAGGGCAATGGATATCCTTTTCCCGGGAATTGGGGAAATTGTAGGTGGGTCACAGCGGGAAGAACGTTTGGATGTGCTTCAGGATAAAATGAAAGCTTTGGGAATAGACGAAGAAGAACTTTGGTGGTATCTTGACACCCGTAGATTTGGTACCTGCGTACATAGCGGATTTGGATTAGGTTTTGAACGACTCGTGCTGTTCGTAACCGGAATGAGCAATATACGCGACGTAATCCCATTCCCGAGGACACCGCAAAACGCGGAGTTTTAGAAGAGTAATTCTAAAAACCTCACAGGTTTTGAAAACCTGTGAGGTTTGTTTTTTATCTTTCATAGTTGAAATAATCTGCAATGATGAAGAAGATCAAATCCCTAAGCATTTTGGAAATTATTGGATTGGTATTTTCCGTGTATGTTATTGTCCGGTTTATTGTTTTTACTGTAAATGCAGCTCTGGACGGCTGGAACAATCCATTTTAAGCCATAGAACCTGAATTATAATAAACCTGACAGGTTTTGGAAACCTGTCAGGTTTGTTTTTAGGGTTATCCCTACGACAAACTAATGAAAATTATAGAAACTCATATAGTCCCTGCAATTGATGATAAAATCAGGTTACAGGAATATGCAGTTTCTATTTTTGAAACCATTCCATCCCGAAGCGGCATTAAAAAAGCTATTAAACGGAAAGAAATCCTGCTCGATGGCAAACCCGCAAGTACATCCGACTGGATAACAGAGGGACAGAAGATCGAATTACTACAGGCCGAAAATGGTAAAAAAAAGACCTTCACTTTAAAGCTTGAAGTTTTATATGAAGATGAAGATTTGGCAATTATCGATAAACCTTCAGGTATTCCTACCAGCGGCAACTATTTTAAGACTGTTGAGAACGCGCTGCCCTTTAATTTGCAAATTTCAGCTAAAAAGAGTGCTCTTCCTGCTCCTTTACCTGCTCACAGGCTCGATAATCCCACTAGCGGAGTCCTGATTTGTGCTAAAACAAGACCGGTACTTATTAAAATTCAGGAAATGTTTCAGAAAAAAGAAATTCAGAAGACTTATCTGGCGTGTACTACGGGTCGAGCCCCAAAAATGGCAATTTTCGACTCACAGATTGAAGATAAACCTGCAGTTACACGAATTGAAGTTCAGGAATACTTCCGAATTGACAATTTGGAGTACTCGCTTTTGAAAGTATTTCCGGAAACAGGAAGAACACATCAGATCAGGATTCATTTATCCCAAAATGGGCTTCCGATCGTTGGGGACAGGCAGTACGGAGGAGAAATTCAGCAAAAATTTAAAGGCTTGTATTTGGCTGCAATAGGTATAAAATTAAAGCATCCTGTCAATGAAAAAATGTTGGTTGTAGAACTTCCACTTCCGAAGAAATTCTTAAAAATAGAGACTCTGGCGCAGACTCCTTAACAAAAGTTTACCACAAACATGTACTGTGCCAAAGCAAGTATAGCTTTGTTTTTCTTATTTTTGTAGTAAAGCCGAAGGAACTTTATGCTTAAGCAACAATTAAATTTCAAATTATCTCAAAAACTGTCTCCACAACAGATCCAGTTAATGAAACTGATCCAATTGCCTACCCAGGCTTTTGAACAGCGTTTAAAACAGGAGATCGAGGAAAATCCGGCTTTAGAGGATGGAAGGGAAGAATCGGCAGACGAGTTTGAAGATAATTTTTCTAATGAAAATGATACTGAGGATGATAATTATGACGAAGCATTAGAAGATTTTAATGTTGATGATTATTTGAGTGATGATGAAGTCCCCAGTTACCGGTTAAATGCCAATAATTATAGTGCAGACGATGAGGATAAGCAGGTGCCTTATGCATCTGGAACCTCTTTTACCCAACATTTAAAAACTCAGTTAAGCACCTTCAGATTTAATGAAACTGAACAGGAAATTGCGGAATTTCTTGTGGGTAGTGTAGATGAAAGCGGATACATCCGCAGGTCTGTTCAGGATATTGTAGATGATCTTGCCTTTACGCAGAATGTCTATACTGACGAGGATACCGTTGAAAAAGTATTACAACGCGTGCAAAAATTGGATCCTGCAGGAGTGGGCGCCAGATCTCTTCAGGAATGTCTTCTTATTCAGCTTAAAAGGAAAGAAAGTACTGAGTCCGTTTCTCTGGCTTATGATCTTCTTGAACAGTCTTTTGATCACTTCAGTAAAAAGCATTATTCCAAACTTCTGTCCAAGCACGATATTTCTGAAGATCAATTGCGGGATGCCATAGAGGTTATTGAACATTTGAATCCTAAGCCCGGCGGTGCCTTTTCAGGAAATACAAGAATGACAGAACATGTTATTCCTGATTTTACAATAAAAATCGTTGATGGCGACCTGGAATTAAGTCTTAACGGAAGAAATGCACCAGAGATGCATGTTTCCCGTGACTACAGCGATATGCTGAAAGGCTACAAAGATTCGAAGAAAAAGACGAGAGAGCAGAAGGACGCCGTAATGTTTATTAAGCAGAAGCTGGATGCTGCAAAATGGTTTATAGAGGCTATTAAACAGCGACAGCAGACGCTGATGGTTACCATGAGCTCTATAATGAATTACCAGAAAGAATATTTTTTAAGTGGCGATGAGCGCAATCTAAGGCCAATGATCCTTAAAGATATTGCCGATGAAATTGAGATGGACGTTTCTACCGTCTCGAGGGTGGCAAACAGCAAATATGTTGATACTCCCTATGGAACGAAGCTGATAAAGGAATTCTTCTCAGAATCTATGAAAAATGATCAGGGTGAAGATGTTTCCACCCGGGAAATCAAAAAGATCCTGGAAATATCCATAGAGGAGGAAGATAAAAAGAGGCCGCTTACGGATGAAAAACTCGCAAAAGTTCTTAAAGACAAAGGTTATCCAATAGCACGGCGAACAGTGGCAAAGTATCGTGAGCAGCTGGATATTCCTGTAGCCAGATTACGTAAAGAAATTTAATGAAACTCTTGCTTAAAAGTGCATCTTACGTTTTTCACCCCCTATGGATGCCATTTGCAGGAAGCCTGCTCTATTTTATACTTACCCCACGATTTTTCCCTATTGAGCTTATTAAAGTAAAAATGCTGGCTATTGCTATCATTACGCTATTTATTCCAATTGTTTTTTACTTTCTCCTGAAAAATTTAGGCAAGGCCAGTTCGCTTTTTCTAAGTGATGTACAGGAACGAAGATGGCCGCTCTTCTTTTTTATACTACTCAACCTGATGATACTTTTTCAGGTTTTGAATTCCTATAATTATCCCGCTCTTTACTTTTATTTTGTAGGTATTCTTTTCTCTACAATAACCTGTTTTATAATGGCCATCTTCCGCGTAAAAGTCAGTTTACATCTTGTAGGCCTCTCGGGGCTAACAATGTTTATTGTAGCACTTGGAGTTCACTTTCATCTAAATCTTATTTTTACTATTGCTTTTCTTTTCACCGCTTTAGGCCTTACCGCCTCCTCCCGTCTTTTCTACAAAGCACACGACAACCTTGAGCTTTTACTGGGTTTGTTTATAGGCCTTATACCACAGCTGATAGTAGTAAATTACTGGCTATAATATATAAAACATAAGACCCATTTTTAGCGTGGAAAGCTCTACCTGCTCATCCTGAATGTAGGCATCTTCAAAAAATGAATTGAGACTGTAGTAGAAATGGAAATTAAAGGTGTTATAACCGAAGGTAAAGGTTGCACCTAACCGAAACCTGTCGAATTCCGGAACCTCTGTCTGAACCACCTGATTAGCCTCCTGGACAAAGTTTGATTTCAGATGATATACATACCCCAGCCTTAGTCCGGTATAAACACGCCAGAATTTATAGCTCGTAGGAGTTGATGTTCTCCATCTAAATTCTATTGGCGCCTCAATAAGCTGGGTGGTAAACCTATTTGTGTCGTAAGAAATATCATCATCGAGGCTTCTAAAAATAGATTCTCCCGCCTCTGTTTCACCTATAAACAGATTTTGCCCATAACTATTAAGTGACCAGCCTAAACCAATTCCCAAAGCAACATTGCGGCGCGAATTGATAGGAAAATCCCTAATCAGACCCACGTGAAATCCACCTGAAAAGCCAGATTGCTCAATAGATTGTGATTTATTTGTAAGAAGGTTAAAACTAAAACCTACATAAATCTGATCTTCCCGATATACACTATCTATTACTGTTGGAATAGTATCTCCAACTCCTATAAACAGATCCTGTTCTTCCTGACAAAACGATTTGCCGTAAAATACCAGAAAAAAAAAGAAGAAAAACAATTTGGCTTTCATTGAGGTGATGAGGTTTCAGCATAAATATAAAAAAACATCCTGTTCAAAAATATGAACAGGATGTTTTTAAAAGCTTTATTTTCTAAAAAACTACTACAAATTCTTAGTCGCGTCACCAGGAATTACAGTGTAGTTAATCTTAAGGGCTTCCGCCTTTCTAAGTTCTTGTTTAATATCAGACACAAGTCCCATGTTAGTCTCGCCATCAACTTTAAGAGCTGTGGTCAAGTATGGTACAAGCTCCTCTCTCTTTGCTTCTCTCTCCTGGAAAATAAATTGCTGAACTTCAGAAACGTTCGCGAACTTATCATTTAACTGAATACGCGCTTCACTTCCAAACTGAGCCTGATATCGCTGACTTGGTTTCCCAGCATAGATATACATGATAAGATCCTTTTTATCTAACTTTTCTACCTGGTCTGCAAATGGTAATTTATTCTGTACCATTAAGGTATTTTGACGCATTACCGTAGCAACCATGAAGAAGAAAAGTAACATAAAAACGATATCCGGTAAAGAAGCGGTATTTACCGCTGGTAACTCTCCACCTTTTTTCTTCTTAAATTTAGACATAATAGTAAATTAAAATTTTTAGTTCAAAAAGCTCATTAGCTCTTTTTCGGCTCGGCTTCAGACAATTTCTGTGGTATCATATTCTTGATAACCTCAATTCTCTCTTCCAATTGCTCCTTGTCTCCGTTGTACCTGGGATCAGAATAAGCCGCCTCCATTTCATTAAAGCTAACGTTATAAATTCGCTGAGCTTCTCTGTTTCTTAGGAAATTATATGCTGCAACAAGTTCGTTCTGAACTGCAATATATGTTCCATACTCCGTACCACGGTTATTCTGCAAAGAGATAACAGCTTTTTGCGGATTTACAGATAACTCTGGATCTGCGGGACCCTGACAAAAGTCACAAGCCTCATCTCCAACTCCCCCACCATTGTCCAGGAAGACTATAGCTGCCTGGCGCAATTCACCGATTTCCATGTTTTCGTCTTCCACAAGCAGTTCATTGTTGCTATTCACAATTACTTCAAAGACGTTACGCATCTTTAATACCGGTGGTTCCACATCTTCGTCCTGCCATGGCGGAAGCTTCCTGCTAATACCCTTATCTGTTTCAATGGTTGTAGTAACCAGGAAAAAGATCAGGAGAAGGAAGGCAATATCTGCCATAGAACCTGCATTAACTTCTGGTGATGCTCTTCTAGCCATAATTTATTTTATTAATTTTCTCACTCCTGAGAGTATCATCGCTCCCACTGCAATAGCCGCAAGAATATAGAAAGTAACAAGACCTGCACCCACCCAATGTGAACCACTGGCAGACAGAACATCTCCGTCTTTAAGCACTATCTCGTTTCCATCAGTTATCACGTAAGCGACAATAACAATTACCGCAAAGGCGCCCACAGAAATAAGAGTATTTTTTATGTTTCCTCTAAATAGTCCGGCGATTACAAAAATAACAACCAAAACTACAACTATTGCCATAACTATGTAGGCTACCCACATAAAGGGATCCAACACGCTGGCTTGAAGATCGGCTGATGCATCAATCGCATCATCACCCGCCATAATGATCCTACCCAACAGGATAAGCCCAATTACACCGATGACTAAAGCCAAATATTTTAATATCTTATGTAAGGTCATAATTTATTTTGGTCTTAAATTCTTTTTCTGTTTTTGTAATCTACCAACATATCGATAAGTATAATAGAAGCATCTTCCATATCGTTAACGATACTGTCTATTTTAGCGATAATATAGTTGTAAAAGATTTGAAGTATAATTGCAACAATCAGACCAAATACCGTTGTTAAAAGTGCTACCTTAATACCTCCGGCAACTAAGGATGGCTGCATATCCCCGGCGGCTTCAATTCTATCAAAAGCCTGAATCATACCAATTACCGTACCCATGAAACCAAGCATTGGTGCCAGAGCGATAAAAAGAGAAACCCATGATACATTCTTCTCAAGCTGTCCCATTTGCACTCCACCGTAAGCAACAACTGCCTTTTCAGCAGCCTCAATGCTTTCATCTGCACGGTCAAGACCCTGGTAATATATAGAAGCCACAGGACCTCTTGTATTTCTACATACTTCTTTAGCAGCTTCAACACCACCGCTCTTTAGAGCATCTTCAACATCCTGTGCTAACTTTTTAGTATTTGTTGTAGAAAGGTTCAAAAAGATAATCCTCTCAATCGCAATGGCCAAACCAAGAATTAAACAAAGAAGCACAATCCCCATGAAGCCAGGACCACCTTCTATAAAACGTCGTTTTAATTCCTGATGAAAACCGGCAGTCTCTTCTTCGCCTACTTCATCAGCCGCCGCAGCATCCTCGTCTTGTTGCACAAAGGTTACCGTAGTACTCGGCAATGTATTAACACTGTTTGCCGCATTAAGATTTACGGCTCCAAGCACCATAATCGCAGCGATTACCAAAATAGAAAATAATCTTTTCATTACTGTTTGTCTTAATTTAATTAGTTAAAGGGTAAATATAAAAATAATTTTTCAATAAAACACTTAGCAGAGAGGAAGGGATTCGAACCCTCGATACGCTTGTGGCGTATACACACTTTCCAGGCGTGCGCCTTCGACCACTCGGCCACCTCTCTATTAAAATGTTGAACTCAAATGTTAAACGGTGCGGCAAATAACAAAAAAAATAATACATCATCAAGCATGCTGCGTTAATTTTTAAGCCATTTCACCCCTTAAAGATGTTTCAAATATAGTTTTAAATACTTTGGCTGATAAATTTTTTGTCAATAAATACATCATTTTTCCAACAGCAGCCTCTGTTGTAATGTCTTTTCCCGAAACCACGCCAATTTTTTTAAGCTCCATACTGGTCTCATACTGACCCATTGTAACACTCCCCGCAATGCATTGCGTAACATTTACTATTCTGAGTCCCAAAGATATTTTTTCCTTCAGTATATTGAGAAACCATTCGTCATTAGGGGCATTCCCACTACCAAAAGTTTCGAGAATTACACCTTTTAAATTTTCTTTCGACAGCATATGTTCGACTGTGCTTTTACTTATGCCGGGGAACATCTTAAGAATAAGAATATCATTATCCAGATGTCTATGAAGTTTAAGTTTCTGTTTCCGGTCCGGCTTCCACAAATCAGTTTCATGTACTGAGAGATAGACGCCAGATTCAGCTAAGGGTGAATAATTCGGCGAAGCAAAGGCCTGAAAATGTTCAGCATTTATTTTTGTGGTACGATTGGCCCGATATAATTTATACTCAAAATAAAGCCCTACTTCAGAGATTACAGGTTTGCCTTTCTTCCGAAGACCGGCAATCTGTATACTTGTGATTAGATTCTCTTTTGCATCAGTCCTTAGATCTCCTATTGGTAATTGAGATCCGGTAAAGATTATCGGCTTACCGAGATTTTCAAACATAAAACTCAATGCAGAAGCTGTGTAGGACATTGTATCACTCCCGTGCAGGATTACAAAACCATCGTATTTGTCGTAGTTCTCTTCTACAGTTTCTGCTATTTGAAGCCAGCCATCAGGATTCATATTAGAAGAATCCAAGGGATCCTTAAAACTTAGGGTCTCAATTTCGTGTTCCAGAAGTTTTAATTCCGGAATATTCTGCAGTAATTCATCAAAATTAAAGGCTTTAAGAGCACCTGTATCATAATCTTTTATCATGCCAATGGTCCCCCCGGTGTAAACTAACAGGATCCTAGCTTTCGTTTTCATACAGACCTTCTTTGTTAACTACAGGATTTGCATACATAAGCAGATAACTGTTAACTTCAAGGGAATTCTTAAGATCTACTCTACGCATAAGCCTTCTTTCAAATTGTCTCTTTTGTTTGTCTGAATATTCAGAACTATATTTCCCATGATTCTTTAGTAAATCATAAGCAATATAATTTGCAGGCCATAATTTGTAATTATTGTGTATCTCCTGATCAATTTTCTCTGCCACGACTTTTATCTGATCGTTTACAGAGCTTTGCTGAGCTTCAATTTTAGCAAAGATTTCATCTTCCATTACTCCGCAGGCACTAATATGGATTCTTCCTTTCTGGCCTAATGCCCCCTGCATAATTGAATTAAAATCTTCGTTGGCAGATTTTACATAAGTTTCCTTCATCCTTTTTGCCATGATTTCTGGCATCTTCAGAATATCTGTAGGATCAAACTCATAAGAAATAGCAACAGGAACTATATTAAGTGTCGAAAAATACTCACAAAGACTCATATCTTTCTTGGCCATTGCCAGCATCTTTAAAACCCCCTGTTGTGTATGGTCGCTACCGTCTTTTGTCCGCCCTTCCCGCTGCGCCATCCATACTGAACGATTATCTTTAAAGTGCAATTTTCTTATGTACTCTGAAAGTTTCAGAGAACTTTTCAGCATTTCCCTTGGACCGAGCCCTCTCAGAACTAGAAAGTTTCTGTTCAGCTTTGAAAGTGCCAAAAGAAAAGGTTTCCGCACCAGGTTGTCGCCAATTGCAGAAGCAGTCATTATCAAGTCATGGTCGTATAAAGTATAATTCAATAACGACGTATCCAGTATAATGTCCCGGTGATTAGAAATAAAGAAATAAGCCTGATCTTTCTGTAAATTTTCAAACCCACTGTAAGTAAGACCTTCAGTGCTTTTTTCCAATACCTTATCTACAGAGTGATAAATAACCCTGGTCTGAAAGTCCCTGATGGACTGACACTGAAGTACCAGCTCCTCAATTTCGGAAAATTCCTTTTCCGGAAAAGTAAACTGAAGTAAAGCCTTTACCATTGGATGCCTTACATATTGCCGCAAGGCCTCCTCTACTTCCTCATCTTTATAAAATCTTATATCCTCAAATTCTTGCACAAAATTCTCATCTTAGCATGCCCGGCGGGCACTTATTAAACCAAAAAGCCTTTGCATGGCAATATAAGCAAACAATGTTAATGGCTTATACCGGCAAATAAACAAAATATAAAACAAGAAATAATTACCTCCCAAATATTACTTCTGAATTTGCGGTAGTTATCTCTGCAACTTCCTTTAATTCAATCTTATATATTTCGGATATTTTTTTTGCTATTTCTTCAAGAAAGACCGGTTCGTTTCTTTTTCCGCGGAAAGGAGTTGGTGCGAGATAGGGTGCATCTGTCTCCAAAACAATATCCTGAATAGGAATTTCATTTAGAAACCTGTTAATTTTGCCATTTTTAAAGGTCACCACCCCACCAATACCGAGTTTCATATTATAAGACAAGGCCTTATGCGCCTGCTCCAGGGTTCCTGTAAAACAATGAAAAATCCCAAAGAGATCATCTGCTTTTTCATTTTCCAAAACTTCAAAGACCTCATCGAAGGCATCCCGGCAGTGAATAACTATTGGTAATTTGTATTTCTTCGCCAACTGAATTTGTTTCCTAAACGCCTCCTGCTGAATTTGCAGGGTACTCTTATCCCAGTGCAGATCGATTCCAATTTCTCCAACAGCACAGAATTCTCTCTTTTTAAACTGTTCTTCGACATGATCAAGTTCATCTTTATAATCCTCCTTTACATGCGTAGGGTGCAGACCCATCATTAAGAAAATATTATCAGGGTAATCCACCTCCAGATCGTACATAGCCTGTGTATATTCTGAATCTATAGCCGGAATAAAAAATCTTTTAATACCCGCATCTATCGCTTTTGCAATTAATTCCTTCCTGTCTTCATCAAAAGCTTCGCTATATAAATGGGTATGTGTATCGGTTAAAATCATAAATGCAAAAATAATTTATTTTGAAGACCTATCTTTGTGAAAAAAGAAAGAATGTCAACTTTAAAGAAATTGCTTGAAAAGAAAGGGTACCAGCGTATAAAATTTAAGTACACGAAGACAAACCATATAGAGATAGTAGCTAAAATAAACAACATCGAGGGTAATTTTATTCTTGATACCGGCGCCTCAAGCACCTGCGTAGGAATGGAAGCAGTGAAACATTTTGAATTAATTGCTGAAGATAGTGACGTAAAAGCAGCCGGAGCCGGAGCCACAAATATGCTCACCCAGATCGCCCAGAAGAACAGAATAGAAATTAAAGGCTGGAAGAAGAAGAAGGTAGATCTGGTACTTTTTGATCTAAGACATGTAAACGAAGCCCTTGTGAATCATGAAGCTGAAAAGGTTCATGGTATTATAGGGGCAGACATTTTAAAACGAGGAAAAGCGGTAATAGACTACGGCAAAAAAGCCCTTTATCTTAAATGATGCAAAAAAGGGGGGAATTTCCCCTTTTAAACTTAGGAGTGTTAATTTACCTTTACCTGAAATAAAGTAAACCAAAATTCCTGTCTTATCAAAAACAGAGTTCTCACACCGGCTTTTCTTACGATCTTGATGATTGCCATAGCTGCTGTGCTGTTCTTAAATTTATTTAATTTATTTTTCTTGTTTTAATCTTGCCTGTAAAATAGCAGAGGCAGCATTAATTAAATGCTGCCTCTATTCTTTTAATTTTTAAGCTATTTAGAGTTCCAGAGATCTCTTCACATCGTTATCCATCAATAACTCCTCCGGATTCTCCAGCGCCTCCTTTACTGCTACGAGGAAACTTACAGATTCTTTCCCATCAATAATTCTATGATCATAAGATAAGGCCACGTACATAATTGGACGTATTTCCACATGACCATCTATAGCTACCGGCCGCTCCACGATATTATGCATTCCCAGTATCGCACTTTGAGGAGGATTAATAATTGGAGTAGAAAGCATAGATCCAAAAACACCTCCATTAGTTATAGTAAAGGTACCACCTGTCATTTCATCCACAGTGATATTTCCATCCCTTGCTTTTAGCGCCAGACGCTTCACTTCAGCCTCCACACCTCTGAAACTCAAGTTTTCGGCATTTCTCATTACAGGAACCATTAAACCTTTAGGCCCGGATACCGCTATACTGATATCTTTATAGTCATAATTTACCTGATAATCTCCATCTATCATGGAATTTACATCAGGGAATAATTCCAATGCACGCGTAACGGCAAGCGTAAAGAAGGACATAAATCCTAAACTCACTCCATGCTTATCTTTAAACTCTTCTTTAAATTTTTTCCGAAGTGCAAAAATCGGAGACATATCTACTTCATTAAAAGTAGTTAACATAGCCGTTTCAGTTTTCGCACTAACCAGTCTTTGTGCCACTTTACGACGCAGCATGGACATTTTCTTCCGAGATTCACCCCTGTTTCCGGTTCCTGGTGTTCCCATAGAAGCTTTTGCTTCTACGGCATCATCTTTTGTTATCCTGCCATCTCTTCCAGAACCTTTAACCGACTTTGAGTCTATTCCTTTTTCATCCAAGATCTTTTTGGCCGCAGGAGAAGGGCTTCCACTTGCGTAACTATCTTGCTTCTGAGAAGGAGTGCTGGACTTTGAAGGCTCTTCGGTCTTAGCAGGAGCCTCTTCAGAACCTGTTTCCTCCTTATCCAATTGTTTTTCACTTCCGGAACTTGCTTCTTTGCTTTCCTTTTCCTGCTTTTTCGCCTCTTTATCTTCCCCTCCCGGTTTTTCGGCATCAGTATCAATAAGGCAAACAACCGCACCAACAGCAACAGCATCACCTTCTTCGGCTTTCAAAGTGATTATTCCACTGGCTTCTGCGGGAAGCTCCAGTGTAGCTTTGTCACTATCTACTTCGGCAATTGCCTGATCTTTTTCTACATAATCTCCGTCTTCCACTAACCATTGTGCTATTTCAACTTCGGTGATGGATTCCCCTGGAGAAGGAACTTTCATTTCTAAGGCCATGATCTTAATTTTTATTTTGATTTCTGCCGAAACAGAAATTTTTATTCTTAATTATTAAATTGATTCTTCTAAAGATTTATCGAAAACACCGGCAATAACCCGGTCGTGACGTCTTTTAAAACGCACAGAACTTCCTGCTGCAGGCGATCCATAGAATTTCCTACTGCATATCCTCATATTCCTGGCTTCATCAAAATGCAATAGTAAATGACCATAAGCCCCCATATTTCTTGGTTCTTCCTGCGCCCAAACAAGATCATCTGCATTATTATATTTCTGCATTGTCTCCTTCATCTTTTGGACAGGAAGAGGGAATAGTTGCTCCACCCTAACCAGCGCTACATCATCACGATCGTTCTTTTCCCGATGATCCAGAAGATCATAATAGAATTTACCTGTACAGAAAACTAAAGTCTTTACTTTCTTGACATCGGCATTACCTTCATCTATAAGAGGCTGAAAACTTCCGTTAGCAAATTCTTCTTTAGTAGAAATTACTTTCGGATGCCTGAGAAGACTTTTGGGAGTAAACACAATAAGGGGTTTTCTGAATCCAGCTTTCATCTGCCTTCGTAACAGGTGGAACATATTTGCCGGCGTGGTAATATCGGCAACATACATATTATCCTTAGCACAGAGCTGAAGAAAACGCTCCATTCTACCGGAAGAGTGCTCTGCACCCTGTCCTTCATAACCATGCGGCAGCAGCATTACCAATCCATTCTGAAGTTTCCACTTATCCTCGGCTGCAGAAATGTACTGATCTATCATAATCTGCGCACCATTTACAAAATCACCGAATTGCGCTTCCCAAATTGTAAGTGTTTGTGGACTTGCCATTGCATATCCATAATCAAACCCTACAACACCATATTCAGACAACAGGGAATTATATATAAAAAATTCTCCTTTTCGTCCTTCAATATTATTATGTAATATTATCTCTTCTTCACTGTCCTCTACCTTCACAACCGCATGACGATGTGAAAAAGTTCCCCGCTCACTATCCTGGCCGCTAATACGAATATGATAACCCTCTGTCATTAATGAACCGTAAGCCAGGTGTTCAGCCATAGACCAATCCAACTGGTTGGTTTCAAAATACATCTTATGACGAAGATTTACCAGCTTATCAATTTTACGAAGAAATTTTTTTCCTTCAGGTAACCTGGACACTGCTTCTGCAACTTTATCCAGTTTATCAATATCAAAGGTAGTATCCACCTCCTCCATCATTTTATCTTCCTGTGCATTTTCAAAACCTTCCCATTCGTCCTGCATGAATGGAGTTATTTTGGTTTTATCTTCTTTGCGGGAATCTTCCAGATTCTCTTCCAGTTTTGCTTTATATTCTTCTTCAAGTTTCTTTATAAAACCATCGTCAATCACACCTTCTTTTTTAAGCCTATCAGCATAAAGATCCCTGGTATTCTCCTGTTTAGCTATGGCTTTATAAAGCTTTGGCTGGGTAAAACGTGGTTCATCTCCTTCATTATGACCATATTTCCTGTAACCAAGAAGATCAATAAATACATCACGGTGGAATTTCATTCTAAAATCCAGTGCGAATAACATCGCATGAACCACAGCCTCGGCATCATCTGCATTTACATGTAAAACCGGAGACAAAGTTACTTTTGCAACATCTGTACAATACGTAGAGGATCTTGCATCGAGATAATTGGTAGTGAAACCAATTTGGTTATTAACTACTATATGTATCGTACCACCGTTTTCATATCCTTCCAGTTGTGCCATTTGCACGACCTCATACACCACTCCCTGACCTGCAATTGCAGCGTCACCATGTACCAGAATCGGTAATACTTTAGAACTGTCGCCATTATAACGGCGATCTTTTTTTGCCCGGGCAATACCTTCTACTACAGGCCCTACTGTTTCCAGGTGAGAAGGGTTAGGCGCGATATTAATGTTAATATCGTTGCCATTATCTGTTGTACGGCATGAAGTCCACCCAAGGTGGTATTTCACATCACCGTCAAAAATATCCTGTTCGTAATCCTTACCGTCAAATTCACTAAAAATATCCTTGGCACTTTTCCCGAAAATGTTTGTAAGGGTATTAAGACGGCCCCGGTGAGCCATTCCCATGACAAAATCTTTTATTCCAAGTTCGGCTGCCCGCTCTATTAATGCATCCAGTGCAGGAATTAAACTTTCTCCTCCTTCCAGGGAAAAACGTTTTTGCCCCACATACTTGGTATGTAAAAAGCTCTCAAAGGAAACAGCCTCATTTAACTTTCTAAGGATCTGTTTCTTTTGATCTCCACTAAACTGTGGGTGGTTTTCGTTAATATTAAGTTTATTCTGAATCCATTGGATTTCCTCCGGCTTCCTGATAAACATATATTCCACACCAATAGATTCACAATAAATCTTTTCAAGGTGACTAACTATTTCTTTAAGGGATTTAGGACCTATACCTAAAATCTCACCTGCGCTAAAAGTAATATCCAGATCATCCTTAGAAAGACCGAAATTTTCGATATCCAGGGTTGGCCTGTATTTTCTTCTTTCCCTTACCGGGTTCGTTTTTGTAAATAAGTGTCCTCTTGTCCTGTATCCGTCGATCAACCGAATTACCTGAAATTCCTTAACTACATGCTCAGGAATTTCTCCTTCTTCAAAATTTGCGGGAGCAGATTCCAGGATTTCCCCGGCAACTCCATCCTGCTGCATTCCAAAGTCAAAGCCCTGAAAAAAAGCCCTCCAACTGGGCTCTACACTATCAGGATATTTTAAATATTGGTCATAAAGTTCTGCGAAGTATGCGGTATGTGCGGCATTTAGAAATGAAAATCTATCCATAATTTGAAACCAATGTTTCTTTTAATTGTAATAACAAAAATACAATTTTTAAAAAAAAGGACCTTGCCGTATCTAATTTTTATACTACGTATTATAATAATTTAACATAGAAACCACCAGACCCCTATCAAAAAGTAGCTTATTATGATTTTTGACTAAAAAATTCTACACCTCCCTTTCCATCAAAGACTCACCAAATTTCCTTAAAAGTTCCTTCTTCTCCCGGGGAATATTTATTTTTTCCAGAACATCAAATGCTTTTTTGGTATATTTTTTTATCTCCTGCCGGGTTAACTCAGACGCTCCACTGGACTGGAAAATATTTTTCACCGCTTCTATTTTTTCTGAACTATCTCCCGGATTTATAGAATAAAGATGCTCCAATTGTTGTCCTTCACTTTTTCCCGAGGTCTCCAAAGCCTTTAAATAAAGAAAAGTTTTCTTATTCTCAATAATGTCACCTCCAGACTGTTTCCCAAAGGTCTCCGGATCTCCAAAAGCGTCTAGATAATCATCCTGTAATTGAAAAGCAATCCCCAGGTAACGACCGTACTGATAAATAGCCTCCTTACATTCGGGGCTTTCTTCAGCAATGATAGCCCCCATTTGCAGAGAAGCACCTACAAGGACCGCTGTTTTATACTCGATCATCTTTATATACTCCTCTATACTTACATCTTCCCTGGTTTCGAAATCTATGTCGTACTGCTGACCTTCACAAACCTGGATAGCTGTCTTTGAAAAGAGTCTGGCCAATTCTTTAAAAATTGGGTTATCATAATTTTCAAAGAGCTGATATGCTTTTATAAGCATGGCATCCCCGGAAAGTATGCCAGTATTCATATCCCATTTTTCATGCACGGTAGGACTCCCACGTCTAATGGGGGCATCATCCATAATATCATCATGAACGAGGGAAAAATTATGAAAGATTTCAATGGCAAGAGCTGCATCAAGCGCCTTATGGTAATCGGTATTAAATATTTCGGTTGCCATAAGCAGAAGTACCGGTCGAAGCCGCTTCCCTCCCTGGGACAGAATATAAACCATTGGCTCATATAAGTTTTCTGGCTCCTGTACTCTTATTCTTTCCTCCAGATATTCTGAAAATGCTTCCCGATATTGAGAAATAGACAGCATAAATTTTCAATTTTCAGCTAAAATACCACAATTGAAGATAATTCAAATTTTGGTCTTATGTTAAATTACAGTAAACTCTGGAAACTATATTTGTTTTTAAAGTTTCCTGATAGTACTTTTGGCCCTTCAAATTTTTAAAAATTGAGAGAAAAGATTTTAATTACAGCAAGTGATATGTTTTTAAGCCTGGGGTTTAAAAGCGTAACGATGGATGATATTGCAGATAAGCTGGGAATTTCAAAAAAAACTATCTATACACACTTTTCCACCAAAAATAAATTGGTACAGGCTACTATAATGCATCTTTTTGAGGTAATACAAACCGGCATTGATGAAATAAGGGCTCAAAGGAAAAATCCAATTGTTGAGCTTTATGAGATCAAAAGGTTCACTATGGTTTATTTGAAGGATGAAAAAGCATCTCCACACTATCAGCTTCATAAATATTATCCAAAAATAGCACAGCCAATCGAAAAAAAATATTTCGATGTGGTACAGGACTGCGTTACAGACAACCTTGAGCGCGGAATCGAGTCGGGACATTATCGTTCAGGCATACCAGTATCTTTCATAAGCAGGATTCATTTTCTTGGCATGTCAGGAATAAAAAATCCAGATATTTTCCCTCCGGAAGAATACAGCAAGCCAAAGCTAATGGAAAACTTTCTGGATTATCACCTCCACGCTATATGCACCCCAAAAGGATTAAAAACTTTAGAAGAATTTAAAAAGAGTCATGAAAATTTTAAATAAGCTTAAACTAGCGTCCACCGCAATTCTATTTTCGCTGCCCGTCCTCTCGCAGGAGCAAAACCAGGTGCCGGAATACAACTTATCCCTTGACGAAGCTATAATTTTTGGGCTGGCAAATAACTACAACTCCAGAAATGCACAAAAAGATGTGGAAATTTCACTAAAACAAAAGTGGGAGATCATTTCCCAGGGTTTGCCTCAGATTGGTGGTAATGTAGATTACCAGAACTTCTTACAACAACCGGTGACCCTGTTGCCCGCCGCCGCTTTTGACAATACCCAGAGTACGATAGATATTGTACAGGATTACTTTCAAAATATTCAGAGGAACGATGTCCCGGTAAATGCACCACAAGGTTTTATTCCGGTTCGGTTTGGTACAAAACAGAGCGTGAACGCAACTGCCACCTGGAACCAGCTTATTTTTGACGGTTCATATATCGTCGGGATCCAGTCGGCCAGGACACTTTTGGAAATTTCAGAAAATGCAAAGACCAAAACAGATCATGAGGTAAAAAGGGCAATTATTAATGCATATGGAAACGTATTATTAGCTGAAGAAAGTGCAGAAATCCTGGAACGGAACGAAGCTACAGTTCAGAAGAATTTTGAAGAGACCAGCATCCTCTATGACAACGGAATGACAGAACAGGAAGATGTGGAGCAACTTGAGATAACACTTCTTGGACTACAAAACAATTTAAACCGAAGCAGAAGAATGCGTGACATTGCTTATGAGATGCTAAACCTTACTCTAGGCATTCCCGTTGAGGCTGAAGTCACTTTAACTGAAAACCTTGATGAGCTTACGATGGAATATTTTGATTTAGCATTGCTTCAAAAGCAGATCCCTGTTCGGGAAAATATAGATTATCGTATTGCAGAAAACACAGCTGAAGCTGCCAATATTGAAGTTAGACTAGAGAAGGCCAAGGCACTGCCTACTTTATCTGGATTTGTAAATTATGGGGTCCAGGGCTTCAGTGAAACATTTTCGTTCCTACAAAGCGATCAGGAGTACTTTGATCAATCAATTTTAGGTGTGACCTTAAATATTCCAATTTTCAGCAGTGGGATGCGAAGTTCCAGAACACAACAAAAACAAATCGCTTACGAGCAGGCACTCATCGAACTTGAGCGTACAGAAAATGAAGTAAAGAATCAGATTAATTCTGCCAAAACCGAATACGAATTCAGCCTGGAAAATTACCAGAATATGAAAAGAAATCTGGCACTGGCTGAACGCATCGAAAATAAAAATCAGATTAAGTTTTTTGAAGGTCTCGCGAGCAGCTTCGAACTTAGTGAAGCGCAAAGACAACTATACAGTGCACAGCAAAACCTACTACAGGCAATGCTGGATGTAATCGTTGCAAAGGTTGAGCTGGAAAATTTACTGGACACTACAAAATATAACAATGAAGATTAACAGGTACATTATAAATTCACCAATGAGAAAATTAGCCGTTTTACTAAGCCTTCCGTTTATACTAAATTCCTGCGGAGAACAGGAAAACAAATCCGTAGATGCTGTTATTCAGGATGGCGATTTAAGCGAGATAAGACAAAGAAAGTCGGAGTTAAGCCAGGAACAAAATGAGCTTACAAAACAGATTAACCGGCTGGACGAGGCAATTAACCAACTCGATGAGAACCGTAGCCGTCCACTGGTAAATATTCAACCCGTGGAAGATACTGTTTTTAAGCATTACGCACAGGTACAGGGAGATGTATCTACAGATGAGAATATTATTATATACCCTGAAACATCAGGGCTTCTTGCAGATGTTCGTGTAAGTGAAGGACAGGAAGTTTCGCGTGGGCAAACATTGGCAGTAGTTGATGACGGCGGACTGGCGAGTGAGCTGGCACGACTGGAGACACAGTTATCCTTGGCAAAGACTACTTTTGAACGCCAGGAGCGGTTATGGAACCAGAATATAGGATCAGAAATGCAATACCTCGAGGCGCAATCCAATTTTGAAGCTACACAAAATGCCGTTAACCAGGTAAGAACCCAACTTGCGAAAAGTACCATCAAAGCTCCCTTCAGCGGAATTATTGATGAAGTATTAATAGAACGAGGTGAGGTTGTATCTCCCGGACAAAGTCAGTTATTTAGACTGGTAAGCTTACAAAATATGTATGTTGAAGCGAATGTCCCGGAGAATTACCTCAACCAGATATCAGCAGGAAGCGAAGTAATCGTGGAAATTAATTCAATTGGAAAAGAATTTACAGGTAAAATACAGCGGGTAGGAAATACAATTAATCCAAATAACCGAACCTTCAGAATAGAGGTAGCCATTCCTAATGAAGACAAGATGATAAAACCAAACCAGATTGCCACGGTAAGAATTAACGATTATACCAATGAAGATGCCATCGTTGTTCCCGAGTATGCAGTGCAGCAGAATCCGCAAGGGGAAAACCTTATATACGTGTGGGAATCACAGGGAGAAAACACTGGTATTGCGAAAGAAGTAGCTGTAGAAACGGGTTATGTTGCCAATGGTGTCATAGAAATTACGGCAGGTTTAGAACCTGGCACTACTATAATTACCGACGGCAGCAGAAATCTTCGTGACGGTCAGGAAATAAAAATCAGAAATTAATTATTTGCAATGAATAAAATAGATAGGGACTTTAAACTTTCTTCCTGGGCTATAGACAACAAGATGACGGTGTACGTTATCATGGCCATTATCCTTATTGGGGGTCTAATGTCTTATTATGCCATGCCCCGGGAATCTTTTCCCGAAGTTATTACGACAGAGATTTATGTAAGTTCAGTAAATCCCGGAAATTCTGCAGAAGATGTAGAAAAGTTCATAACTGAACCTCTGGAGGAAGAGTTTAACGATGTTGCCGGCATAAAGGAAATTACTTCAACTACATTGCAGGACTATTCTTTGGTGATTGTAGAATTTGAGGACGACATAAATGTAGATGTTGCCAAGCAAAAGATAAAGGACAAGGTAGATATGGTGAAAGCCGAAACCACATGGCCTACATTGGACAATGGTGCTAAAGTCGAACCTAATGTCTTTGACCTTAATATTTCTGAAGAGCAATCTATCCTGAACATCAACCTAACCGGAAATTATACCGTTCAACAGCTTAAGGATTATGCTGAATATCTTCAGGATCGTATTGAGATATTACCTGAAATAAAAGAAGCCAATATCCAGGGTGCCGAAGATATGGAAGTTGAAATAGCTGTGGATATTTACAAGATGTCAGCTTCAAAAGTAAGTTTTTCAGATATTATAAATGCTGTAAGTGCAGAAAACCGAACAATTTCCGGAGGGAATATTATCACAAGCGGTGTACAAAGAAACATAAGGATCCTTGGTGAAATTCAAGATCCTGATGAACTTGAAAATGTAGTGGTAAAACGGAATGGAGGAAATGTTTTTTTACGAGACATTGCTGAAATTAATTTCAAGGAAAAAGACCCTACCACTTATGCGCGTGAGTATGGCGACCCCGTTGTAATGCTGGATATAAAAAAACGTAGTGGTCAAAACATGGTGGAGGCCATCGAGAAAATTAAGGATATCATTGCTACAGAGCAAGCTGAATATCTGCCGCAAAGCCTACATATAAGTCTTTCCAATGATCAGTCTACAAACACAGAAAAGCAGGTAAATGATTTGGTAAATAACATCATTTTCGGGGTTATCCTGGTTGTTCTGGTACTAATGTTCTTTTTAGGTTTCAGAAATGCTCTTTTTGTAGGGCTGGCAATTCCGCTTTCCATGTTTTTATCCTTTATAGTACTTTCCAGTTTGGGTTATACCCTTAATACCATGGTACTTTTTGCACTGGTAATGGGTCTGGGGATGCTTGTGGATAACGGGATTGTCGTCGTGGAAAACGTCTACACACTTATGGACCAGGGAATGTCCAGGAAAGAGGCTGCAAAACAAGGAATGGGTGAAATTGCATGGCCAATTATCGCATCAACTGCCACTACTCTTATGGCCTTTTTTCCTCTTGCATTATGGCCTGGAACAGTAGGAAAGTTTATGATGATTTTTCCTATTACCCTTTCAATTGTATTGGGATCCTCGTTATTTGTGGCATTAATTATTAATTCCATGCTTACTTCAGAATTCATGAAAACCGAAGAAGAGGAATTGAAGAAGAAAAAGCTCATAAGGTACAGCGGAATTATGGGAGGTGTCGGTCTTTTGCTTTTAATTCTTGGTTATATAGTTCCTTCCGGTGCTCTCCGTGCTTTTGGAAACCTATTAATCCTGAGTGGAATTTTATTATGGGTTTACAAATACGTACTCGCGGGAGGAGTAGAATTCTTTCAGTTCCGTGCTTTAAAAAAACTTGAGAATTCTTACGAGAAGACTTTAAAGTATGCTCTTAGAGGGAAAAAGGCCTATGTGTTCTTCTTTGGAACTGTATTAATGCTTTTCCTGTCTATAGTTCTAATTGCCCTTGTACAACCAAAGGTGTTATTTTTTCCTGAGAATGAACCCAAGCAAATCATTACATATATTGAATATCCGGAAGGTACGGCTATTGAAAAAACAAATGAGCTCACAAAGCAGGTAGAACAACAGATTTTTGAGGTCATTGAGAAATATGAAGATGAAGATGGCTACAACTTTATGGTAGAATCTGCAATTTCACAAGTAGGACAGGGCGCCGGAAATCCACAAACTGATGGTGGCCAACAAAATAATATGCCTCACAAAGGAAAGGTTACGCTTTCTATGCGTGAGTTTCAAAAGCGAAGGGGCGTTTCCAGCAGCAAGGTGCTTTCTGAGGTTCGTGAAGCAGTACAGGGATTCCCGGGAGCGTCTGTAATTGTTGAGAAAGATGCCGCAGGACCTCCCTCTGGTTACCCCATTAATATTGAGCTCAAGGGTGAGAATTACGAACAAATGCTTAATGAAGCTGAAAATTTGCGCTCCTATATTCAGGATCTCAGCATTGCCGGAATAGAAGAACTAAAAATTGATGTGAACAAGGCAAAATCAGAACTTGAAGTTCAGGTGGATCGCCAAAAAGCAGGACAGCTGGGAGTATCTACTGCAGCGGTTGGACAAACATTAAGACGGGCTATTTATGGAGAGGAAGTTTCGACTTATAAAGAAGGAGACGACGATTATCAGGTAAATGTGAGGTTTAATGAAGAAAACAGGTATAACGAAAATGTACTATTTAATCAACCTATTACCTTTAAGGATCAGAGTTCGGGAGATTTAATCCAGGTCCCTATCTCTTCTCTGGTAGATAAAAAATTAACCTCTTCCTTCAGCTCAATAAAAAGGAAAGATTTAAAAAGGGTTATCACCTTATATTCTAATGTATTACAAGGCTACAACGGAAATGAAGTGGTTGAACAATTGAGGACTGAGTTGCAGAATTATGAATTACCCGAAGAGGTGAGCCTTGAATTTACCGGCGAGCAGGAAGAACAAGCCGAAAATATGAACTTCCTTATTAAGGCCTTACTCATTGCATTAGGAGGCATTTTACTTATTTTGGTTGCACAATTTAATTCGGTATCCAAACCGGTGATAATTTTGATGTCGGTATTACTCAGCCTGGTAGGAGTTTTTCTTGGACTGGTGATTTTTCAAATGGATTTCATCATTATCATGACTATGATGGGGATCATTTCACTTGCAGGTATTGTTGTGAACAACGCAATTGTATTGATTGACTATACCCAAATTCTTATAGACCGGAAGAAAGAGGAATTAGGCTTAGAAGAAGACGAGCTTTTGTCACGTGAAGAGTATTTTCATGTAATAGTAGCTGGTGGAAGATCCAGGCTAAGACCGGTATTACTAACGGCCATAACCACAGTACTTGGACTTATTCCTTTAGCCATTGGATTTAATGTAGATTTCTTTACTTTGTTTACAGATTATGATCCGCAGATCTATCTTGGAGGAGATAACGTGATATTCTGGGGACCTTTAGCATGGACAGTAATCTTCGGACTTATTTTCGCAACCTTTTTAACTCTAATCATCGTACCGATAATGTTTTATCTTGTAAACAGGGCGAAAGTAAAATTTAAAAACAAACGTTCGGAAAGAAAGGAACGGAAGCAAATAACTTCCGCATAAAAAGAAAACCCCAAAGCAAATGCTCCGGGGTTTTTTTATATTCTGTAGCTACAGGAACACTAATCACTGCTCACAAGGCCACTTTCATTTTTCCAGCTATTTACTGAAGCAATTTTGCTGTTCTCGTAGTCTACTTCTGTTAAATTTTCGTCAGTCCAAAAAAACCATTTACCAGCTTTTTGACCCGCTTCGTACTGGCCGATCGCTGTCTTTTCACCTCCTTTGTTGTAAGAAACCCACTCCCCATGGAGTTTTCCGTCCTTGTACGTACCTTCCTGTCTAATATTTCCATCTTCATAGTAAAACGTCCCTTTAATTAATTCTCCCTGTTTTTCAAAAACAGGCTCTTTCTCTTGTGCCATGACAGCACCACTAATGGCTAAAGCGCCTATCAGCATTATTTGTTTTATCTTCTTCATCACAGTTCTTATTTAATAATTGCTTTACAAATATACAAGAAAGTTTACAATAAATCAATAATCAGGTAACATTAAATTAACATTAAAGGCTCAAAATACTTATATTCAGCACTTAAAACCTTTTTGAAAAGAAGATTTATTGTATAAACACCCCGACTTTTATCTATAATTAATCATTTAAAAACGACAAGAACTTATTACTTTTGCAGCACTTTAAAATTCAGGGATATTATGTACAGAAGTCATACTTGCGGGGAAATTAACCTAACAAACAAAGACCAGGAAGTTCAGCTTTCAGGATGGGTTCAGAAGATTAGAAACAAAGGCTTCATGGTATGGGTTGATCTTCGGGATCGCTATGGCATCACCCAGCTGATTTTTGATGAAGAACGTTCTTCTAAAGGGCTCATGGAGAAGGCAGGAAAACTTGGTCGCGAATTTGTGATTCAGGTAACAGGAGAAGTGATTGAACGCGAATCTAAAAACCCCAACATTCCAACCGGGGAAATAGAAATCCTGGTATCTCAGCTAAATATCCTGAATACCTCCCTTACCCCTCCTTTTACAATTGAAGAAGAGACAGACGGAGGTGAAGATTTGAGAATGAAATATCGTTACCTCGATATCCGCCGGAATCCGGTAAAGAATAAACTTATGTTTCGGCATAAAGTGGGAATGCATGTAAGAAATTACCTTTCACAGGCTGGTTTTATTGAAGTTGAAACTCCGTACCTCATCAAGTCAACTCCTGAAGGTGCCCGTGATTTTGTAGTCCCAAGCAGAATGAATGAAGGCCAGTTCTACGCGCTCCCGCAATCTCCTCAGACTTTTAAACAATTGCTGATGGTGGGCGGAATGGATAAATATTTTCAGATCGTTAAATGCTTCAGGGATGAAGATTTAAGGGCAGACAGGCAACCGGAATTCACACAAATTGACTGCGAAATGGCCTTTGTTGAGCAAGAAGATATTCTGAATATTTTTGAAGGTCTTACCCGACACCTCCTCAAAGAAATAAAAGGGGTCGATATTAGTGATTTTCCGAGGATGACCTATGCCGAAGCTATGGCAAAATATGGCAATGATAAGCCCGACATACGTTTTGGGATGGAATTCGCCAACCTTAACAAACTTGCAAAAGACAAAGGCTTTAATGTTTTCGACCAGCAGGAACTTGTAGTGGGAATTGCTGTTCCAGGAGCCGCTTCCTATACCCGTAAAGAAATTGACAAACTTATTGATTGGGTAAAGCGACCACAGGTAGGCGCAAATGGGCTTGTTTGGGTAAAATATAATGAAGACGGCAGCTTAAAATCTTCTGTAGATAAATTTTATTCTTCTGAAGATCTTCTTGGCTGGGCAAAAGAAACTGGTGCAAAAGCAGGAGATTTAATCCTGGTCATGGCCGGCGATACAACTAAAACACGCACTCAACTAAGTGCATTAAGAATGCACCTGGGGAATGAATTGGGCCTTAGAAATCCTGAAGAATTCGCTCCGTTATGGGTACTCGATTTTCCGCTTTTGGAATGGGACGAAGAAACCCAAAGGTATCATGCAATGCACCACCCTTTTACATCACCAAAAAAAGAAGATATTGCATTACTGGAAACTAATCCAGGAGAAGTTCGTGCAAATGCCTATGACCTCGTCCTTAATGGAAACGAAATTGGTGGTGGTTCAATTAGGATCCACGATAAAAAAACACAGTCCAGAATGTTTGATTATCTCGGATTTACAGAAGAAGAAGCCAAAGAACAATTTGGATTTTTAATGGACGCTTTTCAATACGGTGCTCCACCTCACGGCGGAATAGCCTTTGGCTTTGACAGGCTTGTAGCCATTCTGGGTGGACAGGAAACCATTCGTGATTTTATTGCTTTCCCAAAGAACAATGCCGGTCGTGATGTAATGATTGATGCTCCTGCAAAACTGGACGAAGAGCAATTAAAAGAACTACATCTAAAGCTGAGGTTGTAAATCCTCCTAGGTTCTGCAGTAAGCGTAATTTTTCGTTCTAATTAAAAACAGAGTTTGCGTGCCAAATTTCAGCAAATCAGTTTTGCTCCGGTTTTTAAACTGGAAAACCCAGCACCTTACACATCAGCAATTCCTGATGTTTCTAAGTGCTATTATTGGTTTTATTGCAGGCCTTGGAGCTGTAGCCATAAAAAACCTGACCCATTTTATACAGACACTGCTTGAAGGAAAGTTTATTGCAAATTACCACGATGCATTTTATTTTATTTTCCCCATTATCGGCCTCTTTATTACGTGGCTTTTAATAAAATTCGTTTTCCGAAGAAAAATAGGACACGGTATTCCCACTACCCTTCATGCTATTTCACAGCGTAAAGGGATTATGAGAAGATACCAGATGTATGCATCTCTTATCACCGCTCCAATTACTGTGGGTTTTGGTGGTTCTGTTGGTCTCGAAGGCCCTACTGTGGCTACCGGTGCTTCTCTTGGTTCTAATATTTCCCGTGTTTTTCTGCTCAACCAGGCTTCTAGGACACTGTTAATAGGTTGTGCCGCCGCAGGAGCCATGTCTTCTATTTTTAAAGCTCCAATTGCGGCTATTATTTTCGCTATTGAAGTGTTTAGCCTCGACCTCACTTTGGTTTCTTTGCTGCCTTTGCTCCTGGCGTCAGTTTCAGCAATCCTTACCTCCTATTTTTTCTTCGGAAGTGAAATTATTCTTCCGTTTCAGCTAAAGGATAGCTTTATTATTTCTGAAGCTCCATATTACATACTGCTGGGAGTATTGGCCTCTATATGTTCTATATACTTTACGAAAACCTACTTCAGTATTAATAAAGTTTTTGCGAAGATCGAGTCCCCCTTCTACCGACTCATTTTAGCAGGTTTAGGGCTGGGAATCCTTATATATTTTATTCCACCGTTATATGGTGAAGGTTATAACGTAATCAACAATTTGCTTCAGGAAAATTATCTGGAGGCCCTCGGCACTAATTTTTTCAATGCTTACCTGGAGAATTTCTGGGTGGTAATAATACTTTTAGCCGGATTGGTGATTTTTAAGATTGTCGCCACTTCCCTAACATTTAGTGCTGGCGGTGTTGGTGGAATCTTTGCACCCGTTCTTTTTATGGGTAGCGCTATGGGACATTGCTTTGCCCTGTTTATAAACCATTTAAAAATAGGCAATCCTATTTCAGTCAGTAATTTCACACTTGTAGGAATGGCAGGATTAATGGCGGGGGTTCTTCACGCACCTTTAACCGCAATCTTTCTTATTGCTGAATTAACGCACGGTTATGAATTATTTATCCCACTAATGATTACAGCCGCGATTTCCTTTATGATTACTTCCCAGTTTCAGCCTCATTCTGTCTATACGCTGGAACTTGCTGCCAGAGGAGAGCTACTTACGCACAATAAGGATCAGACAGTTTTAACGCTCATGAACATTAACAGCGTCATTGAACGAAATTTTATCCCAATTAAGATTAACATGACCCTGGGCGACTTAATAAAAGAAGGCGTTATAAAATCCAACAGGAATATTTTTCCGGTTGTAGACAAAAAAGGTATATTCCTTGGTATAATTCTTCTGGACGATATACGGCCAATTATGTTTGACCAGAAAATGTATGATGAGGTTAAGGTAAGTGACATCATGCAGCGTCCACCCGAGATCATAGATCTGAGGAAAGACAGGACAAAAGATATAATGAAGAAATTTCAGGATAGTGATGCCTGGAACCTTCCTGTTGTGAAGGACAGAGAGTACATAGGGTTTATTTCAAAATCTAAACTACTCACCGCCTATCGCAAGAAATTAATTGAAGTAACAGTGTAAATTATGAACACAATATTAAAGATTTTAGGCATAGCGATTCTCATTGCCATTGGAGTGGGTTTTTACCAGAAAATGGAGGGAAACGATCCATTAGGTGATGCTATAGTTGGAGTTGCTGTTTTAGCAAGCGCTTTTATTTTAATGCCTATCTTCCTCTACGTGAGATGGAAAGGAAAAAAGCTGGAAGACTATACCCTCTCTGAAAAGAACATGAAAAAGATGCGGGAAAACAATCGTAATTAGAACGTAAAATTCTTATTTTTTTCAAAATTCTGAGAAAATTTTGCAGTCATGTCGAATATAATATACTAAGTTTGCACTTTAATAATATTTATTTTTTTATAATGGAAGGTACAGTAAAATTTTTCAATGAGTCCAAAGGTTATGGATTCATCACTAACGACGAAACCGGAAGAGACATCTTTGTTCACATTACAGGACTTGACGGCGAAACTCTTCAAGAGGGTGACAAAGTAGAGTATGAAGAAGTGGAAGGAAGAAAAGGAGTAAACGCAAGCAATGTGCGCGTTATAGAATAACATATTTTCTATTTAAGACTTCAAAAAGCCGCTGCAGCGGCTTTTTTTAGTTCTATACTACTCTGTAAATTTCTTCTGAACGTTTAATTTTTGGAGCTTGCCTCAAAATGCCAATTTTCGACCTGCTGAAATTCCCTGCACCATTTATAAAATTGAATATTTCAGTAAAATCTGAAAATTTATTTCTGAAGCTGTTCCTTCATGCCTTCCAGCATTGCTGTGGTAAGCGCTTCAATGTCAAAATCGGGGTTCCAACCCCAATCTTCACGGGCTTGAGAATCATCGATACTGGAAGGCCACGAATCTGCTATTCTTTGTCTAAAATCTGGATTATAATTTATTTTGAACTCCGGTAACTTCTTTTTAATTTCTTCAGCAAGTTCTTTGGGGGTAAAACTCATCGCCGAAAGGTTATATGCAGACCTTATTTTAATCTTTTCAGAAGGTGCCTCCATAATGTCAATTGTCGCTTTTATGGCATCTTCCATATACATCATGGGAAGTGAGGTATCTTCAGAAAGAAAAGAAGTATATGAGCCATTTTTCACAGCTTCATGAAAAATCTCTATAGCATAATCTGTCGTCCCTCCGCCGGGCAGCGTTCTGTAACTAATAATCCCGGGATAACGGATGCTTCTCACATCTACGCCATAAATCCTGTGAAAATATTCGCACCAGCGCTCCCCTGTTTGTTTACTGATTCCGTAAACTGTAGAAGGCTCCATAATAGTGTTTTGCGGCGTTCCTTCTTTAGGTGTTGTAGGTCCAAAAACGGCAATACTGGATGGCCAGAAAATCTTTGCAATTTTTTTATCCCTTGCCAGGTTCAGCACGTTAAAAAGGGATTCCATGTTTAAATGCCAGGCCTTCATTGGTGCTTTTTCCGCAGTGGCGCTAAGCATTGCCGCCATAAGATAAACCTCAGAAATTGCATGTTTTTCCACAATTTCGCCAATTTGTTGTGCATTGGTGGCATCGGCAACTTCAAAAGGACCGGAATTCATCAATTCGTCCTTCCCTTCCCTTATATCACTGGCAATCACGCGCTCATTTCCGTGGATTTCCCTTAGTTTGAGGCTCAATTCGGTGCCTATTTGTCCGCTGGCTCCTATAATTAGGATTTTTCCGGGCATAGATTTAAGTTTTTTGCAAATATATCCATTCTTACAGAGATTTATGCAATAAAAAACCTTAAAGCTATCCTATTTTTGAAGTTCTTTTAATTTAATGAGTTGTAAAAACTTCAGCATCAACTTTATTTCTTTTTTTCTTCCGAAGAAATATAGCGATGCCTGTAAAATGGCGATTTTCGACCTTCTGTTTTGTTTCCCGCGGAATTAGCCTAAATTTATATCCTCAATTATAACGGAAGTATTTCTATCCCGTAATGCAGTTAATTTAAATGAAGAAAATAACCTTTATTTTAGGTATGTTGTGCCTCATGTCCTGCAAAGACAAACAGGTGGAGAATTCTGCAACAACAGAAGTGGACACCACCGAATTTGGGAGGCAAATAGAGGTTACCAATGAGCAGGTAGTGCTTTTGCCCGAAGCACGGGAATATGCTGTGCTGTGGATTGAATATATCACTGCGCAAAATGAAATTGATAAATTTGATGATGCCACGCTTCGCGAAGTGATGGACAATGCCGCTCCCCTCGCAGAAATAATGATCTCTTTACAAAATTCGGTACCAGATTCGCTAAAATCTACAGCCGTCGAGGCGCGTTTAAATGTACTTACCACGAAATCTATGCTGCTGAATCACGCTTCCTCCAAAAGAAAGCCCGATCCTGAGCAAGTAGAGGAAGTCGCAGAAGAGATTCCTTCAGAATTTAATTACCTGAAAATCCAGATGAACGAAATTTTCCTAAAAACGCTTCAGGATTTTGAAGCTGAATTGGATTTGCAGGAAGAGGAAAATGAAGTTGAAAATGATTCCGTTTCTGTACGCAGCCTCCGAACTTTAAACGACTCCTAGCCAGTCAGTTTTTTATCATGAAGAAATTTATAGCAGTTTGTTTTCTCACAGTAGCCAGCTTTAGTTGCTACGCACAGGATTCTTCTAATGCTGAATTTTCTGCCCAAAAACAGGTTGAGCAGACCCTCGACCTTTGGCACCAGGCCGCTGCAAACGCCGATTTTCAAGCGTATTTTGGATTAATGACAGAAGATGCAGTTTTTATTGGTACAGATGCGACTGAAAACTGGCAAAACCAAGACTTCAGGGAATATGCGAAACCTCATTTCGACAAAGGAAAAGCCTGGAATTTTACAGTGCTGGAAAGGAATATTTACTTCGGAAAAAACGAAAATTATGCCTGGTTTGATGAATTGCTGGACACGCAAATGGGAATTTGCCGCGGATCGGGAGTTCTTATAAAAATGGGCGAAAACTGGAAAATTAAGCACTACGTTCTTTCTATTACTGTTCCAAACGAAAATGTTGCAGAAGTTCTCGCGATCAAGAAGAAGGCAGATCAAAGGCTGCAAACCAAACTTCAGAAAAATTAATGCTTTTTGGCATCAATTCTGCATAAAAACCCCTTGTTAAAGATATATTCGTTTTTATTACTTTAGCATCCAATTTTTAAAAAATTTTAAAACCACATGAATACACTTAAAAATGTTTTACTATTTTCTGCTCTTGGCTCGGCTGTACTAACCGGCTGCAAGAATGATGATAGAACGGCGCAGGCCGAAGAAGAAGTACATGGGATCAATCTTGCCTATATGGATACTACTACAAACCCAAAAAACGACTTTTTTAGATATGTAAACGGAAAGTGGCTTGATTCCACTGAAATTCCGGAAGACAGAACTTCCTGGGGTAGTTTTTATGAGCTTCGTCAAAGAACAGATGATGATGCACTTAGCATTTTGGAAGCAGCGTCTTCCAGCGACACTTTAAATCCTGACAGTGATCAGGCGAAAGCGGTTTCCCTCTACAAAAGTATTATGGACACTGTTTCCAGGAACCAAATGGGGATAGAACCTATTAAGCCATATCTTGCTAAGATCGATTCCATCAACAACAAGGAAGATCTACAGAACTTCCTTGTGGATATGAGTGAGTACGGCAGTGCAGGTTTTTTCTCCTTTGGCGTTAGCGCCGACAGAAAAAACAGTAACATGAATGCTGCCTACCTAAATCCTTCAGGATTGGGACTGCCAGACAGGGATTATTATGTTGCAGACGATTCAGATTCCAAGGAGAAGAGGGAAAAATATAAGGAGTACATTGCAGAAATGCTTCAGTATTTAGATTATTCTGAAGAGGAAGCTAGTGCAGAAGCAGAAACGATCCTTGCTTTTGAAACCAGTCTTGCACAACCCCAGCTTGATAAAGTAGAACGCCGTGATGCAAGGAAAACTTACAATCCAATGACGGTAAATGAACTTCAAAATACTGTTCCTGCCATGCAATGGGAGGCATTTTTTGAAGGAATTGGCGCTAAAGATTTGGACACAATCATTATTACCCAGCCGGAGTACATGAAGTCACTTCAGGATATTATTGCTCAAAATTCTGTTGAAGATTGGAAAGCATATTTAAAATGGAATCTTTTTAACGATGCCGCTTCTATGCTAACTACTGAGCTTGAGCGCGAGAACTGGGAGTTTTATGACAAAACTTTACAGGGAGCCCAGGAACAACGGCCACGTAATGAAAGAGCGCTTGGAACTGTTAACGGAACTGTTGGAGAAGCTTTGGGTAAACTTTACGTAGAAAAACATTTCCCGCCAGAAGCTAAAGAAAAAGCTCAGGAAATGATTGGAAATATCATTAAAGCCTATGAAAACAGGATTAATGAACTACCGTGGATGAGTGAAGAAACCAAGAAAAAAGCACTGGAAAAATTAGCGAGTTTCACTGTAAAAGTAGGCTATCCTGATGAGTGGGAAGATTATAGCGGACTTGAAATTAAAAGTCCTGAAGAAGGAGGTTCTTATTTCCAGAACTTAATGAACGCTCAAAAATGGAGAGTTGAAGAAAACCTTGCAGAACTTGGACAGCCCGTAGATAAGAGCGAATGGTATATGCCACCGCAAACTGTAAACGCCTATTACAACCCGAGTTACAACGAGATCGTATTCCCGGCTGCCATTTTACAACCGCCTTTTTATGATTATAAAGCTGATGCTGCAGTAAATTACGGCGGAATTGGAGCAGTAATAGGCCACGAAATTTCTCATGGTTTTGACGACAGCGGTTCCCGTTTTGATGCTGAAGGAAACCTGAACAACTGGTGGACAGATGAAGACCTTGAGCAATTTGAAGAACTGGGAAGCGAATTGGCAGATCAATACAGCGCAATTGAAGTTCTCGATAGTGTTTATATCAACGGTCAATTTACTTTAGGTGAAAACATTGGGGATTTAGGCGGAGTAAATGCTGCTTACGACGGACTACAAATTCATCTTGAAGAGCATGGAAACCCTGGGGAAATTGATGGATATACACCTGAGCAACGTTTCTTTATGTCCTGGGCGACCGTATGGCGCACAAAAATGCGTGAGGAAGCTTTAAGAAACAGAATTAAAACAGATCCTCACTCTCCGGGAATGTACCGTGCGTATGTTCCGTTGCAAAATATCGATGCTTTTTATGAAGCCTTTGATATTGCCGAAGGAGACAAAATGTATGTAAGTCCTGAAAACCGGGTGAAAATCTGGTAATTTTCAATAGACAGTTAATTAACGAGAGCCGGGATTTTTCCGGCTCTTTTCGTTTTTTGATGATATAAGACCGCTTCGCTGAAAGAAACAAGAATTAAGACTAAATTTTAAAACCTAATGAACTGGTTATTATTACTATGTCACATCGAGCGGAGTCGAGATGCTTTCAACTTTGAACCCACCGTCGACAAGCTCAGGGGGACTGCAACTATAAAATGACTGTTGACTGCCGTTCGTCAGTCACGGAGTCCGGCTGAGCCTGTCGAAGCCAGTTTCCAACTTCAATCACACTTCGTCAGGCTCAGTGTGACAATTCTCTACTTCAAAAAGTGGTAAAAGGCATCTTTTAGATGTTCAATTCTAGTTCCTGCCTGATTTTTAATAATGGCAATAACATCAAAACGGACTTCCAGGTCCAGTGCCTGCTCTTCTGCAAAGTAATTCACAGCTTTTAAAAGTTGCTGAATCTGTTTCTTCTTTACAAATTCCTGAGGGTCACCAAAGTCTGGTGTACTCCTGGTTTTCACCTCTACAGCAATAAGCGTATCGCTCTTCCTGGCGATGATATCAACTTCGGCTTGCTGGTAAACAAAATTTCTGGCTACAATTATGTAACCGTTCTTTTTCAAAAATTCAGCAGCCAACTCCTCCCCTTTTTTCCCAAGCAAATTGTGTTTTGCCATAGCAATCAAGTTAAAATCGATCTCTCTACATAAACGCTAACTAGAATAAATTGAAAATTTTTCAGGATTTTTTCAGGACTACAGCCTGCACCTTTAAATTCATATTTTCGATCTCCTGCGGCGAAGCCTTTACTACCTGATCGCCATAGAATTTATCTGAAGGTTCATTTTCCGCACCCAGAAAGACCCTTAAATCGGTATCTTCCAATTTGCCACCATTCCACACTACAGCTCCGCTGTAATCCCATCCAAAACCATAGAAAGAAACCGGAATTCCGTTAATCCCGTTCAATTCTTTATAGGTTGTACCAACCTTCACCCCCGAGGCAGAACGCCATTTCCCTTCTTCGGCAAAGCGAATATCAAATATTTCATTATTCGCATTCCAGGTGATGTGCATTTCATCTTTAGTTCCGGGATAGAGTATTGCGTAAGAGCGCTCTACTGTTCCCTCATCATACAAATTGGTTCCTTCTTCTATATTAGCATCAGAAAACCGCTCTTTCACCTCCTTTAGGTCATAATCCAGAAGTTTTTCTGCAACAAATTTGTCTGAAGTAGCTGTAGTCGCTTGTTTTGTGCTATTACAGGAATAAAGACCAATAAAAGCTATTACAAAAAATATTTTTTTCATGTTTTCTGATTTACTTCCGCAGTATAAAGTACGAAAATTGCCATTTTTAAAGGGTGGCATAAATGTAGAAACAATTCCGTCATCATGATGGTCTTTTACAAGAATTTAACTCGTAATATATAGCAGTTGCTTACCTTTACAAGCTCAAAAAAAGATTAGGAATAAATGAACAATTCTCCACAGAGATATACGATTACCGCTGCTTTGCCATACACCAACGGACCTATACATATAGGCCATCTTGCAGGTGTTTATGTTCCCGCCGATATTTATGCACGATACCTTAGGATGCACGGCCAGGACGTGGCCTTTGTATGCGGAAGTGATGAGCACGGGGTGCCAATTACTATAAAGGCAAAAAAAGAAGGCGTTAGTCCGCAGGATATTGTGGATAAATATGACGCCATTATCAAAAAATCGTTTAAAGATTTTGGTGTCTCTTTCGATAATTATTCGCGGACTTCTGCTGAAGTTCACCACGATACTGCATCAGATTTTTTTAAGTCGATGTACGAAAATGGCAAATTTATCGAGGAGACCACAAAGCAGCTATATGATGAAAAAGCAGGACAATTTCTTGCCGATCGTTTTGTAACCGGAACCTGCCCGAAATGTGGAAATGAAGAAGCTTATGGTGACCAGTGTGAGAGCTGCGGAACTTCCTTAAATGCGACAGATTTAATTAACCCTAAATCTGCCATAACAGGGGCTGTTCCTACTTTAAAAGAAACAAAACATTGGTTTTTGCCTTTGGATCAATATGAAAACTGGCTAAAAGAATGGATTCTGGAAGGTCACAAAGCCGACTGGAAGACGAATGTCTACGGACAGGTAAAGTCGTGGATAGATGATGGCTTAAGAGCCCGCGCGGTGACACGTGACCTGGATTGGGGAATTCCTGTGCCTGTGGAAGGCGCTGAAGGGAAAGTTCTTTATGTCTGGTTTGATGCCCCAATTGGTTATATTTCTTCCACCAAAGAATGGGCAGCGAGAGAAGGCAAAGATTGGGAACCTTACTGGAAGGATGAGAACACCAAACTTGTCCATTTCATAGGAAAAGATAATATCGTTTTTCACTGTATTATTTTCCCGACTATGCTGAAGGCGCACGGAGACTATATTCTCCCCGATAATGTTCCGGCAAACGAATTCCTGAACCTGGAAGGTAAAAAACTTTCCACTTCTAAAAACTGGGCGGTCTGGCTGCACGAGTATTTGGAAGATTTCCCGAATCAGCAGGATGTATTGCGCTATGCTTTAACCGCAAACGCTCCTGAAACCAAGGATAACGATTTTACCTGGAAAGATTTTCAGGCAAGGAACAACAACGAATTGGTGGCGATATTTGGCAACTTTATAAATCGTGTTGTAGTTCTTACTAATAAATATTATGACGGAATTGTTCCTGAACCCAATGTATATTCTGAAGTTGATGAAGCTACGATTGCTGAATTAAAAGCATATCCGGCAGTTATCGCCAGTTCTATTGAAAAATACCGCTTCCGCGAAGCACAGGCTGAATTGATGAACCTTGCGCGCTTAGGAAATAAATATCTAGCCGATGAAGAGCCGTGGAAACTGATCAAGACTGATGAGGAACGGGTGAAAACCGTGATGTATGTTGCTTTGCAAATTGCATCGGCACTTGCAACTTTAAGTGAACCTTTCCTTCCATTTACTTCAACTAAACTGAAAGGAATCCTGAAAATTACAGATGCCGTAGAGCACCAGGGAGAAGAAGAAGCGCAGTGGGATAAAATCGGCACAAAAAAGTCTTTACTTCCGGCAGGACATCAAATCGGAAAAGCGGAATTACTTTTTAGTAAAATAGAAGATTCCGAAATCGAAAAACAACTGAAAAAACTGGAAGCTACAAAAACCGCCAACGCAGCTGAAAATCAGAAAGTGGAGCCTCAGAAGGAAACTGCAAATTTCGATGATTTCACGAAGATGGACCTGAGAGTTGGGACCATTATCGAAGCTCATAAAATGCCAAAAACTAAAAAATTACTGGTGTTGAAAGTCGACACAGGTCTTGATAAAAGAACTGTAGTTTCGGGTATTGCAGAGCATTTTAAACCTGAAGATATCATCGGCAAAAAAGTTACCGTCCTCGCCAACCTCGCCCCAAGAAAATTACGCGGAGTAGAAAGCGAAGGCATGATCTTAATGACAGAAAACGCTGAAGGAAAGTTGGTCTTTGTAAATCCTGATGAAGATGGGGTTGAGAATGGAACGACGATAAATTAGCTACTGTTCTCGACTTCGCTCGAACTGACTAGCTGGAGTTCTCTAAGTATTCCAACGATGTCCCCCCGAGCGAAGTCGAGGGGTTGATTAGAAGCAGTGAACATTCTTTTGTGGATAGCACAACGGGTTCTCGACTCCGCTCGAACTGACACTCTGAATAGAAAGAAAACGTGAAAAAATAAAATCAGACTGAAAAACACTTGTCACCCCGAGCGAAGTCGAGGGGTGGGTTAGAAGCAGTAAACATTCTTTTGTCAAAAATAGCACAACGGGTTCTCGACTCCGTTCGAACTGACACTCTGTAGAGAAAGAAAATGTGAAAAAATAAAATCAGACTGAAAACCACTTGTCTCCCCGAGCGAAGTCGAGGGGTGGGTTAGAAGCAGTAAACATTCTTTTGTCAAAAATAGCACAACGGGTTCTCGACTCCGCTCGAACGGACAGCTGAGAGCGCTCGAACTACTCCAATGATTTTCCCCCGAGCGTATTCGAGGGGTGAGTCTGAAAGCAGGAATAAGTACTTAAAAGAAAATTGAAACGATTGTCCCCCCGAGCGAAGTCGAGGGGTTGTTAGAAACAATTAACATTCTTCATTATGAAATTGTACTATGTCTATATCTTAGAGTGTAAAGATAATCTGCTTTACACAGGAATAACCAACAACATCTCACGCAGACTGGCAGAACATAATTCGGATAAAAATGAGAATAGTTTCACCTACAGCAGAAGACCGGTTGAACTTATTTTCCATCAAGAATTTAATGATGTAAATCAGGCTATTTATTTCGAGAAAAAGATGAAAAAATGGAGTGCTCAAAAGAAAAGAGCCCTTGCAAATGGCGATTATGATTTGTTACAAATTCTCGCGGAGTGCAGGAATGCAAGTCATTACAGAAATAGCTCTGAGAATGAATAGTTCTCGACTCTGCTGCTGCCACACCACAACAGTTACCATTACGTGTCACCCCGAGCGAAATCGAGGGGTTGGTGAGAAGCAGTATCTAGGTACAAGCACCGTTCTCGACTCCGCTCGAACTGACACTTCAACGGCGAAAGAGAAATTCAAAAAAGAAGAAAAGCAGTCTGGAAAACGACTGTCTCCCCGAGCGAAGTCGAGGGGTTGGTTAGCAGCAGGATCTAGGTACTAACACCGTTCTCGACTCCGCTCGAACTGACACTCTGAAGAGAAAGAAAACGTGAAAAATAAAATCAGACTGAAAACGGCTGTCCCCCCGAGCGGAGTCGAGGGGTTGGTGAGAAGCAGGATCTTACTACCAACACCGTTCTCGACTTCGCTCGAACTGACAAAACCGAGTCCGCCCCTAAACTATCAAAAACCCAAAAAACATTCCTAACTTTGCCGATCCTGATTAAATAAAATGCTCAAAATCGCTTACCATCCCATCTACAAACATCCTTTGCCTGAAGGTCACCGGTTTCCGATGGAGAAATATGAGCTTTTGCCACAGCAATTGTTACTGGAAGGGACCTGCAGCGAAGAAAACTTTTTTGAGCCTGAAATTCCGGAGGATGAGCATATCCTCGCTGTGCATAATGCAGATTATTATTCCCGTTTAAAAAACCAGGAACTAAGTGAACGGGAGGTTAGGAAGACGGGATTTCCGCTTTCAAAAGCATTATACGAGAGGGAAATTATTATTGCCGACGGCACGATGAAATGTTGCCACTTTTCATTAGAGCACGGAATTTCTTTTAACATTGCCGGTGGTACGCATCATGCCTACTCCAATCGTGGCGAGGCTTTTTGCCTGTTAAATGACCAGGCGATAGCGGCACGTTATCTTCAGAAGCAAAAATTAGCTGAAAAAATTCTGATTGTAGACCTGGACGTACACCAGGGCAACGGTACTGCTGAAATTTTTCAAAATGACGCTTCGGTTTTTACTTTTTCTATGCACGGCAAAGGCAATTATCCGTTTAAAAAAGAGAAATCAGATCTCGATATCGAAGTTCCCGACGGCTCGGGAGACCGGGAATATCTTCAGCTTCTAAAAGAAACACTTCCGGATCTCATTGAAAATGTTAATCCGGATTTTATCTTTTACCTCAGCGGGGTGGATATCCTGGAAACCGACAAACTTGGCAAACTTTCCTGCAGCGTCGCGGGTTGTAAGGAACGCGACAGGTTCGTGCTTCAGCTTTGCCACGAGCTTTCTATTCCGGTACAATGCAGCATGGGCGGCGGATATTCGCCTGACATCAAAACTATTATCGACGCTCACGCCAACACCTACAGACTGGCTAGGGAAATCTATTTTTAGCTGAATTTCTTCTATAAAGATGCCCCTCTAAAACCCCAGATCACCTTGAAATTGTTGAAATTCCAAAAGAAAACATTAACGGACGCAGAAAATTGCTCCAGGAACAGCAAACTAAGCATGAATATTTCAATTTATACTTATATTTATGCCTAAAATATACATTTATGAGGCCTTCCACTACATTTCTGATTCCATTTTTATGCTTTTTTCTAAATTTTTCAGCTTTTGCACAGTCAAATGAAGAAAATCCAGGTTCAGAAAAGATCCGCGTTAATCAAATAGGGTTTTATCCTGAAGGCCCTAAAATGGCAATTATCGTCACTACAGAAGCCACCGACTTCACAATACTTACGGCAGATGATAAAAAAGAAGTTTTTTCAGGAAAACTCAGTGAGGCTGAAGAATGGCCGCACAGTAAAGAAACCGTGAAACAAGCTGATTTTTCTTCCGTAGAAGAGTCGGGAGAATATGTTTTGCACGTACCGGGAATTGGCAACAGCCATCCTTTTGAAATTTCCGAAAATGTACATTTTGAGCCGGCAAAGGCAAGTATGAAAGCGTTTTATTTTCAGAGAGCTTCCACAGATTTACCCGAAGCCTACGCCGGAAAATGGGCAAGGGAAGCAGGACATCCCGACAATCAGGTAAAAATCCACAATTCGGCTGCGTCAGAGAATCGCCCTGCGGGATCTACCATTTCCAGCCCCGGTGGCTGGTATGATGCCGGTGATTACGGAAAATATATCGTAAACAGCGGAATCACCATGGGAACGCTGTTTTCGCTGTATGAGGATTTTCCGGAATACCTCGATACCCTGAATTTGAATATTCCCGAGAGCACAAACAACATTCCTGATTTTCTTGATGAAGCACTGTACAATTTACGATGGATGATGACGATGCAGGACAAAGATGGCGGCGTTTATCACAAACTTACCAGCGCAAACTTTCACGGTGCGGTTGCGCCAAAAGATGCCACTTTGCAGCGTTGGGCGGTACAAAAAGGAACAGCGGCAACGTTAGATTTTGCAGCAGTAACTGCGCAGGCAGCAAGAATATTCAGCGACTATAAAAATGAATTGCCGGGATTGGCAGATTCGCTGTTGGTAATGAGTGAAAACGCTTATAGCTGGGCCAAAGAAAACCCTGAGGTAACCTACCGCCAGAGAGAATTACAAGATCCGGAAGTAAGCACCGGCGCCTACGGGGACCGAAATTTTAAAGATGAACTGCAATGGGCCGCAACAGAACTTTTTATCACCACCGGGAACGAGGAGTACTACAAAGACGCGGACATTGAAAATTCACTGGAAGCTGAGTTCGGGATTCCCGCATGGCCAAATGTAAACACGCTTGCCCTCTATTCTCTTGCCAGGCACAGGGACAAATTTCAGGATAGCGAAGTTGTAAATATAGATGCAATAACAGACCAGCTTAGGAAAATGGCCGATGATCTGGTCGCATCTTCAAAAACTTCAGCTTATGCAATCCCTATGGGAATTAAGGAATCAGACTTTGCATGGGGCAGCAATTCAGAAGCCGGAAATCAGGGTATACTTCTTTTAAATGTTTACAAAATCACCGGCGACGATAAATATCTGAATGCTGCAAATGATAACCTGGATTATTTGCTGGGAAGGAATGCCACGGGCTATTCCTTTTTGACCGGTTATGGAGAGAAGCCAACGAAAGATCCGCACCACAGGCCTTCTGAATCTGATGATATCGACGACCCAGTCCCGGGACTTCTTGCCGGCGGACCAAATCCCGGGCAACAGGATATAGCCGGTTGTGGAGATAAATACACAGCTGCTCACCAGCATCCGGCGACTTCGTATATCGATGACCGCTGCAGTTATGCCAGTAATGAGATCGCGATCAACTGGAATGCGCCTTTTGTATATCTCGCCAATGCGATAGAGGCAATAAGGTAGTTGCAGTTTTGGGAGAAAGAGAGTGATCGCTACTTCCAACCATCTATTGAAAATCTTGGAGATTCAATCTTAAATTTGATTCAGGTAGAATTATATATTGTGAAAGATTCCTTCAGAACAGTAGGGATTATAGCCATTTAATCCAGATCTCGCCAAATATTTTTAAATAGCAGCACCGTGCTTTTTTAATTAATATCATATTACTTCACTTATTAACGCAACCTTTGTGACTTTTCGCATCTAATTAAAGTAGGAACTACTAAATTCACCCAAAATGGAAAAAATTACTAAAGTATGCTTACTATTATTGCTCTTCTTTACTATTGGATGCAGTGAAGACTCTCTAAGTGAAGCAACCGAAGGTTCAGGAGATGCGCTGAGGAATTCCTATAGCGGAGATTCGGATAGCGGAGAGCCTTCCGCTGAAAACCCCAATAACGGCACTGACGATCCTGATTCTTCGGGGCAAATAACTGCCGGAGAATGGAATGACCTTGCAAACTGGAATTACTGGACAGATCTAAAAAACAACCAGGAATTTGCTGATAAATTATACCACTGGAACTTTTATCTTAATAACAGGATTTCCGTTTCTGTAAAAGATATAAGCGGAATGCCTGCCATAGATGCAGTTGTGGCTTTAAAAACCGATGAGGGTACAACAATATGGTCTGCTAAATCAGATAATAAAGGAAATGCTGAACTTTGGATAAATCCTTTTGAAAGATCCACTAATTCAGACCTGGAAAATTATTCGCTTTGGGTGGATGGAGAGAAACTCAGCATCAATTTAAAAGATTTCAATCAGGGTATAAATGAGGTTCAAATAAAAAATACAAGTGTAGCTCCAGACAATGTTGAAATAGCATTTATTGTAGATGCCACCGGTTCTATGTCAGACGAGTTAGAATTCCTAAAAGATGACTTGAAGAACATTATTCAAAAAGTAGAAAATTTAAATTCCAGTCTTGACATATTAACTTCATCGGTCTTTTACCGAGATGTAGAAGACGATTATGTTGTAAGGCATTCAAATTTTACAGCTGATATAAATACCACTTTAAATTTCATTAATAATCAATCTGCTGGCGGAGGCGGTGATTTTCCTGAAGCAGTCCACACAGCCCTCAATACAACAATTAATAACTTACAGTGGTCATCTAACGCACGCACACGTTTAGCATTTCTAATATTAGATGCCCCGCCACATCATAATCAAGAAGTTATTTCTGACATTCAGAATTCGATAAAACAAGCCGCTGAAAAAGGAATAAAGCTTATACCTATTACGGCAAGCGGAATAGATAAAGAAACTGAATTCCTTATGCGCTATTTTTCAATGGCCACCAATAGTACTTATGTGTTTATAACAGATCACAGTGGAATAGGGAATGACCATATCGAGCCTTCTATAGGTGAATATGAAGTAGAATTTTTAAACGAATTGCTAGTAAGATTGATTACACAATATTCTGAATAATATGCTAAATCTCATCAAATAAATAGAAATGAAAATTACTACATTCATTACCTCCCTGGTCTTTTTATGCGCCGGCATGTGCTGCCCACCCGAAGATGATCACGATTATGAAAATTTTGAATTTGATGCTCCCGGGTTAATTGAAATTCAAAACGATGGCAATGTTTTTAATCAAAATGACACCCTTTGGGTAAAAACAATCATCCCCAATACTTTATTTGATGAAGACGGTGAAGAAATTGACCTCCTTGAATTGAGGGGAATTAATCAGAACGCCTATTTAGGATTAAACCTATACCTGGAAAATGGCTTTGATCAGCCTATTCCTATTATACTTTCTGAGGATGAAATTTTTCCAATTACCGGAACGGTTACCTATCAATATTCTATAGACGTAAATACTACAGAAGTAAACGGCCAGATCCAAAGTGATTTTGGAATAGTCCTGAAAGAAAAAGGGGATTATTTTTTAGGATCGTCTTATCTTCCTAATCCACTTTCAGTTTATTTGGAGGGCGAAAATTACAACCAGATCCTAATCAACACAAACTTTGCAAACCAGGACAGTGACAGGTTTCAGTTTAGCGTAGAATAAAAATACATTAATTCAACAATCCAAAAAGCATGTATAAAAAATTACTTTTTTTAGCTTCTTCCATTTTATTTATTTCAAATTCTTATAGCCAGTTAAATATTAGCTACCATCAATCAAACCTTCCATTTATCGGGGTAGGCTACGATATTAGCAACCGCCTTACCCCAGAGGTAAGACTGGGTACAGATCAGTTTATTGATAATCTCTCCGTAGAAGCTGTACTTACCTATAAGTTTATTAAAAGGGAAGATTATGATTTTTATGGAGGTCTGGGTTTCAGGTATAATGGTTACGGTGGATTGGTAGCACCCTTTGGGCTTAACTTATATCCTTTTAATGAGAAGAAATTCGGTTTTCATATTGAAGCTGCACCTATACTACTGGATTCTGATATACTTAGAGGAAGTTTTGGCATACGTTACCGATTTCTATAAAGTAATACACGCTAAAAGTAGCTATGAAAAAAATTATATTGATTGCCTTTATTTCTCTTATTGGAACTCTTGAAGGAAGATCACAAAATTTAGAAGTGGGGTTCGGACTGGGAACCGGATCTGCATATACGTATGAAAACTTTGATAGTAGTGTTGATATTAATTACTCGCTACCGTTTAGTTCCTACCTTGATTTAAAATATTCAAACACAGAATCTTATTTTGGTCTTAAACTAAAATTTCAGTATTTAAACGCCGGAATTGAAGGAAGAAATTGGAAAAATAATAATGAGCCAATAGATGGCGACGTTACTTCCTTAACTTCTATGATTTTGTTAGAGCATCTCAAGGAGGATAACACCTGGAATTTTGGGTACAACTTTGGATTTGGATATACACATCAGGAATTTAGACAGAATTTAAACATACTATCTCCGGGAATCACAAGCAATTATATGAGCGTAAATTTTTCGGGAATTATCAGTTCTAAACTGACTGAAGATTTAGCCCTGCAAATAGAACCGACATTATTTTGGACTGATCCCGTAGGCTCCCTTCGGGCAAGTGACAAATGGCAAATTGCCGGAGAGGATATAAACATCTTATTGCAATTAGGGATTAAATATAAAATTAACTAGTACCGCGGTCGAATCTTAGTTCCCTTTAAAGAGGAGATTTTCGCCGGGATCTTTCAGAGACCATGGAGTGGCGGCGGGGACCTGGTTTTTTTAAATCAGATTTTAGTGAAAAACCACAACCCCGGTAGAATATACCTCATCACAGAGCAGCAATTCGTTCAATAGGTAAAACATTTAATGGTCTAGCTATTGATCAAATTTTCTAAAAGCAATAATAGGTTTATAGCACTTTAAATTTTGGGAAAGCTATCTTTGTAAACTTCCGAATCTTTTAAATTCTATTTTTGAAGATTTGAAAATATGGTAGCGCTAAAATAAACTCTATGTCGTTTAAAAAATTAAATACCCCCCTTAAAGAAGCACTTGACAGGCTGGGATATGAAAGTCTCCTGCCTTTTCAGAAGAAATTAATCCCGAAGATCAAAAGCGGAAAAAATCTTTTTGCAATCGCTCCCGAAGGTAGCGGAAAATCGACGGCCATTGTAATCAGCACCTTGCAAATCCTGGAAAGTAAAGCTTTTGAAGATGCTCCGCGGGCCCTGATTTTTGTAAAGAATAAACAGGCTGCTTTAGAACTGGAAGAAAAATTCAACGAGTTTACCAGGTATATGGATGTAAGGGTTTTTAGCGCTTATGACGAACCTGATATAGAACAGCAAAAAGTTTCCATTTATGAAGGTGTAGACGTGGTGATCGCCACTCCAAACAAGCTTTTCAAGCTTTTTAAGATCACCGGAATAAATGTGAGTCAGTTAAAGTTGTTTATTGTGGAAGATGCCGAATTCCTTCTTAACAGCAGGGATTTTAACGACCTGATCCGGATTCCGCCACATATTACCAAATGCCAGTATCTCGTTTTTGCTTCGGAATTCAATTCCAAGATAGAACGGCTGAAAGACTCCTTTATGTCACATTCTGACGTGGTACGCACGGCAAAATAGCTGCGGATTTTTCCGTAAGCTTTTCCAGGTTTTAGAGCAGACCATTTTTTCGGACGACATAAAGGTGGTTTATTTTCTGCACAAGAAACCTAAACCACCTTTAAATCGAATCTTTGCTTCTGAAGCTTTTCAGAACCTTTACAGAACTCCTGGTACTACGCCGTCTACTTTCCCATCAACAGAATTTCATTACAAATCACTTCAGTTACATAGCGTTTTATGCCTTCTTTATCCTCATAACTCCTGCTGGTAAGTTTCCCTTCGATCCCCACCTCTTTACCTTTGGGAACATAACTCTCGATTAATTCAGCGGTTTTGCCCCAGGCAACAATATTATGCCATTGCGTATCTGTTATTTTTTCTCCTTTGGAATTTTTATAACTCTCATTTGTGGCGATAGAAAATTTCGCCAGCTTTTTTCCTGATTCAAGATTTACGATTTCAGGATCATTACCTACGTGACCAATTAACTGTACTTTGTTTCTTAAAGTGCTCATAACTATAGAATTTATTGCAGCTGAAAATCATTAGTTCATTTCAACAGGACAAACATACTGCAGGAGGTTAGTGTTAATCGGTTGTCAATTATTTGCTTACGTTTACATCCGTTTGCAAACGTTTAAAAGCGGATGATAGGTTCAGACTCCCACGAAGAAGTGTGCTGATTTAAAAGCTTTTTTCTTAAAAGAAGGCGGAAATCTTTATCCTCTCAAGAAGATCCTGAATTTTAGTAGATTTGTGGAGGAGCTAATAAAGCTATTAATGGACAGGTGGATTTATTAATTTGTTGTGAGGCATCAAGGGCAGAGTAGGGGGCAAAAATCGAATTTTCGGCTATTTTGATTTAAAAGGTTTGGTCTGTAATCGGACTTTGAAACGGAGCCAATCAGTTTAATAAAGGTCGATAATTGCCATTTTTAAGACTTCTTTGCGACGGACGAAAATCTGCAAATTTTAGCTTATTGGTAGTTGCCAGGTTTTGCGGGAAGTAAAAAAAGCTACTGGTTAGAATCCTCACTCAAACGCAATTGGCGCTTTTTTTCGGTAAATTTGGATGTTTTGGCTTGCGGATAATTAAAAAGACGCCTCACAACAAAATATAAAAACAATGCTAAAGCCTGTGTCAAATCGAAATGCTGTCGTGCTTGCTCAGCGGATTTTCCTGCGGAAAATCAAGCTCGCCCGCGCACAGTTTTTATATAAAACGTTGGCGATAATAATCATCAAGATTGTAACAGAAAATGACAGATCAATTTTCAATTTGTTCCAGATGTTTTAAAGATGAAGGTTTACAATTAGATGCAGAGAGAATTGGAATTAATAATAATAATAAAAAATGCGTCAATTGTCTTTCAAATAAAGGAAAAAAGTTAACAAAAGAATTAGTTAGAAAACTTTGCTATATATTTTTTGTTCGCGGTACAATTGAGAAATTTGATTATGGAGGGTTTCCTATAATTCAAATGAATGAACACAAAAGTAATAGAAAAAAAAGTGTTGAGTTATCAGAACATCTAGAAAAAGATGCAAAATTAATAGAAAGTGCCGGAGAAATTGGACTTTTTTACTATGCTCCTAGGTTCTGGATGTTTGGTGAAATAGAACCTTTAAAAGATTTACAATCAGATAAAAGATCAAAAATAATTGAAAAAGTTTTTGATTTATATCCAACAAAGCAAATTACAACAGGAGAAAGCTTTTACAGATTGAGATTAAATCCGGAAAACCCAGAAGATCCTAATGAGTATGATTCTCCACCAGACGAATTTATTGGAAACGGCAGACTAGACGATGAAAATTTACCATTATTATATGGTTCTCAAGATTTGCAAATTTGCATTCACGAATGTAGAACTACTGTAGAAGACAATATATACGTTGGAAAACTTCGACCTGAAAAAAATTTAAAACTTTTAGATCTCACAGAACTTATAGAGGAAGAAGAAGGTGTAACCGAGTTTGATAGTTTAGATTTAGCAATTCATTTTCTTTTTTTAGCAGGAAAACATTCTTACAAAATTTGCAGAGAGATTTCTAAAGCTGCTTTTAAAAAAAATTATGATGGAATTATTTACCCTTCTTATTTCAGTTTTGTAAGTAATGGACTGGTGCCATTTGAAACAATTTATGGGATTTCCATTAGGAGATATGAGAAGTTAAAAGAATATGCGAAATCACAAGTGATTCCAAATTTAGCATTGTTTGGAAGACCAATAAAAAACAAAATTCTCACCGTAGAATGTATAAATAAAGTACTGATTAATCAGGTTTATTACGACACAACATTTGGTCCGGCTGCTCATAATGGATTTGGTCCTATTCCAGAAGAAAATGAAATGCTGTGATTACTATCGCCAACATCGGTTCATCGCACATAATGGGTAAAGTAGAAAATTTGTAATTTTAGAAACCAGGAAAAAAAACAACAAATCCGACAAGTCCGCATCCCTACCCCTGCAAACTATATTAACAAGACCGTGTGCTGAGATCCTATGAGAAAAAAACAAAGAACCTGGACACTAAGAGCAGTTTTGTTTATTGGAACAATAATCTCGCTGTACTTTGTTCCCTGGATTATGGTTCGTGCCTGGATTTCACCCTTACCTAAAACAATTCAAGAACAGGTAAACAAAGCGACCGGCTATGGATTTGATGGAATTATCGTTTTTGTAGATGAGAAAGATGCAAAACCTGCATTTTATACTGCCGGGTATAACAACAGAGAAAATAAAATTCCTGCCGATCCTGATCTGTTGTTTAAAATTGCTAGTATTGATAAACTTTATACTGCTGTTGCAGTAGCTAAGTTAGTAGATTCCGGACAGTTATCTCTGGAGAAAACACTTTCCACTTATTTTCCTGAACTGGTAGAAAAAATAGAAAATGCCGATGAGATAACCTTAAGAATGTTGATCACGCATAGGAGCGGTATTCCCAATTTTACCGATACGCCAAATTTCTGGACTAATCCGCCAGAAAATAATCAGGAAGCTCTTGAAAGGATCTTTAATTTACCTGCCAATTTCGAGCCTGGTGAAGAATATGAATATTCCAACACCAACTATGTGTTAATTTCAAATCTTATAGAAAAGGTGACAGGCGCAAGAAAATTTGAATACATTAAAGCCAAAATCCTGAATCCACTTGGACTGAAAAACACCTTTGCTTCCATTCATGATGTCGATTTTAAAAGGCTAATGAGCGGGTATTATGTAGGTGTCGAAGAAGATATAAAAACAACGGACTATGGATCTATGTTGGCAACGGCAGAAGATGTAGGAATATTTTTGAGAGCATTAAATGACGGTTCTCTTTTTGAAGGTGAGGAACAGGAGATCTATTCTTCTATTTACGAATATAATCATACGGGGCTTATTCCCGGTTATCAAAGTATCGCTAAATATCACAAAGATATCGATACGGTAGTTATTCAATTCACAAACACCACTAATTTTGAAGGATACAACTGGGGCTTATCGGAAATTATGTATAACCGCATTATAAAAATTCTCAGGGATAGGAACAGTTAGAAGAACGCGTATCGCAAATACTCGGTTTTGCCTAGAAATTGTATTTTGGTTTCCTCGAAAGAAAAGGTTAACCGACAAAATTCGTATTCCTAACCTCCGCAACTATCTTACTACGTATTAATATGAAAACCCTTCTTCCATTAATAACGCTTCTATTACTCCTTAGCTGTTCTGAACAGAAAGGAAATAAGCAAGAAACTTCCAGTAGAAATATTGATACCACTTTCTTTAAAGCTGACGGATTTAATATGGGTTTAGAACTGGCATTACTATCCAACAACAAATTTGTTTTAAAAACCAGCATGTTCAGTTGTTTCGGAGGTGGAGAAATAAGGAAATTTGCAGGTTCTTATTCCAAAGATCAAACTCAGCTGAAACTCAAACCTGAGACTGTAACAATTACCGTTTACACTGAAGAATCTCCTATGTCAAATCCAGAGATTAGGGAATTACAATATGGACCGGACAGTTTAAAAACCAAAACAATTTTTCAGATTTTAGAATGGAACAATAATGAATATTTACTTTCTGAGCAATCCACTTCATTCTATGGGTTTGAAGACGAAGAAAGTGATTATGAAAATTTTGCTTATTATTACAATTCTGGTGATGAGCCTGAGGAACACGGCTGGTACCTGGTGAATGAGGCAGTAGAAAAAGATTCGGCGACTTCCAGCCTTGATTTAGACAAAATCCCTCCAAAATATCGGGGAGCGTTCCTTAAACAACCAATTGCTGCAGAGATCACAAATACTGAGAAGGTTCCCGAATTAGAAGACGAAGGTGAACATTGGCTAATTACCATTAATAAAGGAGAAGTGGATGGCGTAAATAAGAGTTTGATTTTCCGGACTCAGAACAGTGAATTCTTTATTGAACCAGATTCAGTTTTTAAAGAAAAAACTGTTGCAAAATCCTATATGTACAAATTTAGTACAAAAGATTATCCGGTGGGAACTGTGCTTAAAACGAAGTGGGAAGATTAAGCTGCAAACCAACATGAAAAACCTTCTTCTAATCTTTATCCTGATTTTTATCAATTCAGTTTTAGCACAGGAAAACGAAATCGACAGTTTAATGGCTGAAGGAAATACGGCCTTTAGCGCTTCGGACTTTCAGACTGCTAAAGAAAAATACGCATCGATCATTAAAATCGACTCCACAAAGAGAGATGCCTTGTTTAATTTAGGAGCAACTTATCTGAATCTTGGCGACAATACCAAAGCCTGCAGTTTATTTCAGAAAGCCTATTCACGTGGAGATATAGATTCGTATGATGTCATCATGCAGTATTGCGGCAAACTGGAATACTCAGAAAAGATGTTTCAGTGGCACGTGGATGAATCGTTCAAATTTGAACACGAGGGACAGTTTGAAGAAGTGATTCTGAACAAAAAGGAGATCAATCCCGATTTCATAGAACTTTTAAAGTCCGAAATAAAAAAGTCCAAAGAACTGAAACGTATAAAAGAAAAGGTCATAATTACCCTGAACGTTGATATCGGGGGAAACTTAAAAACAAAAGTCGGAGGAAAAATTAGTCCGGACCAAAAACAGAAACTTCTGGAAATCCTCCACACGATGACCGAATATAAACCTGCAACTTATCAAAACCGGAAAGTGGAACTATTCGGCGGAGGCTATGCTTTGCCGCTTATAATTAACAACTAATTTGTCATTTGTTATTTATAAGCCAAAAATTGCCATTTTTAAGCATCGGTTAAAAATCCGGTAAACAGGCAGGTTTGTGTCCCCTACTCCCGCAACTTGCAGTAATTAAAATCATTGCGCACAAGCGCTTAAATTGCATTAACAAAATTAAAAAAATGAAAATAGCCAAAGTATTAATTTATTTGATAACCCTTATTCTTATAAATAGCTGTTCACTTAGTAAAGCCGCTAAATACCTTAAAGAAGGAAAAACAAACCAGGAAAACTATAAAGTTACTTTTCCTTTCGAAGTGAACAAGGGATGGATAATTTTACCCGTAGAAATAAAAAATAAGACTTATAAATTTCTCTTAGACACAGGATCACCCACTCTTGTATCAAAAGAACTTGCTGAAAGTTTAAATATGAAAGTTATAGATTCTGTAAATGCTTATGATGTTTATAATACACCACAGCAAAATAAATATACAAGAATAGAAACCATAAAGATTGGAACGATAGATTTTGTTGGAACAACAGCCTTAATAAATGATTTTAACGCTACACCAATGTGGTCTTCTTTGAATGTTGACGGATTTATTGGTACAAATTTAATGCAACACGCTATCTGGGATATCGATTTTAAGCAGAAACAAATTACCATAACAGATAATGAATCCAAATTAAGCTTACCTGAAGAAGTAATTGAAAATAAGCTATTTATTGGTGTTGCAGGATTACCTTCTATCGCCGCTGAAATAAACGGAAAAAAAGTTTGGAATTTTCTTGTTGATTTAGGGTATAATGGAGATATCGTTGTACCGTTTTCTGAATTTCAAAAGCAAACAGAAAATGGTAAAATTTCAGATTTCACAGAATCTGAAACGGAAGGTGTTACTGGAATTTATGGGAACCAAAGTACAACAAGACAATCTTATACCGGAATAATTAATGAAATAGAATTTGGAAATTTTACTCTAAAAAATCAAAGGGTGTATTCAGAGCAATATTTAGGTAAGAGTTTTGGTCTGGATTTTTTTAGAAATTATCGTGTTATTCTCAACTGGAAGAATAAAAAAATAAAGTTGATAGAAAATAAAGAAGCCTGAGATTGTCACCTTCACGGAATAATAGTCTAAATGCCGAAAATTGCCATTTTTGAGGTTCGGTTAAAAGTTCAGTAAACTGGCAGGTTTGCGTCCCCTACTCCACATTTGCCAATCTGGTTTCATGTATTCAACATTAATTGCAAGCTTATCCGGCAGAAAAACGAACAGAAATATTTAAAAGGCCATGAAGTAATGTTAAAGACCAAAATGAAAGGACGAAAAAGTGTGAAAACTTCAACCGGGAATTTCAGTTTATTACTAATTTTCTTTTTCATGCTGTCGTCTTCAGAGCCTGCAAAAGGCCAAAATTCCGATTTGGAATATGGTCTATACAATATTACTTCCGGAGCAATTATAGGTGGAATAGGCGCTGTGATTAATAAGAAGCCGAATCAGAAATTCCATAAGGTTTTTCTAAAAGGCTTTTCCCAGGGTGCTTTGGGAGGATATATGATTTTTGAAAGTAAACGATTGATTAGGCAATTCGGCATAACTAACAACTACGCCTATGTATGGCCGTCACATTTGCTAAATGCAACAGGTGCTTCTATGATTGAAAACGGAGCGGCAAATCGCAGCTTTGGTGAGGAATGGCATCTTAATATAGGTTTTAACAGAATTGAATTTAATACCAAAGAAAATTTCAAAGTGCGGTATCGCATAATGCCTTTTGCGTTAATAGGAACTATAGAAAATGCCTTTTACGGAGAATTTAATTTGCAAAGAACATTAAAAACAGGATTTCCCGTTTTCACCACAGATCATATTGATGTTAGAGATTCCGGTTATGCGGTGATTTACGGGCAAACAACCTGGTCAAATTCAATATTAATTTTGGCTAATGAATTTGGCGAAAATTCATTAGCCCATGAAATTATACATGTTTATCAATATGGACAGTTTTCAGGTTTCAATAGTTATTTAGATAAACCAGTAAAAGCCCTTTCTAAGGAAAGTCGATTTTGGAAGCACTACAACCGAATATTTTATACAGATTTTAATTATCTGATCGCTTCAGGATCTTATTATTTTCTGGATCCAGATAGAAATTGGGATAATCCTTATGAAAAAGAGGCGCGGTTTTACAGTAAATAATTAGTCCCCTTTTAGAAATGGATTTCTAGCTTCATGTTTCGATTTTGGCTGATTGAATTTGAGGAGAAAATGCTAATGAAAGTTAATAGCTTTGCCTCCATAAAGAGCCAAGATTTAATTTCCTGGAGTTTTACTATCAATTTTCTGAAGTTAAACCCTGCAGCAGCCATCATAAAGTTCATACTATCTCCAATTTGCCCTTTAAGAAAGTTTCTGGCCGCTCTGTGATCTTATTTTAGGTGTCCAATAACGGGTTCTATGGCTGCTCTTCGGCGATGGTGTTTGCGTTTTTTTCTTTTCTGACC
>NZ_JAVRHO010000013.1:0-130389 GCF_031846515.1 Autumnicola lenta
TTGGTGCCAAGGCCAGTAATACACCGGCATTTTACAGTTATAGGAATTATGCAGACTTTGCTCTGGGCACGTGGCATCCAAAAGGAGGCATGTATGAGGTGATTAAAAGCATTAAAGCGCTTGCAGAATCGCTGGTCCATACAAATGCTTCTGTAGAAAAGATCAACCTTACGGGAGATTCAGCTACCGGCATTGCGATAAATGGAAAGGAAATAACATCTGAAATTGTCCTTAGCGGGGCAGACTATCACCACACCGAGATCTTACTTCCGGAATATAAAAGACAGTAACCGGAAAAATACTGGGAGAAGAAAATTTTCGCGCCTTCTTCCCTGCTTTTCTATGTTGGTTTTGACAAGAAAATTAAAAACGTTGCACACCACACCTTGTTTTTTCACACAAATTTTAAAAAACATGCCGATGCTATTTATGATAATCCCAGGTGGCCGGAGAATCCTCTCTTCTATGCCAGTTTCCGTTCTGTTACAGATGTTGAGAATGCTCCAGAGAAAAGAATCTGGTATATTTTTAATTCCGTTAGCACCGGGAATTGAAGATACACCAGAATTAAGAGAAGCGTTTTTTCAAAAAATCCTGGGCCGCTTTGAAAAATTAACAAAGCAGGAAGTAAAAAATAATATTATTGAGGTCAGTAGTTAGTTACATATAATTTGCTTGTGATACACTTTATCCTTGTTGACAATTTTAGTTATTAAATTATCAAAGATTGTTGCCTTACTCTTTGAGCGGTTGATCCTAATACAGAACTCATTAAAATATCTATTGATATTAAAATTACTAACCTCAATAAAAATAAAAAACCCCGTAAACAGTGAAGTTTACGGGGTTTTAGTTTCATTTGTTATACAAAAAGTACTCGAGGCGGGAATCGAACCCGCACTTCCGAAGAAACTGGATTTTGAATCCTGCGTTTTTAATGATAAATTAAACTAATTATACTTATAAACAATTGATTAACAGAAATGTAATTTTTATTAATTTCATTTGATATGGTTTAAAATCAAAGTTTGTTGTACCTATGTTGTACCAAAAATGATTATCTTTATAGTTCTAAAATCAAAGAGGTGACGTCAAATGCAAAAATAGTACTCAGAAAAAAACCCAATAAAGAAGGACTGTATCCACTGGCGGTTCGTATTACAAAGAATCGCCGTTCAAACTATCATTATATAGGTCATTATATAAATTTAAAAGATTGGGATGAGAAAAATATCCGAGTTAGGAAATCACATCTGAATGCAGATAGTCTCAATGGCTTATTAACCACTAAACTTTCTGAAGCTAATAAGATGCTAATTGATTTGCAATCGGGGAAAAAGGATATATCAGCTAATCAAATAAAACAGAAACTGTATGCCTCTTCTGAATCTATTACTTTCTTTGAGGTTGCAAAAGATTTTCTTGATGAACTAGAAGCAAATAAGAAATTGTCAAGACTCTCTACCGATAAGGCTCGCGTTAACCACGTATTGAACTTTTCCAAATCAAAGCAGCTTACCTTTCAGGAAATAGATGAACAATTTTTAAGGAAATTTAAAATCTACTTACGTAAAAAACACAGCCTATCAGAAAGGTCAATAGTAAATAATCTTATAGTGATTAGGACTATCTATAATAGAGCTATTAAATTGGATATAGTAGATAGAAAACTCTATCCCTTCGGTTCTGATAAAATACGAATTAAATTCCCAGAAACCGAAAAAATAGGTCTAACCAGAAATGAGGTCATAAAACTTGAATCCGTTAAAAATCTGAATGAAAACGAAACTCACGCTCGAAATGTTTGGCTTTTTAGTTTTTATTTTGCTGGAATTCGAGTAGCTGACGTATTGAAAATTCGCTGGAGCGACATTTATGATGAAAGGCTTCATTATCGTATGAATAAGAATTCAAAATTGTTATCCCTTAAAATCCCCGGTAAAATATTTCCGATTTTGGAATACTATCAGGACAATAAACAAAATGATGATGATTTTATATTTCCTGAAATGAAAAAGGCAAATTTAAAAGATGCCAAAGATGTCTATGCTAAAACAAAAACAGCCAACAAAAAATTCAACAAATATTTGTTATCCGTTGCAGAACAGGCCGAAATATCAAAAAAAGTCACAATGCACATAGCACGACATACCTTTGGAAACATATCAGAGGATAAAATTCCGATCAATATGCTTCAAAAACTATATAGGCATTCATCAATTACTACCACAATAAATTACCAATCTAACTTTATGCATAAAGATACCGATGAGGCATTGGATAGTGTGATTAATTTCTAAATAGATATTCACACCGAAGGCATTTCAAATGCATGGATAAGCAATATTTGTGATAAAAAAGACACTGCTACTGCTATTGACACTTATGAAGAATTAAAAAGCATTACCACAATGTTGGCAAGTACATTGGCGGGTCTGATCTGGTTTTATGATAGTCCTGAAATTACCTTTATCGTTAGTGGAACAGGGGTTGTAATTGCTATAGTATATTTTATGTGGATGCCATACAGAAGAACGCTGCAAATGCTGTAATTGTGCCTTTCCCGTAGGCCTTTTTCAGGAACATAGCTATCCCCCCTGCGGAAGGATAAGCATCGGCCATTTTAATATATGAATAAGCACTAAATCCCGAAATTACTCCACCCACTATAAATGATAGTGCGAAATATTGTCCGGAGAGTTCAGCGATTTGCCCCAGAAGGGCAAAAATACCTGCTCCAATCATTACTCCAGTACCCATAGCAACGGTATTGCCAAGACTAAGGCTTCCTTTCTTATAATCACTCATAAAACAATTTTTAAATAGAACATCACTTCAATAAAATCTCTTGATTTTGACCTATAGGTATTTTTTAAGCGCTTTTACCTATTCTTATATCCATGAGCCATCTTTTTTATTGTAACTTTTTAGCAATAATTAGAAAACCCGCAAGTATTATTTTGTTGGATAGGAGGACAGGGTACGCTGCCATAAGAACAGAATACACAACAATCACCCTCTTTGGGTTTTAAAACCTCTTTACATTGCTCGCATTCATAAAAGAACTGGCAGGCATCTGTAGGCATTTCTTCTGTCTTGGAATGTCCGCAATCTGGACAAGTTATAGTTGATTCAATTATAAAGGAATTCATTTTTTTATTTTTTTAATTAATCATACCATATATACAACATCTGAACTTGATGAAGGATAGGTTAAGATTATGGTTTTTAAATCTTTGGAAGTAAATCCGGCTTTTATAGCCATGGCAAATAAATTTATAATTTCCTCGGCGTGAGGGCCAATGAGATGTGCTCCCAAAATTTTTCCGGTTTCTTTCTCGATGAGAGTCTTATAGGCATAGGTTTTCTCGTTGATCCTTTTTGCGGTAAACCAGTCGGGAACACGATCCTTGTTTACCTTAAAGTTTAAACCTTTTTTAACAGCTTCTTCTTCAGAAAATCCTACCGAAGCCATTGTGGGCAGTGTAAAAACCACAGTGGGAATGGCGGTATAATCTGGTTTTTTAATGTTGCCTTTTAATATATTGGATGCTACAATATGTCCTTCCATAACTGCAACAGGTGTAAGGGGAATACCATCTGTATCTGCTGCATCCCCGGCAGCATAGACATTTGGATTAGTGGTGCTTTGCAAATATTCATTCACTTCAACTCCTTTTTCACCAAAGGCAACATTGGCTTTTTCCAGGTCCATATCAAAAATGGCAGGAGACCTTCCTGCAGAATTAATCACCTGCGCCGCCTCCCATTTCTTTTCCCCGCTTTCACCTTTTCCGGTCACGCAAAAAGCCCCATTCGCCTTTTCAATCGCGGTAACATTGGTATTCAAAACTAGTTGTATACCCATTTGTTTGGTAGCTTCAGTTAATTGATCTACTATGAAAGGATCAAAATTTTCAAGCGGTCTTCTCCCTTTGTGAACGATTGTCACTTTGCTGCCAAAACGGGCAGCCATATGTGCAAATTCAAAAGCGATGTACCCACCGCCAATAAACAGCAAAGAGGATGGCAGGAACTGGAAATTCAGAAAATCTGTACTGTCCATAGCGTACTCCTCCCCGGGTATTTCCAGCTCTCTCGGTTTTGCACCCGTGGCTATTATAATCTTTCCGGCTTCTATAGTTTCATTTCCTACCTGCAATTGAGTTTCAGAAATAAATTTTGCTGATCTATGAAAGGTATCAATTTTGTTTTTTTCGTAACTTTTTTCAATTTTAGGCGGCATAGCATCCACAAAATCCTGTTTAAATTTCATTGCTTCCTGCCAGTAGATAGCTGGTACTTCAGAAATTTGCTTCTCGTGTAGATTATCAGCCAAATGTTTTACTTCAGTAGGGCCGAGCATGATCTTTTTGGGATCACATCCACGAAGAGCGCAGGTACCACCATAGGGCAATTTATCTGTGATTCCCACCCTAAGCCCTTTAGAAGCACATTTATTGGCAATATTCATTCCTGCCATTCCGGAACCTATCACAAAAACATCATAATTTTTCATCTGGTTCTTTTTAAGTTACTTATCAACTACCTTATAACCGGTACTGCTTATAGCACTAATAATTGCAGCCTTATCTACTTTTGTTTTGTCATATTCGACTACCGTATTGGCATTTTCATAATTTGCCTTTACCGAAATAATGCCATCAAGTTTATTGACTTCATTTTCCACAGGGGCTTCACATCCTGCGCAGGTCATTCCTTCTACAACAAATACCTCCTTAACAATATTTGATTGTGAAACATAGACTATTTCCTTGGTAGGTTGGCTGTAAAATACTTCGGAGTAAGTGGGAAAAGCCAGCATGAGCCCTGCAAATAATGTTACAATCAGTAAAAACTTCTTTGACTGCAGAAATGTTGGTTTTTCATCTTCTGCACATCCGCAATCACTTTCAGCTTCTTTTTTAGATCTTAGTTTTTGATACCAGGCCAGGCCCAGAACTAAAACCGTGAGCGCAATTAAATACGGCCGGAAAGGTTCCATCCACGAAAAGGTAGTAGCCATTCCACTCGTGCCCACGACCAAAGCAAGAACTGGTGCAATACAACATAAAGATGCTGCTGTTGCCGCTACTACACCGCTTAAAGCAGCTTTATTGGATCTATTTTGAGATGCATCCATTTTAAGCGGATTTTCTTGATGATTTAATTGAACTCAAAATGTTATCCAGAACCTGGGTTTCAGAATTTACCAGCGAATAATATAAAGTTTGCCCCTCCCTTCTGGAGACAATAAAGCCGGCGTCTTTAATTTTTCGAATATGTTGCGAAATCGCCGGCATACTCATTTTTAAAATGTCTGCTATATCACAGGGACATAATTCCTTCTCCATGTTTAAAAGGAAGAGAATCTTTAAACGCACCTCATTACCGGCAATAGAAAGGAGTTTTGTCATCTGCTGGAAACCGTTGTCCAAACTTTCAATTGTTGCCTGACAATTCAATAGCTGTGTATGGTTAGCTTCAGCACGTGTACAGATTATTTCAAGTTTCATAAAAAATTTTAAAGCTGCTAAGATATAAATTATTTATTATTTAAGCAACTTATTAAATATGATAGAGAAATAGTGTATTATGTTGATATTCATCCCGCCAAATTTCTTCCAGGAATTACCTCAGTTTAATCCATTCTAAAAACTGGTTTAATATCTGATTTCTTCCGCTCAAATGGCCGCAGGCATCGGTTTTAAATTTTCATTTCAATTCGCTAAATATTAGAAGTTCTACTTTTGCACTTCTGTTGCATTTAAATTTTTTATCTTTGTAATGTGAAAATTCTAGCAACCACTTTTTTATCCGTCATTTTCTTGTTCCAATCTTCGGGACCAGTAACGGATTGGTGCTGTGAACTACTGAAAATACCAAATCTTGTTGAGCATTATAAAGAACAATCGGCAGATACCGGTATTACTTTTTTTGATTTCATAGATTATCATTATGGGGATCAGAAAAAATTTCCGGGCCACGAGAAGGATAATCATGATGGTGAACTTCCATTACAAGGCAACCACTCGTGTTATCATGGCATGGCCTATGTTGATTCGCCGAATCTTGAAACCTATTCCTTAGGAATTCCAGAAGCAAAAACTAATTCTTTATTCTACCAACCTCCATTTTCCTCGGCCAGTTTAGGTACTATCTTTCAACCACCCCAAGTTTAATTTAACTTTTGTGATAGGATAATTATATCCTGACGCCATTGACTTCTTTAATGGCCATCTCATCTATTTACGTTGAATTAAATTCTATTATTAATGATTAACAAAATTATAGCATTCTCTATAAACAACAAGTTTATAGTAGGACTGCTAACATTGGCACTTATAGGAGCCGGAATATGGTCGATGATGACCGTGAACCTGGGTTCAGTTCCTGATATTACAAATAACCAGGTACAGGTGATTACCCAATCTCCCAGCTTAGGTACTGAAGATATTGAACAGTTTGTCACTTATCCGGTCGAACTGGCAATGGGTAATCTCCCCGGGGTGACTGAATTACGATCTGTTTCCCGCTTTGGACTATCCGTGGTAACCATCGTCTTTGAAGATGACATGGGAACTTATTTGCCCCGGCAGCTGGTTCAGGAAAAATTGACAGAGCTGCAGGAAACCATTCCCGAAAACTTTGGTAGCCCAACTATGGGGCCTATTTCCACCGGGCTGGGACAGATTTATGAATATACCATCCAGCCACAACCAGATTATGAAGAGGAGTATACTCCTACGGAGCTCCGAAGTATTCAGGACTGGATTATTAAGAGACAGCTGACACTCCTTGAAGGTGTTGTAGAAGTGAATTCCTTTGGAGGATACATCAAACAGTACGAAGTAGCTATTAGTCCTGAGAAATTAAATGCGCTGGATGTAAGCATCTCCCAGGTTTACGAGGCCCTGGCCCGGAACAATGTAAATACCGGGGGAGCCTACATTGAAAGGAACAGAATGTCCAACTTCATTCGGGGAGAAGGCCTGATCCAGTCTTTAGATGACATCAGGAAAATAGTGGTTACCAATGAAAACGGGATTCCTGTTACAGTTGGAAATATTGCCGAAAAAGTGAGTTTCGGAAGTCAGGTGCGTTATGGTGCTTTTACTCAGGATGGAGAGGAAGCTGTGGGCGGTATTATTATGATGCTGAGGGGCTCAAACCCCAATGCGGTAATACAGAGGGTCCAGGAAAGGATGGCGGAGGTAGAAGAATCCTTGCCGGAAGGACTTGAAATAAGGCCCATCATTGACCAAAGCGCCCTTATTGGAAGAACAACCGATACCGTGACTAAAAACCTGTTGGAAGGTGCTTTAATCGTAATCTTTGCATTGGTATTCCTATTGGGGAGTTTGCGTGGGGGCCTCATTACAGCCACTACCATTCCGCTGTCCTTGCTCTTTGCCTTCATCCTGATGAAGCAGTTTGGGGTTTGGGCAAATTTAATGAGCCTGGGGGCCATTGACTTCGGGATAATTATTGATGGGGCGGTTATTATTATAGAAGGTGCCGTTTATGAAATCCATAAAAGGATCAAAGCCGGAAAAGTCAAATTTAATCAGGCGGTCATGGATGAGGTCGCTTACGATTCCGGAAGCACTATGATGGGGTCGGCATTTTTCGGCCAGGTTATCATCCTTATTGTGTTTACACCCATCTTGTTCCTAACAGGAGTGGAAGGCAAAATGTTCAAGCCAATGGCCTATACTTTTGGTTTTGCAATGATAGGTGCCATTATCTTGTGCCTTACCTACGTTCCTATGATGACGGCATTGTTTATGAAGCCGATTGAAAACAAGAAAAACTGGTATGGCAAGTTAGAACGCTGGCTGGAAAGAGTCAGTGATAAAATCATTGGTGGCATTCACCGTGCTTACCTTCCGCTCTTAAAAGCTTCCCTCCGCCTCAAAGCTGCGGTGATCATAGGATCTATTGTTTTATTGGGGGCTGCAGGCTATGTTTTTTCCGCGATGGGGGGAGAATTTATTCCGCAGCTGGATGAAGGGGACATTGCCATGCAAGCTTTAATCCGTCCAGGTAGTTCATTAAATGAATCTATTGAAGTCTCTAAAAAAATTGAGACCTTACTTTTGGACAACTTCCCGGAAATAGAGACAGCAACAGCCCGAATTGGGGTGGCCGATATTCCTACTGATCCCATGCCGATGGATATAGCAGATATGTACATCATACTCGAAAAAGACAGGGACAAATGGGTTTCTGCTGACACAAAAGAGGAACTCATTGAACAAATCCAGGACCTACTCAATAAAAACCTCACAGGTGTCAACCTTGTTTTTACCCAACCTATAGAGCTAAGGTTTAATGAGCTATTGGAAGGGGTAAGAGAAGATATTGCGGTAAAACTCTATGGCGAGGATTTGGAAGTTCTATCCACTAAGGTTCAGGAAATGGCAGAGATTATTCAAACTGTACCCGGAACAGGAGATGTAAATGCAGAGAGAACTTCTGGTCTCCCACAAATGACGGTACGCTACAATCGTGACAAGTTAGCACAGTACGGGCTGGAAATCGAAAAAATAAATGAATATATAAATACCGCTTTTGCAGGTGGAGTGGCAGGAGTGGTTTTTGAAGGAGAAAGACGTTTCGACCTGGTAGTGCGCTTTGATGAAGAGCACCGACAGAGTATTGAAGATATACGGACTTTATACATTGATCTGCCTAATGGTACCCAAGTCCCGATTAATGAAGTAGCTGATATCAGCTTTGTTCCCGGGCCAATGCAAATTTCCAGAGACGACACCTATCGCAGAACATACGTTGGGGTAAATGTGAGGGGCCGTGACGTAGAGTCGGTTGTGAATGATATTCAGGCAAAACTGGGTGCCGAACTGGATTTACCTCCAGGTTACTACATTTCTTATGGCGGTGAGTTTGAGAACCTTCAAAATGCCAAAGACCGCCTGATTATTGTGGTGCCTATCGCTCTCTTGCTGATATTCGTGCTGCTGTATTTTGCCCTGGGCTCATTCTCGCAGTCTATCATGATTTATATGGCCATTCCATTAGCGGCCATTGGGGGTGTTTTCGCCCTGTGGCTCCGGGACATGCCCTTTAGTATCTCTGCAGGTGTAGGCTTTATCGTGCTCTTTGGAGTGGCAGTACTTAACGGTCTGGTCCTGGTGAATCGCTTTAATTCATTAAAAGAAGAAGGCGTAACCAGTATCAAAGACCGGATTTTTATGGGTACGAAAGAACGAATCAGGCCGATCATGCTTACAGCGGTAACAGATATTTTAGGATTTATGCCAATGGCATTTTCTTCTTCGGCCGGTGCAGAGGTGCAGCGCCCTTTAGCAACCGTGGTTATTGGAGGTATGCTTACAGCTACCCTTCTCACCCTTGTGGTGTTGCCAGTCCTTTATACTTTAATAGAAAATATGAAAAACAGAAGAAATAGTAATAACAATAATGGCTTTGCACCAGCCCCTGCAATAGTGGTGGCATTGCTTTCTGTCGGAAGCCTCTTAGGATTTAGCACCCCTGCAGAGGCACAGGAAAACAGTTCTTCACAGAAAAATTCTCCGGCTCAGGCTGAAATAATTGTCCAACAGGATTCTTTGCCAGTCCTCTCGTTAGAAGAGGCCAAGGAACGGGCAATAGAGGCTTTTCCGAGAATAAGAGCTGCTGCCCTGGAGATAGAAAGTCAGCAGGCTTTAAAGAAAACGGCCTGGGACCTTGGTAATACCCAGATATTCACCGGCGCAGAAGAAATTAGCGGTGGTTCGAGTAATGCTGATCTTGGTGTCTATACACAAATTGGGGTTCAGCAACAGAATATCGACATCTTTGGTATTGCGCCACGCCTGAAGTTGCAGAAGGAAAGGGTGGCCCTGGCAGAAGAAGCCCTTGATCTTTCCATTCTTGAAGTAGAACTGGAGGTAAGTCAGGCCTGGGCGTCGGTATATGCTGCTAAAAATGAGTATGAGACCTTATACAGTCTGGATTCAGCCTTTACCGATATTGAGAGAGCTGCACAGATCAGGTTGGAAACAGAGACAATCTCGAGACTTGAATACCTGGCTACGGTAAACCAGGGCAATGAAGTTGAAATACAAAAAGAGCAGGCCTATAGGGATTATCTTGGAGCCTTGCAGCGATTCAACCTGTGGTTTGCCAGTGACACACTTTACACGGTACCTAATGTTCCTGCCGATCAGTTTGATGAGCCCATTAGCGGATTACTGCAACCCCTTGGGAACCATCCCCTGCTCAATGTGTATGAACAAAGGATAGAGGTGGCTGATGCAACCCTAAGGGAGAGGCGATCGCAGTTTCTTCCGAAATTTCAGGCGCAGTACGGCAGGCAGAAAATTGACGGCCAAACCGGCTTTTATCAATATCAGGTAGGGATCAGCATTCCTTTGTTCTTTGGACCTGAATTGGGCAGAACACAATCAGCAAAAATAAACCGCGAAATAGCTGAAGCTAATTTACAGCAGACGCAGTTTGAGCTAAAGACAGCTTATGCTGAGGCACGCGAAGAATACCTGAAGTGGCTTAATTCCTGGACATACTATCAGGAAGAAGCGCTACCCTTGGCCAGAGAACAGCGGGCAGGGGCCATCATCGCTTATCGGGAAGGAGCAATTGACTATGTGACTTTCCTGCAAAACATACGCGATGCCGTACGCATAGAAGTGAATGCCTGGCAGGCATTGGGCAGCTATCTTGATAGCCGCTCCCAACTCGAATATTATATAAATACTTCAGAATAAGATAATTAATTAATAGACAAAGATATAAAAATGAAAAAGCACATTATAAAACTGTTCACATTGCTCATTACGGTAAGCTTTCTTTCAGCCTGCAATGGCGGAGAAGGCAAAGGTACGGAAGAAGCGTCCCCTGAAGCTCAGGAAGAACATTCTGCAGAAGAAGAAGGAGGTCATGAAGAAGGAGAAGAAGGAGGAGGAATGGGTGAAGTGCATCTTTCCAGTCTCAAGTTCAACAGTTTGGAAATAAAAGTGGACACCCTGCCCACAAGGCCCATTTCCGATATAGTAGAAGCTACCGGACAACTGGAAGTCCCACCACAATATGAAGCTACAGTAACTGCTTTTATAGGAGCCAATATAACTTCTATTGAGGTCATTGAGGGGGATCAAGTAAGCAAAGGTAAGGTACTGGCATATCTATCCCATCCTAACCTCACCAGGTTACAAACCGATTATATGACAGCTTACAGCCGTTTGCAGAACCTGGAGCAAGAATTTAATCGTCAACAAAGGCTTTATGAACAAGAAGTAGGTTCAGGCAAACTTTTTCAACAGGCACAGGCCGATTATCGTGTTGTGCAGGCAGAGGTTCAAGGGTTTGAATCACAGCTCAGGCAGTTAAACCTTAATGTTGCTGGCATACGAGAAGGAAATATTGTCGAGAATGTTCCTGTAGTCAGTCCAATAAAAGGGAGCATTGAAGATGTAAGTGTGCAGGTAGGACAATATGTTGATCCCCAAACCGAGCTATTCGAAGTGATCAACGCCGAACATGTGCATGCAGATTTAATGGTCTTTGCCAAAGATGTATATAAAGTCAAGGAGGGACAAAAGGTCCTGTTACAAATGGAATCAGTGCCCGGCCAGACTTATACTGCTGAAATTTATTCTATCGGCAAGAAATTTGAACAGAATCCCAGGGCTGTCCACGTGCATGCAGAGATACAGGAAGATTCAGAAAACCTGGTACCGGGCATGTACATCAACGGCAGGATCGTTACGGGCACAGGAACAGAAGTAACAGCCTTACCGAAAGAAGCAATTATTGAGGAAGAAGACAAATCCTACATCTTTATTGCTGAAGAGCACGAGGAGGACGGGGAAACCGAGTGGTCTTTTAAGCCGGTGGAAGTGGTGACAGGAGAAGAAAATGAAGGATGGGTGGAAATTAAATTATTGCAACCTTTACCTGAAGGTGCAAAGGTGGCGTGGAACAATGCTTATTATTTGATAGCAGAAATGAAGAAGAGCCAGACTTCTCACGGTCATTAAATTAAAAACTTAAATGGATGGGCTCTCTGTATAATGTTTGTCTTAATTAGTTAACCCAGAGGGTTCATCCTTAATACAAACTATAGCGATGAAAGAAATAAAAGCATTTATAAAACCAAAAAGAGTACAAAAAGTAGTTGAAGCCCTTAGTGATAGTGGCTTTAATAGCATGACCCTTTCGCAAGGGGAAGGGACCGGTGCATTCAAAGCCAAAGGTGCCAGCCCCTCCCTTGATTTTCGCATTACAGATAGTCCCGTAGTGAAACTGGAACTGGTGTGCCAAAATGAAGAAGCACGAAAAGCAATAGACATCATAGTCGAAAATGGAAAGACAACGGATCCTGGCGACGGAATTATTTATGTTTCAGATATTGAAGATGCGTTTCAAATAAAGACGGGAAAATCCATAAAGAAATTTGATTGACGGGGAGCAACAACAATAAAATAAGTCCTGTAAAGGAAGTTCTAACTGTTTGTCTTACTAATGGGATTTCCTTTTCAGGCATAATTTTTTGTAGCTCGAAATTAAAAATACAGGAAGTAATAAAGGAGACATATAGATGCCATAAGGAAAGTTGTAACTTATAACTGAAAAGAAGAAATGATCTATGAATGATTTTTTGACTGTTCTATTGTTTGCAGCCATGCCTGCCTTAGGAAATTTTGGCGGAGGTATGTTGGCAGAATTTATAAATGTTTCGGGCAAAACCGTTAATCTATACCAGAACCGCCTTTTTTCTCAACCTGACCTTTACGGTAGTCGAATTGATTGGTGGTTTTCTTTCGGGCAGTATTGCCATAATGGCTGGTTCACTGCATGATTTTGCCGATTGCCTTTCTTTAGGGGAACCTGAAAAAAAGACAAGAAATTATGAGGAGGCGAAAAATTTTTATAGCGATTCTAACAGGTGTGGTCTTTGGAATATTGATCATGCAACCGCTGGTTCTTTCCCTACAAATGAATTATTTACAGGGAGATGAAAATTGGTGGAAGTACCTCCCTGAGAGTTACCAGGAAATATTCAATTTTAGTGATAAAAATCAAATCTTGATGAACCTTCTTTTTGCATTGCTGGGGATAGCTCTTGCTTTCATGGTCGCTGTAAGAAAAAGGATATTTAAACTTAAAAAACAAAGTAGAAGTTCAAGGAGGTGAAGGCGCATTAATTAAAAGATCATCGCCAATTTAAAGATTTCAGCGAGAGTTTACCGGACAAGAATCGAAAAACCGATAGAAAAAATGAAAAAAACGCAAGTAAAACTGCCAATACTCCTGCCGGAAGTTCCCGATGAGAACGATCAATGTGTGCAGAGGCTAATGGATCACCTGCAAAACAGGGAAGGTATTGAAAAGGTGCATATTGTTTCTGAAAAAGAGGATGATACCCCTCAGCTTTGTTTTCATTACGATCCCGACATTATTTCCATTGCCCATATTACAAAACTCGCAAAACAGGCAGGGGCATCATTGACCAATGAATTTGGACATACCCTGTTGGAGGTTGAGGGAATACGACATGCAAGGCATGCGAGGAAAATTCAAAATGCCCTGAGAGGATTGGAGGAGATAATGGAAGCCTCGGTATCCGAATCGGGAATCGTAAGGCTGGAATTCATAAAGGCTAAAACTGATGAAGAAGATTTTCGTCAAATCCTGAGGAACGAAGGCCTGAAAATCAAGACTGCCAAAAAGAATAAAAAAGTGCCTCCTGAAACGGCTGAAACCCATAAACATTCCAACAAAGAGGCAGAGCTTAAAGATGAAGGCCACGCTCATGACCACGGGGGTATTTTAGGAAAAAATACTGAGATGTACTTTTCCATTATTTGCGGGGTGTTATTGGGCACCGGTTTTGGCCTTTCCTACCTGGAAACTGTGCCCGAATGGGCAAGTTTGGCCTTGTACATAGGCGCCTATTTCTTTGGGGGCTATTACACGGCAAAAGAAGCCATTGAAACGGTTGCCAAAGGAGGTTTCGAAATTGATTTCCTTATGCTGGTCGCGGCCATCGGGGCAGCCATTCTGGGAGAATGGGCAGAAGGGGCTTTGCTCCTCTTCCTATTTAGCCTGGGCCATGCACTGGAAAATTACGCCATGAACAAGGCGCGAAAATCTATTGCAGCTTTAGCAGACCTTGCACCTAAAACTGCTCTGATAAAACGAGATGGAAAGACGCAGGAAGTAAAAATAGAAGAGCTTCAGATAGGTGATATTGTTGTAGTGAGATCCAACACCAAAATTTCTGCCGATGGTGTTGTTGTTAATGGCAATAGTAGTGTGAACCAGGCACCCATCACCGGTGAGAGCGTCCCTGTGGATAAGTCCCCCGTACCCGATCCTGACAGGGACTATTCAAAAGAAAGCGAAATAAAAGAAGAACATCGGGTTTTTGCGGGAACCATCAACGGCAATAGTACCCTGGAAGTAAAGGTGATAAAAACCTCTCAGGATTCTACACTGTCAAGACTGGTGACATTAGTGAATGAAGCCCAGACACAGAAATCACCTACCCAATTATTGACTGATAAGTTTGAAAAATATTTTGTGCCATCGGTTTTGGCCCTGGTGGTTTTGCTGAATTTCGCCTTTCTGGTCATTGATGAACCTTTTAGTGAGAGTTTCTACAGGGCTATGGCAGTTTTAGTGGCTGCCAGTCCCTGTGCCCTGGCCATTTCCACACCCAGTGCTGTACTTAGCGGAGTGGCTCGTGCAGCCAGGGGTGGTGTTCTGGTAAAGGGAGGGCGGCCCCTGGAAGACCTTGGCGTGCTCACCGCTATTGCTTTTGACAAAACCGGTACCCTTACTGAAGGCAAACCAAAGCTCACCAAAGTTATCACTTTAACGGACGTAAGTGAAGAGGAACTGCTAAAAACAGCTGTAGCTGTAGAGGCTTTAAGCAACCACCCCCTTGCAAAAGCAGTGGTACGGGACGGCAAAGAACGCCTGGGAAATGCACAATTTCCGGAAGCAAGTAATATGGAAGCTGTTTTAGGAAAAGGTATAAAAGCCAGCCTCGGGGAAGATAAGGTGTATATGGGGAATCTTGAGCTCTTTGAAGCCCTCGATGATCAAAAGCCTTCAGAAGAAATCGTTGAAAAAGTAAGGGAACAGGAAGCCGCAGGGAACACGACAATGTTGATACGCAGGAATGAGGAGTATATTGGAATTATTTCCCTTATGGACACTCCACGGGAAGAAGCTAAAGCCACCTTGGAGGAGCTTAAAAAAATCGGTATTAAACGTATGATCATGCTCACCGGGGATAACCAAAAAGTGGCTGATGCGGTGGCCAAAGAAATTGGCCTTACCGATGCCTGGGGAAGCCTGCTTCCCGAGGAAAAGGTAGATGCTATTAAAAAATTAAAGAAACAGGAGGACAAAGTAGCCATGGTGGGCGATGGAGTGAATGATGCTCCCGCTATGGCACATAGTACCGTGGGTATTGCAATGGGGGCAGCAGGATCTGATGTAGCTCTGGAAACCGCCGATATAGCCCTGATGGCCGATAAACTGGAAACGCTGCCCTTTGCAATAGGTTTGAGCCGGAAAGCCAAAAGCATCATCAAACAAAACCTTTGGGTAAGCCTGGGGATTGTAGCTTTATTAATTCCGGCCACTATCTTCGGGTTTGCCAACATTGGTATAGCAGTACTGGTTCACGAAGGTTCTACATTATTGGTAGTGGGCAATGCTTTGAGATTATTAGCTTATAACAATAAGAAAACTGCCTTTCCCGGAGGCCGTATAAAACAAATTCATGAATTAAAACAAGAAAATAATGTCAGAATTTAAAGTTAAACTAGAATGGAAATCCGATTCCGAGGATTTCTCCTATAAGAATTATACACGTACCCATCAATGGATCTTTGGAGGAGGCTCGCAAATTACTGCATCTGCAGCTCCAGAGTATTTGGGGAAAGCTGAATTTGTCAATCCTGAAGAAGCCTTCGCTGCTTCCCTCTCCAGCTGCCACTTATTGACTTTTCTGGCTATTGCCTCCTTTAAAAAGTATATTATAAAGAGTTACAAAGATGAAACCGTTGCTGTGGTTGAGAAAAACAAGGATGGTAAACAGGCTGTGACCAGGGTTTTTTTACGGCCCAAAGTAGAATTCTCGGGGGAACATATACCTGATGAAGAAGAAATGAAAAAAATGCACCATAAAGCACATGCTGAGTGTTTTATCTCTAACTCTGTAATAACAGAGATTGTGTTGGAACCTGTTTTATAATTTTCTTCAGGTAGATTTAGTGTGTAAGGGTTTTAGTTTGAATTTTGAACTAGCCGATAAAATATAGTTGATATGAAAAATCTCATGGTTGCCCCTTCCATTCTTTCGACAGATTTTGCCCACCTGGGCAAAACCCTCGAAACTATTAATAGAAGTGAAGCAGACTGGCTGCATGTGGATGTAATGGACGGTATGTTTGTTCCCAATATCTCCTTCGGAACCCCTGTTTTACAAGCTATTCATAAGCACAACAAGAAACCGGTCGAGTTGCACTTAATGATTGCTCAACCTGAAAGGTATTTGGAAGTTTTTTCTAAATATGGGGAGCAAATTACGGTGCACGCCGAGGCCTGCCTTCATTTGCACAGCGTGGTGCAACAAATAAAAAACCTAGGTTGTAAAGCAGGGGTAGCTTTAAATCCGCATACCTCTTTAGGAAGCCTGGAATACGTCATCAAAGATTTAGATACAGTTTGCCTAATGGCTGTAAATCCGGGTTTTGGCGGACAAGATTTTATTCCCGATACACTGGAAAAAATAAAGGAATTAAAGCAATTGATACAAAGAAAAGATGCAAAGGCCTTTATTGAAGTAGATGGAGGGGTTAACAGGAATAACGTGAAGGAAATTTTGAATTCAGGAGCTGATGCTGTTATAGCAGGAAGTAGTATTTTCAATTCCAATGATCCCCTTAGGGCAATTCAGGAGCTTAGAAACCCCCTAATAAGGTAACTAATGTTGTAAAAAGGAATAAATTAAATAATAATTAAAAGAGGAGTTATGCTACAAATATTGGGACAAACAGAAGGGAATTTAATAGCCACAAGGGCAACAGGAAATTTGACTGAAGCCGATTACGATAAGCTATTGCCCCTGCTGAACAACATAGTGGAGAAACATAAAAAAATTCGCTGGTATTTTGAAATGGAGGGTTTTGAAGGATGGAAACCAAAAGCCTTTTGGGAAGATTTGAAATTCGATGTCCAACATGCCAACAAATTTCAAAAAGTGGCCATGGTAGGGGATGAAAAATGGGAAGATTGGATGACGGATTTGATGAAACCTTTTACCTCTGCCGAAGTAAAATTTTTTGAAATAAACCATGCAAGCGAAGGACAAAAATGGATAGAGAAGTAAAAAAGGAATCTACCCCTATAAGCTACATGAAGGAAACTGGCCGAAAATTCCTTGACCGGGAAACCGCAGGCGGCCTTCTGCTCATTTTTGCTACTTTGGTCGCTTTGGTATTGGCCAATACCGGTGTGGCCGATATATACCACCATTACCTGACTGATGAAATTGTTATAGGGGCATCGGAGCACCTGGAAATTTCCCTTTCGGTGGAAGAATGGATCAACGACGGCCTGATGGTAATCTTCTTTCTGGTGGCCGGTCTCGAATTGAAAAGAGAAGTAATGGTAGGAGAGTTGTCTAATTTCAAAAAAGCTTCCATGCCTATATTTGCTGCCCTGGGTGGCATGCTCGTACCGGCTTTACTTTTTTTCCTATTCAACCTTAACATGCCTACAGCCAAAGGCTGGGGTATTCCCATGGCTACCGATATTGCCTATTCCCTTGGAATACTGGGTCTCTTAGGAAAGCGGGTGCCTGTGCAGTTAAAGATATTTCTGGTAGCTTTGGCCATTGCCGATGATATCGGTGCGATTCTGGTCATTGCCATTTTTTACAGCAGTCAAATAGCCTGGATGAACCTGCTGATTGCAGGAGGGGCTCTGCTAATACTGGCCATATTGAACAAGACAGGGATAAAACACCTGTCTTTGTATATTTTACTGGGAATTGTATTATGGCTGGCTTTCCTTGACTCCGGAATACATCCCACCCTGGCCGGGGTGCTGTTTTCCCTTACCATTCCCATTAAACCGAAATTAGAAAGTGGGGATTTTCAACAACGGACAAAGTCCCATGTGCAGGAGTTGGAAAAAATTGACCTGGTAAACACCCATCTGCTCACTGATAAGAAGCAACAGAATATTCTGGAAACAATTCGAAATGACACGAAGCACACCCACCCTCCCCTGCTGCGGCTGGAAAATGCGCTTACCGGTTTCAATGCCTTCTTTATCATTCCGGTCTTTGCGTTGGCCAATGCAGGAGTAGAACTCAGTCTTGGAATTTCAGAAGTACTATCAAGTCCTTTGGGTCTCGGAATTTTAACAGGATTGGTGCTGGGGAAAGTATGCGGCATTACCGCCTTCTCCTATTTAGGTGCTAAACTGGGCTTTGCCCGCCTGCCGGTAGGCCTCCGCTGGAAACATATTGTAGGAGTCGGGCTGATAGCCGGTATCGGGTTCACCATGTCCCTGTTTATCACGAACCTGGCATTTGCAGATGAAAACCTTGTTCAGGTAGCGAAAATAAGTATCCTGCTTGCTTCACTTGTAGCAGCCATAGCCGGTGTGCTTGTGCTTAGTCTGGGGAAGACCCGGAGCGCTAAGCAACAAGAGCTGGGAGAAGTTTTTTAAGGTTTTTTGTGAAAGCCAGAGCATTGTCAAAACAAAAACCGGAAGGAGTTGGTCATTTTAAGAACTTTAAAAGGAACTAAAATGCAACTAATATTAACATTGAGTCCTATGGGAACTGCTCTAGTTGGAGAGGCTAAGTATATGTCACAGTAATTTTGAAGATTTTACTGTGGTAGACAAATTAGAAGTATTTTTAAGTAAAATATTAAAAATTATGATAAACCTTTTAAATTCAGATAGAGACAACCTTATAGCCGTGGAAGTGAGCGGTAAGGTTTCAAAAGAGGAAGTGGAAAATTTGCATCCGCTTATCGATAAAATTATTGCTAAAAACAATAAAGTGGATTTTTATTTTGAACTGCACGATTTCTACGGTTACGATTTGGAAGGATTGTGGGCAGATCTAAAAATAGATGCTGCACATATTTCCGACTACGGAAATATGGCTATTGTTGGAGATAAAATATGGCAGGAAAAGACTACAAAGGTTTTAAATTTCTTTTCAGGCTCTCAAATAAAATACTTTGATTTAAACGAAAAGGATACGGCCAAAGCCTGGATTGGTTTAGTAAAGGCGTAGTCTTCAGCAAAAATCCTTCTTGAGATAGAAAACTGTCAACAAACAGGAAAAAATTGTTCAACAAAAATAACTCATTATGGAATGGCTATTTGAAGATTTTAAAACAGATTTGGAATCCCTGAACCCGCCAGTCAGGGAAAAAGCTCTTGAAATAGCTAACGAGCTTGTGAAAGAGGAAAAGTATACAAAAAAAGAAGCGATAACCGAAGCCATTAAACAGGCGGAAGAATGGTTTTATGATCTGGAAGGATGAAATCTAAGGCATAAGCCAATAACTTTCCTGTGAACCCTATCAGAAAGTATTGGTCAAAGTGGAATGTAATCGCTGTTTCCTAAAAAGTAGACCTAATCTTTGGGTTGTTGTGAACAATATTAAAACTTAAATTTCAAAAAATGGAAAAATTTGATGTAACTATTATAGGATCTGGCCCGGGCGGAAAATTTGAAAACGTGTTCAATTAAAATTTTCCGTGGGCTTTCCCCGGAGAATTTTGCCATTTGAAGAACAAACATTAGACAAACGATTCTGATAGGGAACAAAGAATGGCAGGGATGGTGAAAAACCTGACGGAGCCGCTTTTTACCCCTGGGATCTGCTTCTTTAAATCACCTATGAGAATAAAGTCCATAGGTGGCTCAGAAGCTAAGCTTACAGAATTTAAACATAAAATAAAATTATGGCAGACAAGGAAAGAAAAAAATATTTAAGAAAAGCAGAGACAGTTCAAAAGTACAATGTGTTTTATGATACCATTGAAGTAGGTGTGTCCTTAACGGCTGGATTTACGTCCGGTAGTGCAGCCTTGATTGGCTGGGGGCTCGACAGTGTTATTGAAGTTATTTCGGCAAGTACCCTCTGGTGGAGGTTACATGGTGAAATTCATGATATTAGTGATAAACGGGTAAAGAAAAGAGAAAAAATCACCCTCTACGTAATTGCTACTTCTTTTTTAATTGTTAGTACTTTTATTACCTACGACTCTATAACAAAGTTACTCAACAAAGAAACTCCTTCCTGGAGTACTTTGGGATTAATAATTTTATTGGTTTCACTCGTGGTTAACCCTATCCTGATTTGGTACAAATTCAGGTACGGTAAAAAGCTGGACAGCCAGGAATTAATAGCCGACTCCAAAGATACCTTTGTGTGTTTGTATCAAACCATTGCTGTATTGGGAGGTTTACTGGCGGTTCAGTATCTAGATTGGTGGTGGGCCGATCCGGTGGCTGCTCTTCTGATTGTTCCTTATGCCCTTAAAGAAGGATGGGAGGCTTTACAAAATGGAAGAAAGGTTGAATATTAAGGATTAAATAATGGATCTCCACTCTTTCATTAATTAATTATAATGCGGAAAAGTGCTCCACGATTATTTTTTTCTAATTTATAGGAGTGAAGCTTTCAGTAACTTTTGATAGCAAAAAAATAAAACAATGAAAGGAGCAGAACAATTTGAGGAATTTCACCAGCGGCTTAGTGTTCTTGATGAAGAAGTGCGGGAAGCAGTCTTAAACTATGCTGTCTCTTTCTACCAAGACAGAAATTGCACTAAAGAGGAAGCATTGGAAATGGGAATTGCAAAAGCTGAATTAGAGAAAAGGAATCTATAAAACGAGAAAACGTTGACGAATGTTCAAAATATTGGAAGAAGCCTTGTTCTTAAGGAGAGGAAGCCTTTGCGATAAAAGAAACGGGCATAAAAACATTTGTTTTTCCAGGCAATTTTCTTTACTAGCAAAAGTAACATCAAAAATGCCGTTGGTGTTTAGTTTTGACATTTTAAGTAAAATGCTATTGGAGGATTTAAATTAACCTTAAACATATCAGTGACATTTAAACAATCCTTGAGTGGGTAAAAAGCGTAAAACAGATAATATTTTACTGAAGTTTTTTTACCTCGACAGATTTTGATTTCCTGATTATTTAAAAGAATTAGCATTTAAATGAATTTAAAAAGTTAAAGTATGGCTGAACTAAAAAAATCATTAGGAACTTTAAGGCTCACCTTTTATGGTGTGGGCACGATTGTAGGCGCAGGAATTTATACTGTTATTGGTGCCGCAGCCGGGCAGGCGGGTTATGACCTTTGGCTCAGTTTTATTTTGGCCGCAGTTGCCGCAAGTTTCTCTGCGGTATCTTATGCGGAACTATCCTCAACTTTTCCCAATGCAGGTGCCGAATTCATCTTTTTAAAAAAGGCTTTTCCTAAGATCCACATCCCCTCGTTTCTTACCGGCTGGACCATTGCTTTTCATAGTTCTGCTACCATTGCAGCAGTATTACTGGCTTTTTCGGGATATCTTAATGTGTTCTTTCAATTTCCTTCATTGTTGATTAGCTACGGGGCTTTAATTTTACTTGCTTTAATCAGCATCACAGGAATAAAGAAATCCTCTACCGCCAATATTTTTATGGTGAGTATTCAATTACTCGGGCTGTTGATTCTAATAGTAGTAGGACTAACAAGCACAGGTGCACCGGAAAAAGAGTTTTTTCAAATTGAATCCTTTGAAAATACCCTGGCAGCAACCGCCACACTCTTTTTTATTTATACCGGTTTTGAGCATATGGCGGCTTTGGGCTCGGAAGTAAAAAATCCCGGAAAGACAATCCCCAGGGCTTTTTTATTGACAATGCTCATTACTACAATTATTTATTTGTTTATTTCTTTTACGGTTTTGAACATCAGCAATCCCTCTAAATTGGCCAATGAGGACTCCCCCCTTTCAGTTGCTGCATCGAATTTGAATTCCTGGCTCCCTGTTGTATTGGCGGTTGCTGCACTGTTTGCAACTGCCAATGCTGCCTTTAGTGGAATTATCTCTATAAGCAGGTTATTGTTTGGGATGGCAAAAACCGGCGAACTTCCGACATTTATAGAAAAAACCAACAAGCAAAAAGTGCCCTGGGCGGCAACATTGATTGTTCTTGTGGCAGTTGGCGCTTTCCTCCTCCTTGGAGACATAAAAACAGTGGCAGGAATGTCTTCTTTAGGAGCTTTACTAGTCTTTATAGCAGTCAATATTGCACTTATAGTTTTGAGGTATAAGGCCCCCGAGCAGGAAAGACCGTTTAAAGTACCATTATCCCTTGGTAAATTGCCTGTTTTGCCCATTTTGGCCATTTTAATAAGTGCAAGTCTGACAATCCAGTATCAATGGCAGGTATATGCTGCTTTTGGGGGGGCTATAGTAGTGGGTGTTGTACTACATTATTTTTTGGACAGGAAACCCAAAAAAGAATTAAAACCGGAGGAAGAGAAGGAGCTGTTCGGCCATTAAAACTTCTAAAGCGAATTACTATGGTGTGGACATTGGGAGATTTTCAAACTGAATTTGGAATCCAAAAATAAAGAAGAAGGCACTCGAAATTACCAGTCAACTAATAAAAAACGGAAATTTTTCAGAAAAGGTATACGGGTGAAGCTATAAAAGGAGCTGCAGAACGGTTTTATGATTTAGCAAAATGAAAACAAGAACACAAGAAGGTAACAAAATGACCCTTGATTAATAAAGAATGAAAGATCAAAAACAAAAAGATTATTTGAAAAACAGCGAGAAAAGTACAGAATATCAATGTTGTTTCCATTTCGGTAGAGACAGTAGTATCTTTAGGAGTGAGTTTTTGAAAATAATTTTGTGGTACTAAATAGAATTTAAATGAAAAGATCAAATTTTACCATTCAGAAAATGGATTGTCCTTCTGAAGAGCAAATGATCCGGATGAAATTAGAGGCTTACCCTCAAGTAAAATACCTCGATTTTGATATACCCAATAGAAAATTGCAAGTGTATCATTTGGATGGCATTGAGGATATACAAACATCAATAGCCAGTTTAAAGCTTGGGGATACACTTCAGGGAACCGAAGAAGCCGAGCCTCCCGTATGGGAAGACCAATCTAAACAAAAAAATATTCTTTGGTGGGTCCTGGGAATCAATTTTGGTTTTTTCATTATCGAAATGACCACGGGGTGGATTTCGTCTTCTATGGGTCTTATTGCAGATTCCCTGGATATGCTGGCAGACTCCATAGTGTACGCACTAAGTCTGTTCGCGGTTGGTGGTGCTATTTCAAGAAAGAAGAAAGTGGCAAAGTTTAGCGGGTACTTCCAAATGGCACTGGCGACATTTGGATTTATGGAAATTTTAAGAAGATTCTTTAGTGAAAGTGAAATACCAATGTTTCAATGGATGATCATTGTTTCCATTTTTGCCTTACTGGGCAATCTTATTTCGCTTTGGTTGATCAACCAAGCCAAAAGTAAGGAAGCGCATATGCAGGCGAGCGCGATTTTTACTTCTAACGATATTATTGTAAATGGCGGGGTAATCCTGGCCGGTGTGCTGGTATATTTTCTCGATAGTAAATGGCCCGATTTGGTGATTGGTGGAATCGTGTTCACTTTTGTAATGCGCGGTGCCCTTAGAATTTTAAAAATATCCAAGTGACGGGGCAAGATGTATTTGAGATTATAAGAAGAGACTTAAAATACTCTTTGAACATGTAAGATTATCTGCCAAACAATATACCGATATATTCACAGATAAAAACCCATGATAGAATAGGTATTTTCCAAAGAACGCATATTGTGAAGAAACTATGAATTAAAATTGAAGCAATTGCTCTGTTTTCCGAAGAAAATCATTTAAAAAAGCCAGTTTCAAGAAAAAAGAAAGCCAAATGACTGTAGATCCAAAAACCAGAAGGAAAATAAAAAAGATAAAGAATAAAAAATCCCCGAAAAGTAAAATTACCAGAAAGGACAGAATAAATGGAATTTTAATGCTTATAGGCTTATTTGTATTAGCATTTTTATTTTTTTGGTTTGTTTTGAAAGACTTACAAGGCTAATTTTTCTTGGAATTTGTTTTTAAGGTTTGGAAGAAGAGAAATAAAAAAGGTTCTAACAGAAGTTTAGGAGAAAGTTCCTTTATCTTTTTTTAAACTGGGATAATTCTCTATTCGGTTTTAATTAAGGCTAAGATAAGTCTGAGAAACTATTTCGCAAGAAAGGATGTTCATCAGCTAGAAAAACGAAATTTATTTTGAGAACTTAAAAAAATCTTTAAAAGCAGATATGAGTACATGGATCTGGGCATTGGTTTTGCTTGCTGCCGTATGGCTGGCAAATTGGGGCGCAGAACATTTAGCAACACCTTTAAAAAAACTAAGGAAGCAATGGGGCTTTTCTGTGGCTGCCGGAGGAGCCCTCGTAGGGATAGCTTCGGCAAGCCCTGAAATAGGAGTTAACATTGCCAGCGCTGTTACAGGTGTAGGCGATATAGGTTTAGGGACAATGCTGGGCTCCAATGTTATTGCCATTCCTCTAATGGTCATCACGGCTTATATAGCTACAAGGAATCTGAAGAAAAAGAAGGCTGAAAAAAACCATGGACAACATATCAAAGAGCAGCTGCTAAAAGTAGACCCAACCGCTGTCACCGTACAGGCTATCCCTTATTTGGTAATTGTGGCGGTAGTGGCGATACTCACCGTTCCTAAGCAGTGGCGGGGTTTACAGCCTGTGGATGGTTGGATCATGCTGGGTTTGTATGTAATTTTTCTTACCCAGGCCCTTTTAAGGGGAAGAAAAGAAAAGGAAAAAATAGAATGGAAAAAAAAAGAAATCTGGCTGGCAGTGGCAGGTGTAGCTGCTCTGGGGCTGGGGGCCTTTTTTACTGTTCGAGCTACGGAGAATTTAGTTGCCGCCTTTGGTATTTCTAAAGTGGTAGGTGGTTTATTTATAACAGCGCCTATGGCTGCGCTTCCTGAAATCTTTGCCACCTGGAGTGTAGCCAAAAGCGGGCAGATAACCTCTGCCGTCACTAGTGTAATAGGCGATCATGCGGCTACTTTAGCAGTAGCATTTTTGCCCCTTGCCCTGGTAACGGTACCGGTTGAAAATTTCCCTTTGTTCATTACCGTCCTAAGTTTTGTGGGCCTTGTAGCTATACTTTATGCTGCTTTTATTCACTGGGGAAGTAGTGAAGGAGAGCATGGCTTTAAACGCTGGCAGGTTTATACCTTGGGTGCTGTTTTATTTGTTTACGTGGCGGTTGTTCTCTTTTGGGTGCTGAACTATTTTTAGCAGTGGGCAAAGTAGTATTTAAGCCTATAGACCATTCTATTAACCGTTTGTTTTTTCAGAGATATGCTAAAGATTACAAGTTACCCACAAAAGAACTTAATCGAAACAGTTGCCATAGCAAAGTTGACTGAAGCCGATTGGGTACGGGTAAAAAAAGGGAAAGGATCACCCTGTAAAGAGTAAGTATCTTATCTTTAGTACGTAAAATCCCAAATCTTACAATTTTGATACATATACTTACCACAGGAGGCACCATCGAAGGCCTGGATTATAATCAAAAACAAAGCGCCAGAAAAATTTCATTAAGTAATTTTCTGGAATCAGCAAATGTTTCATTTCCTTTTACCTTGGAGGAAGTCTTCAAAAAAGACAGTCGTTTCATAACTCAGGAAGACCGGGAATTTTTAGCAGAGAGAATTAAAGCAACCGGTTCTTCTAAAATATTGATCACCCACGGCACTTTCACTATGGAAGATACTGCGGCGCATATAGGAAAACTTAACCTTGATAAAACAATTGTTCTCGTAGGTTCATTTATCTTAGGTTCATCAAAGAACACGGATGCACCTTTTAATTTAGGTTATGCGATATGCTCCTTGCAATTTTTAAAACCTGATGTATATGTTGCTATGAACGGCAGGATTTTTCATTGGAGCAATGTGACTAAAAATTTAAAGACAAATAAATTCGAGCCTAAAGATGAAAAACAATGATGTTTGGCACTTCAATCCATTGGACGACCTTTTTCTATCTTTTGATTGACACCATTATTGTACTTATTGCTGTCATTCAAAATGCAAAGCTAAAACGCCTGAGCCTAAGAAGGTATATAATTCTAGGGTTGCTGTATATTGCTTACAACTTAACCGGGGGATTCCTCCCAACAGAAAGTTTTCCTGATCCAATAATTGTTCAATACATCATTACTTATGGCGTAGCAATAGCACTATGTGTATACATAATTTATTATTTGTATAAGGACTATGATATTGAATTTTTAAAATTCGGTTCCACTATTCCCAATATTGCTATACTGGTAGGTTGTAGTTTTATTCTGTTATTCTTAATTCCCTACTTCCTTACAAATTCTTTAGATTCAGCAAGGCTTCTTTTCACGATCCCGGTTTCAATTATAGCATTTATTTTTCTCGGCTTATTTTACAGAAGGATTTCAAACATCGACAATCCAAATTCATTTGTTTCTAAAAAAAACAGATTAGCCATCATAAGTATCTCTTGCATAGCCCTTTTGCCCATACTAACAGTTATAGGTGATTATCAATGGTTAACATTCACTGTAATGAACCTGGCTTTCTATGCAATAACAGTTATTGAAGTAAATAGATACCTTCGTTTTCTGAAGAATAAGCCTGAAGCCTTCGAAGTCTTTGCTTTTCAAAAAGTAGAAGGAAATGAAGCCCTGAAAAACAAAATAATTTATGGAGATCTGACAAGAAGGGAAGTTGAAATTGCATTATCCATTTTACGAGGATTATCCTATAAAGAAATTGCCAAAGATTTTTTCATAGCAGAAAGCACTGTTTCTAAACATGCCTCAAATATTTTTAAAAAAACTGCGGTCAAGAATAGAGGTCAATTCATATCCCGCTTCAAGCCAAAGAATGAATAGCTTCAATACTATTTTGGGTTTCTAGCTCGTATTCCGTAGGAAAATACGGGCTTTTCCGTAATAAAATACGGCATCAATTACTGACAGTAAAGGTATTTGTGATTATCTTCAAGGAGGTTCTTTAGCTGTAAGGAAAGTACCTCCCAATTTCCTTTTTGATCATTCGTAGTCGATAGACTCGAATGGACTATCTAACCATTTATATAAAAAAGTGTATGATGCTTTACAGTAAAATTGTTACAGATGGATACAGAATTGCTCTCATACAAGCTATTGGAAGATCTGAAGGAAATCAAACTTCACAGTAAGAATATCCTTAAACAATCCTATCGCTCTATTGAAGTCTGTCGTAACCTACTCATTACACTCAAAAGAGAAGTCATAGCTAAAGGCTTTGACTCAATTGAAGCCGAAATTGAATTCTTTAAAACTATAAAACAGGCTCCCCTAGTTCAACTCATTTATTTCTCAGAAATCCATTCCTTTGAAATCCAGTTTCCAAAAGCGGATAAAAACTCCCAGCTTAAATTCATAAAAAAGAAAATTGGTAAGCTAAATCGTTTCTTTCTGTACAATATGGATTTCGGGCAGTATGTCAATTCCGGGGCCACCCATTTCGACAAAGAATATTACACCCGGGATTACCTGGATAGCTTTCATATAACCACTTCAAAATTCTATTTTCAGGACCCTGATTTTTGCACGCCCAGGGACATGCTCCTAGGTAAATTCAAAGCCTACAATACATTGGTTATTTATCTGGATGAACGAATGTCCAATGTTGAAAATAATCTTAATGGAAAAGAGGTAAAGCTCCATGCCACCGAAAAAATACATTGGCCATTTACGAATTCGGATTGGGTGGAATTGGTTTATGCCCTATGGTATAATGGACTTCGAAACCAAAATGGCCTTAGCATTATGAAGGTTTCACAAAAGCTTCAGGAAATCTTTGATTATACACCAAGGGACATCTACAAAACCAATCAGGACATCAAGGGCAGAAAAAATAGCAGGACGTTATTTCTTGACCAATTAGCGACCTCACTACTTTCCGAAATGGATAAGAGTGAAGACTAAAATTTTTGGATTTTTTGATCTTCCAGAATTGATAAAAAAAGACCGTACTACGGTTGACCTACCGAAATCGATATTTTTTTCAAACCTCCATTTAATTTAATGTTATTTGAAGATTTAAGTTTAAAATTTATAGGATAAAAACAGCCAAAGTTCATCAAATTTCAAAATGTTAAACTTTGACCGTACTACGGTCGTACTGGGGAATAAAATCCAGTAATCCCTCCCAATTTTGTAGAACGAAAGTCAAATTCAGTCAGGGGCTATCAATTTAAAAAGTTTAACCCTTTGGTAGTCCCTTTCTTCTAAAAAATTCTATTATGCCAACAAGTATAATTACCACAGACGATCTTCGGGAATTCAAAATGGAATTGCTCGATGAGATTAAAGACCTTCTTGCCAAACAAACTTCAGGAAGAATTAAAAAATACCTTAAATCTTCCGAAGTGATGGACCTGCTCCAGGTAAGTCCGGGAACCCTTCAAAATTTACGAATAAATGGTACGCTCCCATACACAAAAGTGGGCGGAATCATATATTACGATGCAGAGGAAATCCAGAACGTGATGGATACCAATCGTGTGCAGCATGGTTTAAATTCCTAAGCGATGAATTATATAAAGCTTCTTAATGCGGCTTTTGAAAATTTTTTTTTTGATGACCGCCTAAATCCAACGCACATCAGCCTGTATATGGCTTTGTTTCAGGAATGGAACAGTAGCCGGTTTGCCGATGAATTTTTCGTTAACCGCAGAGAGTTGATGCGTGTAGCCAAAATCGGCTCCAAATCCACATACCATAGGTGTGTCACGGATCTTGATACCTGGAGATACCTCTGCTATTTTCCGTCGAATAACCCTTACAAAGGCAGTAAGATCAAGATGTCCATTATCGGGACAAGTGATGAATCGGAGACGGGACAGTACAATCCCAGATTAGAACATCTTGCGGAACGCTACCATCCCAAAAATGAACCAGTGGTGTACCAGCACCGTCCCACCAATGGACAAGCTGTGGACTCGCACCGTCCCGTGAGTGGACAAGCATTGGTATCTTATATAAACAATACTAAACAAGTAAACATTAATAAACAGCCAAAGGACAGGCAGGCTGTTTTATTTTTTTTTGAGGAAAAAGATTTTTCTGCTGATGAAGGAAAAAAATTCTATGAACATTATCAGGCAGATGATTGGAAAACCAGTGACGGAAAAGCGATAAGGGATTGGCGTGCCCTGGCCAAAAACTGGATGGACCGAATAGAATTATTCGGAGAGGAAAACAAACAAAACAAAAAGCGAGCGTCCCAAAATCAGGACAACCTCAGAACCACTAAAGCAAAAGATTATGGACAACCCCTCTAAAATTATCGAAGGTGGTATGGAATATTCCCTGGGAAAGTTTGATGGGAAAACCGTTGTTTACGATTTTCCAAAAATGCTCATCTACCTAAATGCCAAAGGAAAACTTCTATTCGGACAAAAATTCCGGATCTATGAGGACGACCGTGATATTTTACTGAAGCTGTGCTCTTATTTTATAAAGGAAAAAGATAACTGCCAGAAATTTGGGATAGATCTTGAAAAAGGTATTTTGCTGTCCGGCCCGGTCGGATGCGGCAAAACAAGTTTGATGAAGTTATTACACCATCTGGTTCCTTTGCAGCGGCCTTACGAAATGATTCCCTGCCGGAATGTGACCTTCAGCTTCAACCATTTGGGCTATAAAACGATTGAAGAATACGGGAACACCAAATTCTTTTGTTTTGATGATCTGGGTGTTGAACCACCCGGTCGCTATTACGGCAAAGACTGTAACGTAATGGGCGAAGTCCTTTTATCGCGATATGAATTTTTTCTACAGACAAAGCAACACATAAAAACCCACGCAACGACCAACCTTAACGCTGAGGAGCTGGAAGAACGTTACGGAAACAGAGTCCGAAGCCGTATGCGGGAATTATTCAATCTTGTTGCTTTTGATGAAACCGTGGGGGATAAGCGGAAATAGAAATGGGCATCTATGATATAAATTTGAAGAGATAATAACAACTTATCATCAAGCCATGGTTCATTTTTTTAAGTCCGAAAGTTGCTTTAAAGTTTCTGAAACGAAAGCTTTTACAACATCCCCAATACTTTTAATAATTTCTAAAAATGCTTCTTTCATTATTTCGATTTTAAATGATTATTTATTCCTGATAAAATAGCCAATGCTATTGCTGTAATACCTGATGGTCTGGAAAAATACACTGCCTCAACCGGATTATTCAAAAAGCCTACTTCAATTAGAATAGCAGGACAAAACTTAATCATTTCCCTGAGTACTTGAAAATTGGCAAATTTCATCCCCCTGTTTTCAATGTTTAAATTAAGAGTAGACTCTTTTAGAATTTCATTTCCAAGAGCGATTGAAGTCCTGGTGTTATAGTCATTTTTTATGGATTCAGAATTAAATGTAAAAATTTCCATTCCCTTGGCATCGCTATAAAATGAATTGCAATGCAAGGAAATACATATATCTCCCCTTAATGATTTTGCTAAGTTGATCCTTTCTGAAAGGGTGAAAAAACTATCATCATATCTTGTAAGATAAATGTCGTACACATCTCCAAATATTGTTTTATTGAGCCTGATCATTTCTTTTGCTATGGCCAGGACAACATCTTTTTCCTGGATTCCGTTTATTCCGATCGCACCAGGGTCTTTTCCTCCATGACCAACATCGACAATAATTCTTTTTCGATGTTCTTTTCCCTGCCCAAAAATGAAACACATTTTCAGGAGCAAAACCAGAAAAATGACGTTTTTCAGCTTCATGAGCATTTAAAATTTTCAGGTTGTTACCAGTTCTCCTGGTGATTTCAATTCAGTTTGACATCATTTAATATCAAACTAAACTATTAAAAATCAAATATTATTTTTTATTTATTATGCTGATTTTCAACGTATTATATTGAAATATATGTATTTTTTCCATAACAAAAACAACACAAAATTTTAAACTGTGCTTTATGAAAAAACCAATCTATCCCACGCTCTTTTTGTCCCTGGTTTCTTTACCGCTTTTTGCACAAATCGGGGGAATTGAAAATTCGGTTAATGATATTGCCGATACGATCCGGACCATCTTCCCAATCCTCCTTGGAGTGATCTTTCTTGTCGGCTTCCTGTTTAACGCAGGCCACTTCTTTGGGGAAAATGCAGACCTTAAAAAGGGGATTACCCGGGTGCTCGTCTTTGTCCTTATTGCAGGAGCAGTAGTGGGCATCTTCACCTATTTGATTTCAATCGTGGTCTAATGAAACAGTTTGAAGTCTATAGAAACATTAGGAAAGGGGCTGTCATTTTTGGGCTGCCCATCTCCTCCTTTGCTTTAATGATGATTTGCGTAGTAGCTTCATTACTGGTCATCATTTTCTCTTTCAGCTTCTGGATCATCATTAGTGCTTTGATCCTCAATTGTATCCTTTATTTAGTACTAATCAGAATAACCAGAACATCACAGCTCTTTCAGGTTTCGGTAAAATTTCCAGAAATCATCAGCAACAGAAGAAATTCAAATTTTAATTATGAACAAGATTAATCTTTCGGACTTTACGCCCATAATCGATATTCAGGACAATATCATTTTTGCCAATAATGGTAACGTAGTTCTTTGCTATGAGGGGATGTTACCTGAAATCTACTCTTTATCTGAAAAGGACTTTAAAGATATTCATGGGGTTTGGTTCCAGGCCCTAAAATCTTTGCCCAATGGAAGTGTTGTACACAAACAGGACATTTATTTAAAAAAATCTTATTCTGCGGAGTTATTGCCAAATACTACCTTTTTAGAAAAGGCAACACACGAACATTTCAAAGGCAGGGAATATATGGAACATCGCTGCTATCTGTTTTTTATCCTCACCAAAAACAAAGCATTAAATAACCCGAAGTATGTCAATCCATTTCGAAAGGTCTCTAAAGGGATGTGCCAGGAACTGGATGATAATCTCAAAAGTTTTATCAGCTCTGTGAGCGATTCCGTTTCCTTTATCAATAATAGCCGTAGGATGTCTTTTCTACCTCTGGGCGCCGTGGAAATTCAGGCTTTAACCAATAGCTTTTTTAATGGTTTTTCTGAAGGTTTTGATACAGATATGCTGCTAAATAAATCCAATATTCAGGTTGGCGACAATTATTTTGATGCCCTGGCTATCAACAGCGAACGCTGTTTTGGAGAAACTGTTCAGAGCAGTAAGGTCAATGAAAGGTTTACTTCCGATGAGTTTATATTCCACCAGGGCTTTATTGACGGCCTCGGCTTGACCCTTAATGAAAATCATATGGTAAACCAGATTCTCTACCTGGATGACAAACAAAAATGGCGGAAGCTCCTTGATAACAAAATCGAAGAACTTCATAAAAGTTCAAATTTCGGATCTCAGAATAAGGTTGTGCTGGGTAAAATTCAGCATATCCTTGATCAGATAAATGCGGATGATACGTCCAGAATTATCCGTGGCCATTTCAATGTCATCTATTGGGCTAAGGAAGCCGGAGAGCTGGCCCAGATAGCTTCGAAGGTAAAGACTGAATTTAAGGAACTTGATATTACGCCGTACTACCCGCGGGGGGAAGAACGTAAAAATTATGTAGTGAATAGCTACTGTTGTTTCTCTTCCAATTTTTCCAATTCAGATCTATATGTGACCGATTTAAAACATGCGCTGTGCCTGCTGATTAATAATACCAATTATAAATCTGATCCCACAGGAATCATCTTCAATGACCGGGAACACAACATCCCGGTGCTAAAGGATGTATGGGACGAGGGAAAGAAGCGGATTAAAGCCCGGAACTTTGCCATTTTTGCCCCTACAGGGGAAGGAAAATCTTTTCTGGCCAATAATATTTTGCGCCAGTACTTTGAGAGCGGAGTGCGCCTGGTGATCATTGATCTTGGTGGCTCCTATACAAAATTCGCAAAATTATATCCTGAAAAGTATACTGTTCTGAGATATGAAAGCGGGAAAAATTTGGGTATTAATCCGTTTTACATCAGTAATTCAGAAGATGTCACGCCAGAACGGCTGGAGGATTTGTCAATGTTCCTGTTTGAACTCTTCGGCTCAGATTTAAAAGTCACCAAAGCACAATCAGTTTCGATCAGAAAAATATTGCTCCACTACTATTCGAATGTTCCTGAAAAGCATTCCCTGGATAATTTTTATCGGTTTGTAGAAACCAATCAGAAGGATCTCCTGCAAAAACTGAAGATCCATGCGGATTACTTCAACATAGTGAACTTCCTGCACGTGATGTCAGAATATGTTGGAGATGGCCTGTACAGTTTCCTTTTTGAGATTAGCGAGGACCAGACCTATAAAATTGAAGATAAAAGATTGATTGTTTTTGAGCTTGATGAAGTAAAGGATAACAAGGAAGTTCTTTCAGTAATGCTTAAGCTGATTAAATCCGCTATCCAACGAACCATTTGGAAAAATCGTGCCGAGAAAGGAATTATCCTTTTTGATGAATTTGCGAAGCAGTTGAAATTTGAGAACGTACTGGAAAGCGTGGAATTCTACTATCAGGCAATTCGGAAACAGAACGGGGCAATCGGTATCATCTTACAATCTATTAACCAGCTGCCGAACAATTCCATCTCGGCAAGTATCCTGGAGAACACTCAGGTCATTTACAGCCTGCATAATGAAAAGGGGTATAACGAGCTGGCCAAGCGGTTAAACCTTTCCAGCCACGATCTTAACCAGCTAAAATCCATCAGGAACAATCTTTCCGGGGAACGGAAGTACACTGAAATGTTTATCAAGATTGGAAAGGAAAGCAATGTCTTCCGTCTGGAAGTGCCAAGGGAAGTTTATGCAGCATATTTAACCGATGGATACGAGAATGAAGAAATAATGAAGCTTTATGAAAAGCATCAGGATATGGAGAAAGCAATTACAGAGTATTCATCCAAAAAAATAAAAATATGAGAACAAAAATTTTAATTCTTGGAATGGCTATCTTTTTTAGTCTAAACACCCGGGCCCAGGGAATGCCGGTTTACGATAATACGAACTTTATCAGCCTGGTGAAGTCGCTGGTGGAATCTGCAAAGCAGACTTCCCAACTTTTAAAAACTGCTGAATTCCTGAAACAGCAGAAAGAAAATCTTGAAAAAGTAAACAATGTAGTTAAGCAGTTAAAAGCCGTACAGGAAATAGGCCGGAACAATCAACGTCTTATCAACGTAATGCAGAATGACTTACAGGACATTCTTAACTCACCCTATATCAAACCAGAGGAAATCCAACGGGTGACTGAATCTTTTAGCTCCATTGTAGAAAACTCATTAGAAACAATGGACTTTATTGATGAAATCCTGTCCAGCGATTACCTCAAAATGAGCGATGCCGACCGTGCGTATATCCTAAAAGAAAAGGAAGAAGAATCCAAAATTATGGTTTCAGAAATTACATTGAAAACGAAGCGATACCGTGATATTATTTCTTTCCGAAAGATGCAGGATAAAATCAATAATCGTGAAACAGAATATTAATTATGGCTGCTAATATCATCTTAGGAATAGGTCTGGAATATGTTGATACCATTTTCCAGACCATACAAAATAGTAGTTTCTCGCAATATACCATTGCTGGAATGAAAACGCTTGCCGTCCTTTTCTTTTTAGTCAATATCCTCAAAAAATACAGTGAGGGCGTTGCGGATAAGGATGGCTATACCTGGGGGTTAAGCCCTGGAGAACTGGCCAAAAACTTTGCTGTCGTGCTACTGGTAATTTTCTCGACACAAATTCTCGGCTTTTTTGATGGTATTTTAGTGGCCATTGAAGGCCAATATCGCGGCACGGCCCCAGCTTTACTTCCTTTACAGATGCAGGATATTCCTATTGAAGATGAAGTAAACATTATAAAAGCAGCTCAGGCTGCAATGGCATTGCTCTATGAAGCTTTGGTAACACCCCTTTTTGGTTTCAAAATATTCGCTTTTATAGGAAGTACTATCCTATGGATTCTAGATCTGTTCATTTATCCCTTATTTTTGGCAGAACGCTTTTTCCTACTGGGGATTATGCAAGCGTTTTTCCCATTGGTCATCAGTCTGGCCGTTTTTGAAAAATTCCGTTCCCTGGCTTATAATTTTTTCAAATTGTATACAGCGGTCTATATGCTGGTACCGGCCTTCTTCTTGGTCAATGTCTTTGTCAATGCCATTTATACTGAGATAAACACCAACTTTTGGACGAACTTGTTCGGGACGGATGTAGGCAGCGGCTTTTTTGCCCCAGTTGTACAGCTTGGTTCGGTAGGGTTTATCGTTTTCCTAAAGTTCAAATTGTATCGCCGCGCTACTTCATTTACCCTGAAATTATTTACTGCCTAAAACTAATACAATGAAAACACCTTATAAAAATATTTACGCCGTCCTTAGAATAAATAGGTTTATCGTCTTGGCCGTCATCATCTGTTCCTCATTATCCAGCTTCTTTGCCGTTTGGATGGCATATAACATTAATAAAAAGGCCTTGAACAATGCTTTTGCCATCAATACCGATGGAAGTATCATTCCATTAAAACTTGTTACTCAAAAGGAAAACTATAAAGTTGAAGCCTTGGCTCATTTACAGCTTTTTCACAATTATTTCTACAACATCGATGCAAGCAATTATGAAAAGAACTTGGAAAAGGCACTATGGCTCGGCAATAGCTCTGTGGACAACCTCTATCGACAAAAAAAGGCGGATGGTGTTTATAATCGCTTGTTGCAATATTCACTAGTTCAAAAGGTGCTTAGCATCGATTCCCAAATCGAAGAAAAACACGGGGCTTACAGTTTTAGAACGGTTGCTGTTTTTGAAATCAACCGTGGGTCAATTGTCGACACCTATGAAATGGTATCTACTGGAAACCTAATTTCGGTTGACCGCAACTTTCCTAACAATCCACACGGGTTATTGATTACGAATTATTTTGAAAATACCTTAAAGAAAATATCCCATGAAAATTGAAAAGAATAAAATAGTCTTTGCGGCAGTTTTGGCCGTGATATTCCTATTTCTTATTTCCTATTCCGTGATGGTAATGGGTGATGACGAAAGCGAAAACGAGAACCTTAAAGAGACATCTGTTCCCGCACTGGAAGAAAGTCAAAAAGAATACAATTCCAAACTGGATGCAATCAACGATTTGAAGGAAGTGAAGGAAACCAACGCACCAAGCATCTACAATGAAAAGCTGATTGATTCCTTGGGTTTTTATGATGTGGATTTACCTGAAAAAGAAAAGGAGCGCATTGTAGATAGTATTTACTCCGCAGGGAAAATTAAGTATTCCGAAAAAAATTATCAGAATATTGGCGTTAAGAAAACTGTTGCCAAAGTCGCAAACCTAGTTGACTCCGCAGAAATAAAAGCTGAACAAAAAATTGCTGCTAAGGAATTGGGACTGGAACATCAGTTGTTCTTTGCCTCTGATCCAAAGGAAAGTGATATTTCCATTTCCGGAACAACGGATGCCGTCATCTATGCGGCCGTGGATGGTGATCAAGTGGTGAAGGTCAATTCTCGTTTGCGAATGCGCTTGACCAAAGCCGCAACCATTAATAACAAAAGCATTCCAAAGAACACGTACGTTTTTGGCTTTATCAGTTTTCAACCCCATCGGGTATTAATTGAAATCGAAAATATCCATCACCATCCCACAAAACTTAAAGCCTTCGATCTTCAGGATGGAAGTGAGGGAATATACGTGGAAAATAGTTTTCGCGCAGAGGCCACTAATGAAGTCTTAGATGATATTTTAGGGGATATCAACATCCCTAGCGTACCGCAAGTGAGTGGTATAACCAAATTACTCAAGCGCAACAACCGGAACTTAAAGGTTACCGTGCTCAACAATTATAGACTAATTTTAAAACCTAAATTATGAAAGCTTATATCTTAATTATAGCCTTTGTTTTGGCTTTTAGCAAAGCTTCTGCGCAACAACCTATTACTCTTGATACCATTTATGCTAATGACCAAAAGAATGTAGCATTGTTTTTTCCAGAACCCATCCGTCAAGGAATTACGGGATCAGAAAATTTTGTATTTACTTATAATCGGGAGAAAGAACAATACTTTGGACTGCTTCAGGCAAAGCCGGGAAAAGAAAGTAATCTTCTGGTGGTCAATAAAAATGGTGCAGTTTTTTCGTATATTGTTAAGTATAAAAAACAGCTTTCCACGCTGAATTATTTCATCCCAAAATCCAGTAGCATCGGCAACGAAAAGCCTATTGCTCCTGATTCAGCTAAAAGTGATGAGTCCAAGATAGAGTTAGGAAACAAGATCTATTATTACAAAAAATTCTGTTCCTATCTACTTGATCGAAAGCAACGGATTAACCGGATAAAAAAGCGTAATGAGGGCATCGTTTTAAGTATTGAGAACATTGTTTTCGATAAAGAAGAACTTTACTTCGTGATCCAGATTGAAAATAAATCTACTTTGGATTACGATCTAAATTTTTTGAAACTTGCGGTTGAAACGAAACAAAAAGGAAAAAAGAAATCATTGCAACGTCTTTATCAAGAGCCGATTTTCAAATATAAGTTGCCTTCCACAGTAGCCGAAAACGAAACCGTAAGATTGATTTACGTTCTACCAAAGTTTTCAATAAGCAATGACCGCAGAGCGGTTTTAGAGCTAAATGAAAAGAACGGGGAAAGAGGCTTAAAATTAAAAGTATCGCATAGATTTATCAACAACCCTAATTAGCAATGCAATGAAAAACGTCGTCATATACTCAATAGCCTTCTTATTCCTTGCCTGTACCGGAAAACAAGACCTTTCACCAAGCGAAACTTCAAAAATTGTAGTTGAAAGTTTCTACAATAAGGATAATGAGACCTTGAAAAAATATACTACCCCAGAAGGCTACGAAGGTCTTAAATCGGTACAAGATTTGATGGCGGCAGGCAAATCGGGGAATTCCAATTTTGAAGTGCTGGAAGAAACCACCGATAATGAAATAGCTTGGGTTAGATTCACCACATCTTATGAAGAAAACCCTGAGCTATTTAAGCTTTTAAAAATTGATGGAAACTGGAAGGTTACGCAGCAAGGAGCGAGGGAGAAAGGACCTTTTTGAAAAATAATTTTTGAATTTATAGAGTAGGCCTAATTCGTGTTTGAACTCGTTGCCTAATTTCTTCATAAATTTTTATGTCATTATTTTCCTTGACTTCTAAAGTAACAGACAATCCATATTTAATTGACAGTTTTCCAAGCTCAGATGCGTCTTCTCTGCAATTCACTTTTATTTCTAAAAAATCTCCATCAACAAAGACGTCAGCCTTGTCCCCAATAAGAATATCGTGTTGCACAGTTCCTAATTGTGTGGTTCGGAAATCATAATATGATCTATCTAATTCGAGATGATTATTATGTTTAAGATTATCAAAAAATAATTGTGCTTTACGATATTGTCTTGTTTTAAAATTTAGAGGACTATTGTAGGCTAAAGTTATTGTCAGTTTTTTATCAATCCTCCCCTTAGTAAGTGATGGCGGCAATGGAAATCTATATAAATGGGCTTGACCATCGTAAAGCTTTCCGAATCCGATAATGGTTACTCGTTTCTCAGTGCAATATAAAATGCGTTCTGGATCTATACCCCCATACCCTAGATAAGGCAATACGTTTTTTTTTGAAGTATTTGCAGCTGAGCCTGGTAAATCCTTAATTAGTTGCAATAAAAAATCTGAACTTTTACTCCAACTAGCACTATGTACCAATAAACTTTTAATAATTACAGTAAGAAAATCTGATGGTATAGATTTATCTCCAGAATTATTTATAGAAATTAAAACATCATAAAGTTGGGCAGCAAGACGAGATGTCAAAGCTGCTGCATTTGAAGTACCACATAAATACCCAGACTTATTTATTTGTCCTGGACTACCTGGAAATGCAGATCTGTTTCCGGGAGGATTTACATTAAATGGGATAGATTCTAATTTAAGAACCGTTTTCCCTGGTAAATTTTGAATTGGAGATTTCCGAAATAACTTCCGCCCACCTGACGTTATAATCTCTGGCTTTATGCTCCTTCGGAAACCAAAACCAATCCGGCTTATTGGAGATAATAAGGAGGATGACTTAATCAGATTTTTCCTTTGGTATAAATTATTAGGCTTTGAGAAATCAAAATGTGCCGCACCAACTGTAATAGAATTTATTGATTCAGCTGGTGCCAAAATCTTTCTATTAAAATTTGTCCTAACTATTTCCTCTAAAGCTAATTTTTGTACTTCATCATCAGAGAGATTATCAAATTCATCATCTGGGATTTCCAAAGCGATATCGTCACTAAAATTTCCTGCACTAATTACAAATAAGATATCGTATTGATAAGAAAGCCAATCCAGTAATTTTGCCCAAGAGCTCATATTGTTTAAGAAAGGTCTAAAAGCGTCTCCAATAGAAAAATTAATGATCTTTACCTCAGGGGCTACTGGAGGATTGTCCGCATCTCCCACTTTCATTCTTAGAACAGCCCTATGCACTAAATCTATTGGTAAAACGTCATCTGGAAGACATTCTCCTTGATAAAGTTGTGTGTCCAATTTCATTATAGGGCGGACATATAAGGGTCTTTTTAATATCGATTTTTTCTCATTATCTAAATCACCGTGAATAATAAGAGAAGCCATTGCGGTACCGTGAAATCTTTGATTACCCGTATAATTACTGGAGAAACCATCAGGATCATCAATTTGTAATCTATTTTCTAATAGAGAATGATTTGCTAAGGGAAGACCATCAAAAAGTGCAATGACTGGATGGCCATCTGTGGGTAGTTCATCATTTTCTTCAACATTGGGCAACTTTTTTAATTGCTCAATATCTTCAGGAGTTTCAAAAACCATCTGTCCTACAGGACGAAAAAACAAAATTTGTTGCGATTTTAAAAAGGAAATATTCGTATTCTCCGTAAGATCATCAAATACTTGAATCGGAGCTCTTGCAATAAAAGCGTGATATGATATCTCGGAGATTATAGTCCTTGAACCTTTCACTTCTTCTCCGTTATGTAAATTCAGTAAACGGGTTACTTCTTCATAGGCTTTTCGATTGGCTTGGTCACTACCTTTAAAGGCCAATTCTATTTCAAATCTTACGAAATCAAAATCGTATAATTTTCTTTCCTGAATATATTTTTCAATACCTGTATCACGTACCCTATCACTAACATTATAGGGCCTAATATCCTTTAATTGTTCAAAAAGCGATCTGAATTTTGCAGTCCCTCGCTTAAAATTTTGTTTTTCTTTATCTTTCTTATATTCTCGCCAATATTTCTGAAGTTCTTTAAGTGCCCTTTGGTTGGTCATAGTGAGGTAAAATCTGGCATCCACATTTTCTTCAGATCTATTACCGTTTTTATCTATGTTATAGAAATCATCTTCTGCCTCGAACTCAGTCTCATATTCAGCTAAAAACTCCATTCCTGGAGTCTTTTTCACAGCTTTAAAAAAATCTTTTATTTCTCCGGCAGTTTCTAACACCAAGATCATTTCAGGGATAATATTCCCTGCTTCCTTTTGTAGTGAAGCTGACCTATTAGAAAGTACACGATCTAATTCCGTTATCTTTAATTCATTTCTCTGAATTTGTTGAGTTTTGGTTGGGATAAACATTTTACCCGGAAAACCTTGTTTTTTAGATTTTTCCGCACTTATAGGGAATGGGAACAAAAGAAGTGGTTTTTTAACCATTCCCTAAGGAATATTTATGCTCCATTTGAACAAGGCATTCATCCACTAACCTTTTTACGTTTACGTCAGGGAGCGACAATATATATTTACGTTCAACATCGAGGATGAATTCTTCAATCTCCGCAAAATTAAGACCTTCAAGCTTATTTGCTATTTTATCAATAGGATATTGCAAATCGTATTTAACTCGCTGTTCAAAGTTTTTGAGCCAAATCTTTATCATTGACTTATCCGGAGCTTTTAATTCCAATCTTACTTGAAATCTTCTCCATACAGCCCTATCTAGAAGTTCGGCGTGATTAGTTGCTGCGACAACTACTACATAACTCGGCAAACGATCAATCTGAAGAAGTAAAGAACTTACAACTCTTTTAATCTCACCCGTTTCGTGAATGTCTCCGCGTTCTTTTCCTATAGTGTCAAATTCATCAAAAAATAAAACACATTCTTGGGTTCTAATAAAATCAAAAGTTGTTTTAAGCCGAGTAGCGGTTTCTCCTAGATAACTACCAATTATTCCATCATACCTTACAACGTAATATGGAATCATTAAAGATTGAGCTATGACTTCTGCGAGAGAAGTTTTTCCATTTCCAGGAGGACCTGCCAATAGAATACGATTTCTAGGTTCTAAATTATAGGATCTCAATAAGTCACTACGATGATGTTCCTGGATAAGGTCTTGAATGACGGCTTGATTTTCATAATTTAAAATCACATCATCCAAAGTCTTTTGAGGGTAAATGCGATATAAAAAACTGTCTAATCCATCTTCCAGTAAACGATTATGTATAGGTTGGTTGGATTGAGGCTTAGAGGCTTTGGAAAGTGCATCTAATAATTGTTGAGCTACAATATGATGTTGTTTACTCTTTTCTTCGGCAATTATAGATTCAACAACCTTTCTAAAAAGGGTATTGTCTCCGTTAGTTCCGGCCTTAACTAATTTTAATAATAAATCTGCTCTTGCCATTTGTACAAATATAATATTCTGATTTGTTAAACTATAATTTAATTAAAAATTGATCTCACTTCCTGATAAACTCTTTCAAAATTAGCTGCTAAATCAGCCTTGGAAAACTGCCTTAATTCATCCGGAAGCTGCCTCTGAATTCTCTGCAATTTAAACTGCACTTTTTTATCTTCCCCATCCGCATAGGTAATAAACTCCCCCTGCTTTAAACGGAAAAAAGCATCAGCCCGTATTTTAGGAATTTCCCGTTCCCCGGTAGTAATGCGTGTATCAAAGTCAAGACTGTAACCTCGGTTGATGCTGGTTGTTTCTTTTTTTATGATTTCAAAGAAGCGTTCATAGTATTTTGCAGTATCAGGATCATTGACCTTTCCGAAGAATTGATAGGAAAGGTTGCTTAAAATAGCTTTACTCGCTTTATCTCCATACATCATATCGTTCTGGATCTTGTCCTGCATTACATAAACAGTTGCTATATCATAACTTCTTAAGGTAGCCGGAATGCGGTGCATATTCAATAACCGAATGGTTGGTGCTTCTTCCATTAAAAGAAAGGAAGAATTTGAATTGCGTACACTCATTTGCTTTGTAATCGTGTGGATTATGGTGGCAATTACAGGGGAATAGGAGGTTTCAAATTTAGGATTGTTCACTACTGAAATCACAGCAGGATTTTCCGGGTTATTAATATTTAATGGCACTTCATCTGCGGAAAGGGCCATAAATATGTTTTGTGTACTGATACGTTTCAGAGCATTGGCCAGGGTACTCTTTACCCCTGCTGTCTGCCTTTCGGAATCTTTGCCGCTAATAAACGCATCTGCCATCGCTCTGGAGGTGGTATTGGTCTCTAAAAACTTTATGAGACTATCGGTATCCAGAAACTGATAAATGGCTATTAGATGTGGTAAGGTACAGAAATGCGGATAAGATGTTTTCAGTTTCCAGATCAATCCACCAATCAATCCTTCCGCAGCATCGTTAAAAAAATTTAGAGGATCCTGTAATTCCCGATTCCCGCTGTTCCAGAAGATTTTCAATAAGTACCCTCGAAATCTCATTCACACTTTCTTCGTTTTCGAGATATCTGGGTGCTATAGGGTTTACCCTATGGATAATTTTGTCAAAAGAGATAATACGAAAAGGAATATCTGGATTTTTAAAAAGTGGGTACGCCATTTCGGTTAGCTCAAAATCCTTATAGTCGTGAATAACCCCACAGAAATCATGTTTCTGGAAATGTTTTAAAAATCCGTAAACCACGCTTTCGGTTTTTCCACTTCCGGCAGATCCAATAATCGAAGCTCCACGTTTGATGTTTTCAATTTTAAAATTTTTCCTGTCCGTTTTAAAAGTTACCCGATATTTGTCAGAGGTATTTTGCTTTAAATCCGGTTTATGCAGAAAAACGTAAAATACCGTATTGACCAACAATAAAGGACAACCTAAATAAAGTAGTGCTTTTATCGTATTATGCGGATAATACAAATAGGCTATCAGTCCCAAAAGCAGCACAGTATTTATGAAAAAGGCATATTTGGAAATCCGATACAGTCCATAAAATACTGAAGCTGTCAAAACGATAATTAAGAGTATATGTAGTGGATTGGCTAGTTGCATTATTGTTTTTCCTTTAGATACCTATTGAACTTGATTTAATAGCCACTTCCACACCACGGCGCAGGCGGTTGAATATTTTCATTGCCAGTTGTGCCTGGGTAACCGGAATACTTGGTAGCATTGGAACACCACTTTCCTTCATAATTTTAAAAGCAATCGCCCTTTCATTGGTGGGCAATTTCATCAGTGATGCAAAATATATTTGAGGGTTTTTGATAAAATCCTTTCGAGCCTTGTAGGTCTCGGCAAAGTTTCTTTGATAGACAAAAGTCCTGTCAAAGGTCTTTTCTGCCCGGTCAAAAAATTGATCACGGTCAAAGCCCCGTTTTACATTCTTACCATGCATCTGGACTTCCGAGGCCTTATGCTTGCTCCCAGGAGAAAGACTGAAAGTATTGGATGCATCCTTTCTGCTTACGATGATATGGATATGGCTTTGATTTCCTGCCTTTGGCATCCCCTGGACAATTCGCTTCCCGTCCTGTTGGTGCGGAGCCTCCTTTTCCAATCGGTCAATTTTATTCTGCAATAGTTTGATATTGCCTTCAGCTCGCCCCTCTTTAATGTTTCTGATTTCAGTTTTGAGCTGCAATATTTTGGTAGCAAAGGGTTGGTTTTCCCTAATCTGCCAATCCGTTCCCTTAAATGTTCGTTGATGTTCTATTTTCGCATAATATTTTATATCATCGATGCTAATCGGTCTTCCGTTGATTTCACGATTGAAGGATGCCACATAGTCCTTCATCAGTTCACGGGTGTACCTTTTTAGATCCTCACTGTTGTTCTGTAACCGGTTCAATTCATATTTAGAAGGGCTCACCGTGATCGAATAGAATTTCGGTTCGGTCTTTTTGAGTTTGGCACCATTCCCATCAATTTCCTTTACAACTTCATCCGCTGATATTTCCTCATCATATTGATTGAAAAAATGTTCCATAGCTCCCTGTTCCAAACCCTGGTTTTCTTTCTCCAGATAGCCCACAAAATCCGCTGAACTTTGCGAGTAATTATTCCCTGATTTTTGAGGTGTGATGGTAATGTACATAGCTCAAAAATTAGAGTTCATTGCTCCCATTTAGCTTTTCTCGAAAGCTTACTTCATTCTTTTCTTCAATGATTTTCTTTTCTAAAATCAAAGGCTTCTTTTTAGGTTCTTCAGTTTGAAATAGAGATTCCAACATTGCTACGGTGGGTTTGGTCTGGCTCTTTTCCATATCCCTCATAATGGCAATCACCGCATTGATTCGCTTCTTGATTGAAGCTTCGATTGTCCTTCCCGTAGGTCCTAGTTTTTCCTTTGGGGAAATCTCGTTGTAGAAGAAAAAATCGAGCATTGTTGCCATTGCTTCGGTGTGCGATTTGAAGTGTGTCCTTGAAAATTCCTGAAAACGTTTTGCCGTTTCCTTTTTGAACCTGATGCCGATAAATGAGTCCATAATTCGCCGATTTGTCGCAAATCCTTCCCTAAAAATGGGCGTTCACAGGACATTTGTCGCAAATTGTAGAAGGTCGGGAATTTTATATTTTTTCAAGTTGCTGATTACCAGTTATTTGAAAACAAAAAGGAGTACTAAACATCGCATCGCGTGTTACCCTCTTGCTACTCCTTTTCGTCCCGCCCAGCGGGACAAAAATTCCGTACAATTTGGTCAAAAGCCAATTGCTAGTTCCAGGGAAATAATTTCCTGTTATGTATTTTTTTGATGGGTACGGTTATCGGCGAAAGTCAAAAAATGGATAACCCTACGTAAAATTAAATGCTGAATTTCAGCGAAATAAAGATAATGATTTTTATTGAATTGAAAATAATTGAAAAGAAAAACACCTCCAAAAATTTAGAGGTGCTTGACTATAAAGTTTAGGAATTAAATGTTGAATATGAAAGTATAGGAATATAAATTTCGCAATGCTTCTTCCTCTACCATCGTCTTAAAGCAGGTATAATTTTCTCTTACGTACTTGCGGATATCATTCCCAAATTTTCGTTCCACATCCTTTTTGGAATTCTCCAAAAGTCGGTTTTGGGCTTCTTCGGTCAGGTCTGAAAAATTAAGATAAATCATAAGCTTTCCATTTAAAGGATTCCTTCATCTGCAAAACTGAAATAATTTCCATCAGGTATCAGGATCAAATGGTCCAATACCTTAATATCAAATAATTCCCCTGCCTTTTTAATTTTTTGGGTCAGGCGTTTATCGGGTTCACTCGGTGTCAAGGTTCCGCTCGGGTGATTGTGGACCAAAATGACTGCCGTTGTCAAGCTCTTTAACAGTACGGCAAATAAGATGCGGACATCCACTAAAGTTCCTGTTATTCCTCCGTTAGAGGTTTCATATATTCCTTTTACCTTATTGGCATTGTTGAGCAGCATTATTTTAAAAGTCTCGTGCAGTTCAATAGTATCTTTGTTCCATTGGCTGTAGGCTAAATCTGCAGCACTCTGGGAACAGGTTATCTTGGGAAGCAAATTTGCTTTTAAACTTCCACTATAACTTATCGCGATTTCATTAACTTTGGTTTCCATTATGATCTGATTTAAAAGGTGAATAATGAAAGAGGGCGCAACTTTCGAGAGGAACGCCCTCTTTGTTTTAAATTTACCCGGCTGAATTATTGCCGTTCTTTACGCCCAACAAAAGGATTTCGTTGGCTTCAACTTCGGTAACATAGCGTTTTACGCCCTCGTTGTCCTCATAGCTTCGGGACTTTAATTTTCCCGTTACACCGATTTCCTTGCCTTTTCCGGCATACTTCTCGATGATTTCAGCGGTCTTGCCCCAGGCTACTATAGTATGCCATTCGGTGTTTTGCACTTTCTCGCCCTTGTCGTTTTTGTAATACTCATTGGTGGCAAGTGAAAAACGGGCTACTTTTTTACCGTTTTCAAGGTTGGTAATGGTTGGTTCCTGACCAACGTTCCCAATTAGCTGTACGTGATTTTTAATAGTACTCATAATAAAAGAATTAAAGATTAATTAATAGACTACCTGAACCTTTCAGGCAGTTTTCATTTATATTTTTTTGAAGCGATTTACTTATTGTATCCTGAGCGTTTTCCTTTTTTTGTTTTTTTGGCCCCGCTTCCTTTCTGATGTTTTTGTACGATTTCACAATGTTCATTTTAGATTTACTTCCCGTAGTGCCGTCGCAGTACCTTTTTTTGTTGCTTATACATTTTCAATATTTGGAATTGATAAAGACTTATAAAAGGGAGGCACGACCGGTTATGCAGTCTGTTCAACTTCAAAATGTTGGTATTTTGCTTACAAAAAAAGGGAAGGGACAGTGACGGCGCGGAAGTGGGTCTAAAGGCTTTATGTGAAGTACTAAAACATAGGGAACGGGGCCAAAAGCAAGGATGGAATCCGATGAAGCGGACTCCATTCCCGATTTCGAATTGGAATGAAGTGCACTTCCTAGCATAGCGGGAAGGGCTAACGAAATGGAAAGGAGAAATTGGGGATGGTGTCCAAGACTTTTATAGTGAAGCTCTTTCCCCGCAATGGAGCTTTTTCTGCGGAATGGAGGGGAATGTGCTGACCGGGTTATGAAAATGGATTATCCTCTTGAAGTAGGATTTAAAGCGGACTTAATTTTAAAGATGGAGATTGGGAATGTAGCGTTCCTGCCTTTTTTGGCAGGGGTAGCGAAATGGAAATCGGAAGCTTTGAAGTTGTGTCCAAGATTTTTTGAATGAAGCGTATTTCCCGTAATGAAGCTTTTTCTGCGGAATGGAGGGGAATGGGCTGAATAACGTGAAAAACATAGCATTCATTCCAACTCATTAACTAATTGAAGATTGGTGTGTCTATCAGTCAATAGATTTTTAAGATATTTGTTAATCAAAACATAATAAAAAATAAAACTATAGATGAATATATTTAAGAAAAAACTAGAAGATACATCTCCAAAGCAATTAAATTTTGAACCCATAGAATTATTTCAAAATTTGTTCCATAAGGAGGGATACGCGTATTTAAGAGGCATACAAGAAGAAGTGTTAAGTTCTTGGCATAGCATAAGGGATCAACGAGATGTTTTGTGCAAAATGAATACAGGTTCAGGAAAAACTCTTGTAAGCCTATTGATGTTATACTCAAAAATGATTGAAGGAGTCGGTCCCAGTTTGTATCTATGTCCAGACAAACAACTATTAGAACAGGCAAAGTTGCAAGCGGATTTATATGGAATACCTGTTTGTGAAATTGAATATCACGGGCAAAGAAGTGTTTTCCCTGATGACTTTTCAAATTCAAAAGCCATCCTATTATGCACGTTCCAAAAATTGTTCAATTCCCGTTCTATTTTTGAAAGGGATAATATTGATGTTGGTTCAATCGTCCTTGATGATGCCCACGTCTGTCTTGACAAAGCTAGAGAAGCAACTACATTAAATATACCCTTCAATCACGACTTGGCAGATAGGTTACTGAAGTTATTCCAAGAAGAGCTGAAATACCAAGCCCCAGGAACTTATCACAGACTTATTCAGGGTGATCCATATGCCAAGATACTTAAAGTCCCTTATTGGGCTTGGCTAACGCGTATTGATGAGTTAATAAAACTCATAGGCAGTTTTAGTGAAGATAGAGAGCTTATGTTCAAATGGGGTTTAATAGCTGACGACTTGAAATCTTACGATTGTTATGTCGGACCCAGAGGAATTGAGATAGCACCATCCTATGTGCCATTTCATAATGTCAGAGCTTTTAATGAAGCCAAACATAGATATATTTTATCTGCTACATTTGAAGATCAAATTGATTTAATTAAAGATTTAGGTATTAACATAAACAGTATTAAGAACGCCTTGATTCCTAAAGATCGTAAGGACGTTGGGCAAAGATTGATCCTTGCTCCTCAAAGATTTGATTCAAGAATAACAGATGAGCAGATTATGTCGTTGGCCAAGGAATATTCCGAATCTGGAATAAATGTAATGGTATTGACACCATCTTCAAATAGGGCGGCCAAATGGGAAGATTTTGGAGCGGAAATAATCGAAAATGATAACATAAATGAAGAAATCGCTAAATTAAGAACTGAGAAAGGGCAGTTCTATGTTTTAGTTAATCGTTATGATGGTGTTGACCTGAATGGTGATATGTGCCGAGTTTTAATATTAGACGGCTACCCCTCATTCAGCTCTTATGAACAACTTTATGCCGAATTGCGCTTAGAATCCGTTAAGGCTTCTTTGAAAGCACAGATAATAGAACAAGGACTTGGTCGAGCTGTAAGATCTGGTAGTGATTACTGTGCAGTTTATTTAATGGGTAAAGACTTGCTCCAATTTGTAGGCAACAAATCCAACTTACAATATTTCACACCAGTTACACGCAAGCAATTGAAACTTGGTTTATCGCTTCTTGATGACGAATCTACTGATAAATCTTTGAATACGATTAAGGATACTGCCAACCTATGTCTCGTTCAAGATATGAGCTGGAGGGAATATCATTCAGAAATATTGTCGAAAATTGACGCTGACAAAACTGACGATCGAATCATTAAGAATTTAGAAATTGCAGATTTGGAATCACAAGCAATCGAAAATTACAGAAGAAGAGATTATGAAAGTGCATCAAAGGTAATTCTAGATAAAATAGTAGATACGGTCGCGTTAACTGACAAGCAGAAAGGCTGGTATTTTGAAAAAGCTGCTAATTATCTATATTTAGATAATGCACCAAAATCAAATGACCTTCAAATTAAAGCAGCACAAACAACTTCCCATATGCTGCAATCAAAAAATGGACATAGTTATACGAAAATTATGGCTAGTGAAGAGCAGGCATTTCAAGTTTTAAATTTTATCAAGCAATTTGAGACTTCCCAAGACTTTAAAATGTACTTTGAAACCTTATTGGAAAATCTTCAATTCAGTCAAGATATTCCTCATACTAAATTTGAGAATGCCTTTGCTGAAATTGGCAGGCTTATAGGTTTTTACACTCAGGAACCTGAAGCGGAATTTGGAAACGGCCCTGATGTACTATGGGTGATGACTGGAAATCATTATCTAGTTTTAGAAGCCAAGTCTAGAGCCATACACGGTGAAATCACTAGAGATAATATCAATCAATTATTAGGATCAGGTGAATGGTTCAAAAAACTCTATGGTTCTGCTGCAAATTTTAATTTGGTTACCATTCAACCTCCAAATATAAAAGGGTGGAATGTAAATACTAGTGAAAATACACGAGTGATTGATGAAGAATCATTAAATTTATTAAAAGATAATCTTAGAAGATTTGTTGACGGAATCAATAATTCAGGTTTCACGGCATCTAGTAATAAAGAAATAGCTAACTTATTGGGCATACACAATTTAACAACAAACGGTTTTTTGAAAAGTTTCTTAAAACCTGTAATTTCTAAAAAGGGATAATCTTTTTAAAATATAGATGGTCGAGAGGTCTAAGGCACCTGATTGAAGATCAGGGGTACGGGGAACTGTACCGGGAGTTCGAATCTCCCTCTATCCGCAAAAATACGAAAGTATTATAGCCCGCAACTTCTAGTTGCGGGCTTGTTGGTTAAATCAAGACCATAAAATATTGGAAAAAACAGTGTATTAATTGAATTCTTTTGAATAGGTATGACCCACATTTTGGTTTTTAATACATTTTTGGAAAAGGAATGTTTCAGTTGAGCTATTTGGCTATTTCGGTTCGAATTGTGCCAGTGGTTTCGGTCGGTTAGTGCCAGGCATTTCGGTTTAATTTGTGCCACTTTTGGCAGCAAAGAAAACCATAACGGTTCAAATTGTGCCAGTAATATCGGTTTGATTTGTGCCACTGCCGGTATTCTATGAATCATAACGGTTCGTTTGTGCCAGTCGTATCGGTTCGTTTTGTGCCACTTTGGAAGATCAAGTAATATCTTGTTGCAAAAAATGTAATAAGATATGGCCAACACCCTTGATCCGATGGACTTAAAACAAATTATTTCCCTAAACCTAGATGGTTTTAGCAATCGTAAGATAGCTACCACTCTAGGCATCTCCCGCAACACGGTCAACAGCTATATGAAGTTTTTAACGGCCAGTGACTATTCATTTAAAGAACTACTTTCCTTTGACAATGCACGCCTGAGTGCGCTTTTTCCTTCACATACCACTATTGATAATGAGCGACATGATGAACTGATGCTATATTTTGAGGGGGTCAATAAGGCCCGGAATCATCCTGGTTTTACTTTTCTGTACCATTATCAGGAATATGCGCAGCAGGCTTCCCAGCCGTATAGCTATACGCAGTTTATGGAGCATTATCGGCGGAAATATGCCAAGGTCAAAGGTTCCATGAAACTCGAACATGAAGCCGGTAATGAAATGTACATCGACTATGCGGGTAAAAAATTACATGTCGTTAATAAAGAAACCGGAGAAGTGATCCCGGTAGAGGTATTTATAGCAATTCTTCCCAGCAGCCAGTATACTTACGTAGAGGCTAGCTTAAGCCAAAAACGAGAGGATCTTATCACCTCTTGCGGTAATGCATTACAGTTTTATGGAGGTGTCCCAAAAGCTATTGTCTCAGACAACTTAAAATCGGCAGTGACCAGAGCCAGTAAATATGAGCCGGAGATCAACCGGAGCTTTAAAGATTTTGCCCGCCATTATAACTGTGTGATCAATCCCACCCGCAGCTATGCCCCACAAGACAAAGCTTTGGTTGAGAATGCAGTGCATCTTGTTTATCTGCGTATTTACTATCCCCTGCGGGAGATGACCTTCTTCTCTTTACAGGATCTAAACCGGGAGATAAAGCGCTTACTTGTTGGCTATAACGATCTACTGTTCCAGCGAAAGGAAGCCAGTCGTAGAGAACTGTTTCAATCAGTAGAACGTGAGTACTTAAAACCCCTGCCAACATCTGCCTATGAAATCAAAGACTATAAACGGGCAAAGGTGCAAAAGATGGGCTATGTATACTTCTCTCCAGATAAAAGCTACTACAGTGTTCCCTACCGCTACATCGGTAAAAAGACCCTGATCCATTATACCAAAACTGTGGTCGAGGTTTATTACAATCACGTTCGAATAGCCCTGCATCATCGAAATCCAAGTAAAGGAAGCTACAATACAAATACAGATCATTTAAGTAGCACCCATAAAGGTTATACCTCCTGGAGTCCTGAATATTTTAAAAACAAAGCCGCTCCTCACGGAGCTCACGTAGTGAATTGTGTGGAAAAGATACTTGCTGACAGTGAGTATCCTGAAACAGGCTATAAGCGGGTGATGGGCCTTATCCAGCTCCATAAGTCTTACGGTTCTAAAAGACTTGATAATGCTTGTAAAAGAGCTTTACAGGCAGATGCGACTTCTTATATGCGTATCAAGAATATCCTAAAGAACAACCTTGACCAAAGCTCTCTTTTTTATCAGGATCTTGAAGAAGATAAAACTCATATCCCATCCCATCAAAACATCAGAGGTGCCGCTGCTTATCAATAAATCATTTTAATCCAGAAATATGAATAACAATCAGACTATTGAAAAACTAAAACAAATGCGACTGGGGGCTATGGCCCAGCTACACCTTCAGCATGTAAAGAACAACGAATTAAACGATATCACTGCCGATGAATATCTGGCACTACTCACAGACCATGAGTGGGAGGATCGCCAGAACCGGAAGATTGAACGTCTTTTTAAGCAGGCAAACTTCAGGCAGAAAGCAAGTCTTGTTGAAGTAAACTACGCCTCCAATCGTAACCTCGACAAGAACATGTTTGTTCGTCTGGGATCCCTGGATTTTATAGCTAAAAAGGAAAACCTTATACTGACCGGTGCCTCCGGAGTAGGCAAGAGTTATTTAGCACAGGCCTTAGGCCATCAGGCCTGCATGATGGAATATAAAACCATCTACTCAAACACTGCCCGTCTATTTAAGAAGTTAAAACTCCGTAAAATTGATGGAACCTATCTCAAGGAACTAAATAAACTGCTTAAAGCAGATCTACTCATCCTTGATGATTTTGGACTTCAAGCCTTCGACAATCATGCAAGAGAGACCTTAATGGATATAATCGATGACCGATACAATAAAACATCTACCATATTATCCTCTCAAATACCGGTATCTGCATGGTATGATATTATCGGGGAAGGGACTATTGCTGATGCAATCCTGGACAGGATAGTAAACTCCTCACATAGGATAGATCTTAAAGGAGAATCATTAAGAAAGGGAGTTCTGAAAAACGAGTAACATTATTTTTTTATATAATTGCATGATCTTTCAAAGTGGCACTGTTTGAACCGAAATAGGTGGCACGGTCACTCCGAAATAGCCAGTATTAAACAGAATTATCTTTCTGTAGGATTTAAAGCGGACTTGACTTCAAAGATGTAGATGGGAATGGAGTTTGACCGCTTCCCGATTTTTCTCGGGAAAGGGCGGACAAGTGGAATGGAAATCGGAAGCTTTGGAGTTGGGTTCAAGACCTTTGTAATGAAGCGCTTTTCCCGGAATGTAGCTTTTCGCGAAATGCAGGGGAATGTGCTAAATGGATAATGACTCGATTAATTCACTTCAATTAGAATTACGCCATAAATCAAATATGTCTACCGAAATTTATCCTTGGGATTTTAACAAACCATCTGTAACATTTCTCCATTTGTCAGGAAAATAAGGTGTATGAAAATAGAAATGTGCCAAATCTTTCAGAAAAGCATATCCTGCTTTATCAGTACGATATTCATAGATAAATTCATCTTTTCTTTTCTTTATCTTTTCCTTAAACTCTTCAAAAGGCAATTCGTCTATTAAATTTTTTGTAAGTCTTGTATCCACTTGATATCCATCTCGCAGAGGTTTCGAAAATAACTGTTCTTCGAGGTCGTTTTCTTTATCCTCAATGAGGTTTTCAGACACTGAATTTTTGCTGTGATGAGGAATAAAAAGTCCCAAAGTGATATCGTGTTTTTTGACGAAAATTCTCAATTGGTTATATTCTTCCTCCAAACCAAAAAGAGCAATATACTCTAATAAAACTGCCAACAAAGGCGAGGTGGAATCCGAATAATAAACTGGTTTAGTTCCTGTAACCGTATATTTAATAACATTTTGAATACTATTGTTGGCATCCGGTAGCATTCCAGATTTTTCCTTTCTATATTTTATTGTAGCAAGTATACTTTTAAGATATGCTTTCGCTGCATCAACATCATCTGTCTGTATAAAAAGTTCTATGGTATTGACGATGACCAATGAGTGAATATCCAGCAAAGGTCGCTTAGAAACCGAGTTGTGCTGAACAACATTGTAAACTCCAGTTCTAGCATCTAGTAAGTCGTAGTCTGGGAAACAAGCTTTCTCCATATTTATTAGAATCAACAAATAAGCCAAGTAGTCGAAAGTTCTTTGGGTATAACCCACCTGTTCAGACATACCACCATTTTCTGCGTAAAGTCCATCTTTTGTTTGTACTATGGAAAGAGTCCTATCAAAATACTGTTGCAATACTTCATAGAAAAACAGCATTACCTGATTAAAGTGCTTGAGCACCTTTTTATTATTTTCCAGGTTATTCTTCAAAACCCAGTACCAATATCGTAATACCAAATGAGTAAGGTAGCGTTTTGCAATGTCAAGGTTGTTATATTCTTTAGACTCCGTGTAAATTATGAATGAAATTAGTTTTAAGGATTCAAAAAGTAATTGCCATTTTCTTGGAATTTTAGTTTTATAGCCTTTCCATTCAATCTTTTCAAATAATGAATCGATAAGTTTTATAAAGTCTCGTGAAACCCCATCGGATGTATCCAAATTAACCAAAACTCTATTGAAAAGTTTTGTGGTGGAAGAATCAGTAAGTAGGTATGCCCCGAAAAGGTTTTCAGAGAACATAGCGGTTAAACGTGCAATATCCCAACGTTCAAAAACCGTGTTATCTACAGGTTTACTTATTTTGACCAAAAAGTTTTCGAAGGTTTTTTGCAGGCCGCCTTCAATAACCCCATTGTGCACAATTACAACTTTTAAGGGTAGTTCTTGGAATTTTGGGTACGCCGATACAAATGGCGTATAAGTTGCTTCGGTAATTGATTCCTGTATTCCATCTTTACCGTAAAAGTTCCTCGTAGTGATATTTCTGTCCGCTCCACCCTTTAGTTCAAAATAGAATCGCTTTTTAACTTTATCTTCGTCAATCCCAACAGCCACAATGTCTTTGCCATATTCTTGCAAACCCAAATATTCGGTCGGTTTAGACAAAATCTCAAATCCCATACTTTCCAATAAAAGAGGGAAAATACGATTTAGCTCGTCTTTCTCTGTTAAAGATTCCAGATAGTCCTTAACCACTAGTTGCTTAATATTCATCTCTTATCGTAGGTATTTAAAATATACTCTTGCAGGTCGGGATTTTTGAACAATCTGGCGTCAAGTATAAAACTGGATTCTACTTTCCCTAATGGCATCACTTTATCTTCAAGTTCTTGCTTCCAACTGTTGCCCCTAACTATTATTGTACTCCTCCCCACAGCCGCAAGAATACCATTGGGATTCTCATTAATATCTTGCATCATTTTGGCTCTATTCTCGTGTTCTAGACTATAATACAAATCCATTAAATCCCGTTCATTTTCATAGGGGTTTAGGTCATTTATAGATTTCTTTTTTGATACAATAGATTCATAATTTTTATAGGCTTCCCTTAACGGTCGTACAAATGCTTTATCTTCTTTAGATTCATCTAATAGGTTTTCTATGTCGTCCAGTAAAGACCTATGGTAGGCATCATATATCAGTTCAGAGAGTTTTATCTGAAGAAACTTTACAACTTCCGGATAAGGCGAACGTCTTAATGGAAGAACTATTGGAAGTAATTTGTCAAAAGTATGTGGAAACAAGGTAATAGCTTCAATCGCCTTTGCCTGCTCCTGTTTTGTGTCCAATTTCAGCAAATCTATTGGAAGTGCCCCAAAACTTCCAGTCATTATAATTTCTACCGGAAGCAAACCAAACTTGTCCTCAGGCTTAAAAAGTTCAAGGATATGTTTTTCTGTTTCTTGTATATTATTACTCCAAAAATGGAAAATGGAACTTTCAAATCGGTTGATGGAACCTCTTTGCCATCCAGCTAGGTAAAACATTTTCATTAGGTGAAATAAATGCTCGGGATGCTCATAGTTATAGAAAAAGCTTTCTATAACGGAAATATCCTGCGTATTTTCAAAATAAATGTGGAGCAATTTGTATTTCTCAGCCTCAAAAGACTTAAGATTATAGATTATTCTGTGAAAGGCAATTTTAACAAGTTCCTTATTTTCTTTTTGAAGATAGGTGGTAATTAAATTAAAACAACCCTTCCGCAGTTCTTCACTTACTTTTGGATTGTCGATTAAACCGCAAATAACTTGAGTTTTACTACCAATAGATTCTGGTAAATAATCATTATGGACTAATTCGAATATCGAATTATTTTGCTCGTCTGAAAGGTTTTGTAACGAATTTAAAACGTGATAGCCCTGTTGCGGATGCTTGTTTTGTAGCTCAAATGCCTTTTCAAATACCCCTTCAAATCCATTATTGTGAAGTCCTATTAAAAGGCTAGCTATGAAAAATGTATCATTGGGTTGTTCTGACCTGATGGCAATAGAATAAATATTTTTTGCTAAATCAAAATTGTTGAACGGTAGCTTACGGGCAAATTCATCCACGTAATATCGGTCGTCAAAAGCAAGTGTTCGCTGACATATCTCCCAAATATCTTTTGCTGAATATTTTGAATATGGAAGGAATCTATAAAGGTGCTGTTCAAATAAGAAGAGTTCCTTCTCTCTTTCTCCTTTAGGCTTCAATTTGTCTAAAAAATATCCTTTGACATCAAATCCATCTGAATGCAGTCTATGTAAAATATAACCTTGTAATCCCTTAATCAAACTGCCGTAACCATTGATTACATTTTTGGCAATTCCATTTTCCTCTTTTAATTTTTCCTGAAAATCTTCTACAAAACCAAAAGCTCCCACAATATTCTTAGGCATTTCTCTTTCAAGTTTAACTTCAGCTTCTTTAAGTAGGGCTTCGTTAAATTCAATAGAATTTGGGTTGAGCTTAATAAATTCAGGATTTGATTCCATTTGTAGGACGATTTCTTTTTTCAACAGTAGGCCACAATTAGCTGTTTCCACTTTAGGAAATTCTATTTTTTTTGTGTTTATACACTTTTGGATTAAAGTGTTAATCTGTCTATCAATCTTGACCATCGGATTAAATGTTTACTTAAAAAAGTTCAATCATCTCAAACTCTGAATATAAGCCCGTAAAAGTTGATTTTCATTTTAGCTTAATGATACCAAATGAAATCATTTTTAATGAGTTCATTAAATATACTTAAATGTTGTACCTATGTTGTACCTGAGCATAAAAAAAGCCGAGATTTTCATCTCAGCTCTTTTTCGTACCGAAGGCGGGAATCGAACCCGCACGCCTTATCAGCAATGGATTTTGAATCCATCGTGTCTACCAATTCCACCACTTCGGCCTAACATTTTACGCTCTTTTAAGTTTGGATTTTGAATCCAGCGCGTCTACCAATTCCGCCACTCGAGCAAAACGGATGGCAAAAATAGAAAAAATCTGCTGAATTAAATAATTTAAAAAAAATATTCTGCCGACCTGGGAGTAATATAATTTGCCTTGTGATATATTACAAATCAGAAGGTCGATAATTGGCATTTTTGAGAGTCGGCTTTGGGAGGTTGTATTGCACCGGGTGAGTCTGTAATAGTTTTAGCTCAAGACTCTGGATTTTCTACTCAAAAAGCTTTTATATGCCTTCTGGAATCATAATTTTAATGGTTTCTGCAGGTTTTACCGTTGCAAATCGGGAAATAGACCTGGTTTTGGATCTAAAATGGCTTTTTGAAATTTTCAACCAGCTTAGTACCGAATTCCTACTCAATCTTCTGTTTAAAATAACGGCCATTTGAGGAGGAGAAATTTTCAGTTTTAGTCGATACCCTGAAAAGCCAATTCTCAATCTGAAACTTCAAAAGATTATTCTCCATCTTGATTGGTGAAAATCTTTTTTAATCAATGCTCAAAAATGGCAATTACCAACCTGAGTATTTTATTTTACTACAATTGGATTACTTGTATTGGAATTTGCCTGCTCTTTCTGTTTTTCCAGATCCTCAATGATTCCTTTTAATATTGCCGGGACAATGAGTTTGTGAAAAGGTCTCACCGGTAAAAAGTATAACCGCCCAAACCCATTATTAAATTCTACTGTTGTTGAAATTATCAGGTTTTTCTTCTGAATAGAATTCTGGTGTTGTTCTAAAAATAACGAAATCCTGAAATTCAAATGTTTATCATCTTCTCCTAAGATCACTTCATTTTCATTTTTGTCAAACACTTTAAAGAGCCCGAGTTGTTCACCCGGTTCGCACCTGAAATTCTGAAGCTGTTTTCCCCTGTCTTTCAGCTCTCCCGAAGTTTTAAATCCGAATAGGGAGACGATTTTATTCCGGACATCAAATAAATTTTCGACCCATTTTGGTCCGGCGGAGAAAAATGCTTTTCCGACGTCAACAGAGGTAAAATTGTTTTGAGCATCATAAAGTACAGCTTGAAAACTGTCTACATAGTCATATTTCTTGTGAGAACTATTCAGCAGGGAATTTTCCGGAAGTGTGGTTTTACTGCTTTTCATGTGCTATCTATATTGTGTTTTGCTGGAAGCCGGAAACATTGGGTAGGAGTGGTTGCGGACTTACCAGTGATTTGCAATCTAATCAATCCTGAAAATGGCAATTATTGACCTGTAATCTTTACTTGACCATTTTTTTTCAAAGTATCACTTTAGTTGCTTTCACTAACCGTCGCATTTTTTGCAATTTCAATATCCTGTGCAACTTCAGGCCGTATAAGCGCCCAGTGGAAAAGATTATCTTCATTCCTGTCGTGACTGCTTCCGTTATAGTGGGTTAATGGCATGTCCTTGTAAATCGGGCGGGTGATTTCAATTACCTTATCCCAGTAATCCAATGCTTTTTCCAGATGGTTTACGGCATTTTGCTTGTCTTCTGCTCCGCCTTTAATCCTATAAGTTTGTAGCGCTACAGCTCCTTTCAGTTTTTCAGCAAGATGCAGTCCTAAATACGACCAGGTTTTAATATCTGCAACTTCATACATCAGCGAGGCATTATTTTCGGTATTAATATCTTCAACTAAACTTAAAGCTTTCTGGGTGTCTGCCTCCAGCATATCAATCAGAACAGGCGGAGTGATTTCATCGTCTTTAAAAGAATCCCCGGAAGCGCGTCTTTCCACATAATCGCCGACAGATACATAATCAGGATCCAGAGTAGGATGATTTATCAATTGATCTACGGAAATGTACTGCGTGTTGTCACCAATAAGAGCCATAAAACCTTCGCCGTAAAGGGTGAAATCCCATCGCGAATCGTAGAGGGAGGCAAGGCGCAATTGTGTAGCCGAAGCAAGGGAATAAGCCTCCAGGAGGTTGTCTCCCTGGCTGCCATAGCGCTCGTTAAATTCGGCCTGGAAAATATCATCGGGAGTTTTGGGATTATACAACAGCCTTCCCCAAAGCTTGTAAAACAGCCATTGCCGTTCAAAAGCATAATTCCAATCTACCGGCGCATCTATGGCTGTAAAATAATCTTTCGCAGGAATATAGGTTTCAGATCCTATAAAATATCCGCCGATATAGCTTTGACTATTTAGGGCGATATGCTCCCGAATAAAATCGGGAACTCCCCAGCGTAAAGCAAAAAAATCTTCATTCCGGGCCGTGTAGGTGACCTTGTATCCTTCGGGTTCGGGATTATAAAAGGTGTCGAACATCTCACCACCGTGTACTTTTACCAGCTGCGGAGTGGAATGTGCATGGGACCAGTTGTACTTTAAATCTGCCCAGATGGGTCCTTCTATAAAATCCAGGCTAGCCTCTCTTTCTATGGCATTCCGTGTTAATTGCTCTAACTCCACACTGGTTTTTCCCAAAGATTCTGAAGTACTTGAAAAGGGAATTCGATGTACAAGTTTTAGGTCCCGACCCACCTGGCGCATCCCTTCAATATAAGTTTCATAGATCCAGTCTTCGCGTTGCTGTGGCGTCATTCCTGCCATTCCTTCTCCAAGTGTAAGGCCAATTCCGGTAAGTGTGGGATATTCCTGGAATACCTGGGTGATACTTTCCCGTGTGTAGCGCTTCACAATTTCTGAAGTGTCGCCCGGAACGTAATAATTTGGGTAAACGTTTTCCCGGGCCACGTTATAAGCTTCGGAAAATTCCGGACTTACAAAGATGTTAAACGGAATGATATAAGTATCGATCGCACGTTCATCTGCCATTCGGAAGATTTCCTGGTGTAAATGTTTCCATTCTTCCATTTCTTTATCACTAAACGGACTCGCTTCCGGAAAGTTCTTCGGTTTGATCATATATACAAACGGATGAAGGTTCCATAAGGAAAGTGAATTAAAGCGATTTTTAGCCATCATATCCAGGAAAGCTTCCCAGTATTTCACATCGCGAACGGTCTCATAATGCAAATCCAGGGCAGAACTTGGCCGGTAGGTATACCACGGAGTGTTATGCTTTATTGCCCGCAGCGCATTGTGCGGACTTTCGCTGCTCTTTTTAATATTCTGAAGTGAAGTGCCGTTTCGTACACTTTCAGCAACCGAAAGGCTGCCGTAGATCATCCCTCTGGGGTCGCCTCCATAAATTGTGATGATTTTTCCTTCCGGAATAATGGAATATGCCTCACTGCCAAGATTAACAGCATTTACTGCTATGCTAATTAGATAATCATAACCCGTTTGTTCCTCCAAAACTGAATACTCCTGCTCTAAAAGGGCTTTTTCCAGCATTTTGGCGGCATATTCTGCCTGGGGAACAGCGTTATCGTATAACAAATAGACATTTTGAGAAGATGCGGAGTAAATGCTTCCCAGGAAACATGTAAAAAGGCAGAGGAATAATTTTTTCATAAGCTGTTATCTAGGGGAAAGTGTTTTAAAATGAGGTGCATGTTCAAAAATGGCAATTTTCGATATATAGAACGGGATTTGCTGAAATGCTGAAGTTGTGCCAGAAATATTGTAAAATTTAGTTGATGCTTAAAAATAGTAATTTTCGGCAGATGAACAGTGGTTTCTTTATCGTTAGTTGATCTCAAGCTCCTTCAGCCATTAATTTATTAATCCTGTTTTTATGTGCTAAAGTTGAATTATAGCCTTCCTCAGAATAAACAAAAAAGTCCGCAGGATTTCCCAGGTGAGGGAGGCCAGGTCCTAACTTAGGGAGTATCTTAAAACACATTTTTCCTTAAATTCTATCGGGCCAGATATTAGGCAATTCTCCACTGAAACCCATTTCAGGAAGGTTATTTATTTGTTCCATATCTGTTTTAGACAATTCAAAATCGAACAGATTTATGTTTTCTTCTATTCTTTGGGGTGAACTTGACTTCGGAATAACTATTACTTCGTGCTGAATTATCCATTTCAGACAAACCTGGGCAACAGATTTTTTGTGATTTTTGGCGATGTCTTCCAATACTTCATTTCCGAAAACTTTTCCCCTTGCCAAAGGAGACCAGGACTCTACTACTATGTTTTGTCTTTTGCAGTATGCTACTAATCCCTGTTGCCAATATCCGGGATGAAATTCTATTTGATTAATCGAGGGAATGACATTCGCTGTGTGGAATAACGTGTCTAAATGTTCTTCAAAAAAGTTGCTTACACCAATAGATTTTATTTTTCCTTCAGCTTGTAGTTCTTCCATCGCTCTCCACGTATCAGCATTGGTTTTTTGCCAATTATCGTAATTTTTTGCGTTAGCAGGCCAGTGGATTAAGTATAAATCCAGGTATTCCAGATCAAGTCTTTTCAGGGAATTTTCGAGTTCCTTTTTTGTAGAGTCATAACCTAAATTCTCGCGCCACAATTTGGAGGTTATAAAAAGATCCTGTCTTGAAGCTCCGCTGGCTTTAATTCCCTTTCCAACAGCTTCTTCATTTTGGTAAGCTGCTGCCGTATCGATTAGCGAATAACCACTGGAAATGGCAGCTTTAACTGATTCTATTCCTTCCTGCGCTGTAGCTTTGTAGGTTCCAAACCCTATTACTGGTATTTTATTTCCATCATTCAAGGTTAGCTTTTTCATAATTCTTTGGTCAGTTTAAGGATTAATATTCTACAACTCTTACGATCAAATTACAATTTGGCGGAATAGGAAAACAAATTTGTCCGCTTAGAATTGTTTCGTTGATGAAGATAAGAATTTTCACTCTTACACTATCTCCTATTTAAGCAATGCGTTACTACAATGTGTTTTTGCTGTTGCCATTCCTTTCTTAAAATCGAACAAAAATCAACATTAATTTTTTCATCATTTCTAATTTCGCTTTCCCTCATGGTTCCTTCGTACCGGAAGTTTATTTTATCCAGTGCGCTTTTACACTTCATATTTTCGCTTACTACGAAACCTTCTCTATACGATTTAGGTTTAGCGCAGTGAAACCGTGCTCAAATAGCTTCGGAATTAGTTCTTTTAGATTCCGTTTTCCCAAAACTCTTTTAAAAGCCAGAATCCAATTTCAGCTTTTTTATGTTGTTTGTTTAAACCGTTAAAACCTCCGGCGCCACAAAACTAATATGTTTCTCCATAAACTCTGAAGAACGTTTCCTGGCAATTTTTAAAAAATATATCAGCACAAACGTAAAAAAACACACTTCTACTCCTGCTGCTTCATCTAATGATATTATAAATTGTATGATTTTAAGGTAATTTCGTGAAACACTCTAACTTAGAATGTTCAGAATTTTCATGACTTCCGGCTGTAAACCCAGTAATAACAGGCATCTTCAAGATCATCAGCCTTAGCTCCTAGTCCCCAGATCATTAAGAAATTTTTGAGAATTAATATTCTCTATATTTATCTCCATAAATGTATATTTAAGAAAATTAAGTCCATTTTTTAACTATTAAATAATTATGTTATGAAGAACCTACTAATTTTTACACTATTCTTATTTTTTGGCTTTCAAATGCAGTCGCAGGAAATGAATCAGGAAAACATTGAAGTCGGCACAATTTTAAAAATAAATGAAGCTGAGGCATATGGCTTTAAGCACATTCATTTTCCGCGTCCAAATTTCATAATTAAAAGTGGCGGTATCGCTAATTATAGCAGTGTTGAAGGCGATCGCGTAAAAATCACCGCGGTAAAGACAAAAAAGGATGGAACACGGCAAGTAGAAATCAAACGCGTGGACGGGCGTAAATTCTTTAGAAACTTCACTACTGTAAAAGCAGATATTGACGAAGCTCTTGCGTCTGGCGAGATGACATTGTAATTTTAATTGTCTTTTTTTAGAAGACAATACATTGAGTTAGGAGGCTGACTAAAACCGGCCAGGATCTATAAAGTATTTCGGGAGCTGCAAAAGAGCGCAACCGGAGATAGTCGTAAAACTATAGGTCGATAATTGGCATTTTTAGGCATCCTCCTTTTTTACTTAGAAGAAACTTTCTTTTTCTTCATCTTATTAAGCCAGATAATGGTTCCCGTAACCGGCAAACTAGTGGCGATAAGACAGGAAATGAAATATAAAACTTTTGAGAACATTCCGAAGATTTCGCCCGTATGCAGAGGTTTTATTAATGATGCTACCTGTACATTAAGAGGTTTCTCTTTAAATATTTCCTTTTGAAGCATTTCTCCATTTCTATCCAGCACCAATTGATCTGAAACTACCGGCGACCAATTACTTTCATCATATTTTCTAATCTGAAACACTCCTTTTTTTGAAGAGGGCAATGAAATACTTGTAATTCCATTGTAATTCAGTTCTTTTGACGCTACTTTATAGATTTCTGCTACAGTTAACTCCTCGGACGGATCAAAATCAAGTTGTGATTCTATCCCGGGGCTGCCGCGATTACCAAAAACTTTTGTTCCAAGCACCTGGCTACCGGCATCCCGATACCACTCAAAAGACCAGCAAAGCCCTGTAAGAATCATAACAACAAGAAAAATGCAGGAGTAGAAGCCGAGTGTGTTATGAAGATCATGATTGATCCTCTTCCATTTTGCTGAAAACTTTATTTTAAAGCCGGGCTTAAAATTTCTCCATTTCCACTTTTTTGGAAACCATATTATAATTCCGCTAACCGCAAGAAAGAAAAAAATAATGGTGGCAACGCCTACAATAGGACGACCAATAGCGGTATCCAGTAACAACCAACGGTGCAGGCGGAACATGCTCATAAAAAAGCCGTCCAGAGAAGATTCCGGAGCTTTTAAAGTATCGCCAGTATGTGGATCAACAAAGAAAATGGTTCCCCGCCTGTCTTCAGGAGAAGTCTTTACTCTAAATTCATAAGGATCTGTCTCTTTATTACTAATACTCACCCCTAATACTTCACCTCTAGATTTCAAGTTTTCAACAAGATCTCCTATCTCAATAATTTCTTCTTTGTTTTTAATTTTAAGATCTTCCGCAAATAGTGCTTTAATTTCTTTTTCAAAAACCAACATGGTTCCGCTAAAACAAACTAGAAAAAGTACAATTCCGCTACCCAGGCCCAGCCATAGATGAACGTCGTTCATAAACTTCCTGAAAGTGTATTTCCTTTTTTTCTTCATTATAGGATAGTTCAATCTTAAGAGGTGCTGGCGAAATCTGAATTACCTCTTAGTTTATTTAGACTTAATTTAAATAGAGTTCCAAAAGTAATGTAGTCATCCCAAATACTAAAGCTTTATTCAGAAATATTTCAGTAATGCTATAAAATGAGCACCCTCCGGTTAAAGGCCTCTGCGCCTAAAAAACTTTGCATGTTTATGAATATGTCGTACTTTCGAATCTTTGTTAATTAACTAGTATGTCGCAATTTTGGCTTTATTTTAACCTCGGCCTTGAGCATGTTCTTGACTGGCAGGCATACGATCATATGCTTTTCCTAATTGTGCTTGTAGTAGGGTACGGATTTATCAGCTGGAAAAAAATTCTTTGGCTCGTCACCCTTTTCACCATAGGACACACTCTGGCCTTGTTTCTGTCTGTATACGAGATAGTTAAAGTAGATCAGGATTGGGTGGAACTTCTTATCCCCCTTACCATTCTTTCAACAGCTCTCTTTAATATTTTAAATGCAGGAAAGAATGAAAAAAAGAATAACTTAAACCTGCTGCACTTTACTACCCTGTTTTTTGGTCTTATTCACGGCCTGGGTTTTTCCTCTTACTTTAAAATGGTTACAGCCTCTGGGGAAAGTAAATTCCTGCCGCTGTTGGAATTTGCTTTGGGAATCGAAACAGCACAAGTAAGCGTTGTACTTATAGTAATGATAGCAGGTTTCCTTCTTCAAAATGTCCTTCATGTTTCCAGGCGGGACTGGATATTAGTTACATCCTCTATAATACTTGGCATTATTTTACCGATTCTTCGAGACAGTTTTGCAGCTATTTAATATTTTAGCATTCCTGAAAGATATTCAGTTTTATTCGTACTTATTCATCTACAAGGACTTAGCTTCTAACAATTAAATTGCACTTTTACTTATGCAGAAGACAAAACAATTAAAATACGACAAAGCATATTTACGCATCGCAAGGGAATGGGGGAAGCTATCCCATTGTGAAAGAAAACAGGTTGGCGCGCTTATTGTGAAGGACAGAATGATAATCTCTGATGGTTATAATGGTACTCCCAGTGGTTTTGAAAATCCTTGTGAAGACGATGAAGGATACACCAAGTGGTACGTATTGCATGCAGAAGCAAATGCTATTTTAAAAGTGGCTTCCTCTACACAGTCCTGCCTTGGGGCAACACTTTATATAACAATGTCCCCTTGTAAGGAATGTAGCAAACTTATACACCAGGCAGGAATTACGCGATTAGTGTATAACATTGATTACAAGGACAATTCCGGACTTGAGTTTTTAAGGAAAGCCGGAGTTAAACTTGAGCAGATAACAGATTTAGATAATTGAAAAACAGTAATAAAATATATATCCCACTACTTTTGGGGATCGCCTGCGCCCTGGGAATTCTCCTTGGTGCCAAGCTTAATTTTACCACCTCAGACACTCTTTTTTCCGGCAATCCTAAAAAGCAGAAACTCAGTCGGCTAATTGATTATATCGATTATGAGTATGTGGACGATGTGAATACTGATAGCATTGTAGATATTACTGTAAATAAAATTCTTGAGAATCTTGACCCCCATTCAGTTTACATCCCCAGTAAGGAATACGACCATGTAAGTGAGAGCATGAAAGGCGACTTTGTGGGAATTGGAGTAAGTTTTCACACAGTTGGCGACACGATTGTCGTTATCCAGCCGCTTGAAGGTGGTCCAAGTGAAAAGACCGGAATTCGCGGTGGTGATCGTATCCTCTATGCTGATGGAACCCGTCTTTTTGGAAAAAATATAAGCACAGACTCTATTATTGGCCAACTAAAAGGCGAAGAAGGCAGCAAAGTAAACCTTAAAGTTTTTCGGAGAGGGGAAGAAAATCTGTTGAACTTTAAAATCAATCGTGGAAAAGTTCCTTTAAAAAGCGTGGATGCAGCATACATGTTAACAGATAAGCTAGGCTATGTAAAAGTCAATCGCTTTTCTGAAACCACTTACGAAGAATTTGATGATGCGCTGGAAGAACTAAAAAAGCAGGGAGCAAAAGAAATTGTCCTTGATCTTCGGAATAATCCGGGTGGTTACCTTTCTGAAGCTATTAATATTGCTGATGAATTTTTAAAAGATGATAAGCTCATTCTTTTTACAAAAAATAAGAGTGGTTCTGTTGAGAAAACCTTTGCACAGCGCGAGGGGGATTTTGAAAACGGAAAAGTATATGTCCTAATAAATGAAGGTTCTGCTTCTGCCAGTGAAGTCGTAGCAGGTGCTTTACAGGATAATGACATTGGTACTATTGTGGGGCGGCGCTCTTATGGAAAGGGACTCGTGCAACGGGAAATGGAGCTGGGAGATGGAAGTGCAGTTAGACTTACCATTGCACGATACTATACACCTACAGGACGCTCCATTCAAAAGCCTTATGGAGAAGATAATAAAACCTATTACAACGACTACATGCGGAGGTACAGAAATGGCGAATTACAAAGTGCCGACAGTATTCATGTCGAGGACTCTCTTCGTTATAAAACTCCGGGTGGAAAAATAGTGTATGGCGGCGGCGGAATAATTCCCGATGTTTTTGTTCCAAAAGATTTGGAAGCAGAAAAAGAACAGTATATGCTGCTTCTTAACGGAGGATTTATGGGCAGGTTTATCTTTGATCTCATGGAGCAGGATCGGGATTATTACAACTCCATTAGCCAGGAAGAGTTTGAGAAGCAGGAGATTATTAATGATCAGGTAATTAGAGAGTTCCTTAGATATGGTAGAGATCAAAGCCCAGGAATTAACATCCAGGTGAAAGAATTTAAGCCACTGCTAAAGCAATATTTAAGAGCTGTAATGGCTCAGCAACTTTTCGGGACTAACGCATTTGAACGGATAAAAAACGAAGGTGATCGAATAATCGAGAAAGTAATTCAATTGTCGAAGGAAAAAACCTAATTTGGAACTGTGAATGCTCCAGATGATTTTTTAGAAGTTTGCCTAACGTTTTCGCCTCTTTTCTTCTTTATTATAGCGGTGAGTTTTCGCTTATTGGACAATAGCGCATTACTTTTTCTTCAAAAGGAGATATTAGTGACTTCTTCTAATGTATCTTTAAAAATCATTAGGGAACATCTACATACCAACTCGGACAAAGATTTTAAACGCCAATTAAAAAGAGCTTTAATCTTCCGAAAATTACATCGCTCATTTATCATCTTAACGTTACTCTCACTTTTTATTGTTCTAATCTCTCTCCTCTCTGGTTAACTTATCATGCACTTTAATATGCTCCCCTTCATTCCACTCTGTTAGAATATCTGTTGCAACAGCCGCCCCACTGCCGCATGCTATAGCATATTGGCTCCTCCAGCCCGCCAAAGTACCGGCAACGTACAGTCCAGGAAAAACCACATGATCTTCATTAATAAGCTGAATCCTGTTTTTGGATGCTTTTGCTTTTTTATGAGGAATCATATATTTTTCGAGTCCTTTTATTTTTACCAGGTTAGAGTATCCAACTGCCACCACTACTTTTTGCGAAACATAGGTGTTTTTATTCGAGATGACCTGAAAACCAACTTCAAGAGGAAGAATTTCCTTCACTTTTTCTTTCCCAATACGTTCAACTCGAGGATATCTTTCCTCAATTTGCTCAAGGCCACTTTTTAGAATAGATTGCCCTGAAGTTCCAGGAGGTACACCTAGTGCATTATTAAAAAGTGCAGATTGCAGGTCGCTGGCTTTTTGGTGCATAATAATACCTACTCTTTTACTTTCTGCAAAAGGCTTATCGAGGGCAGAACCCAAGACCAGCGCACAAGACATACCGGCAGCACCGCCCCCTATTACAAGAACATCAAACTCCATCGCTTCAAGAATCCTTTCTGGAAATTTTTCTCGAAACCAGGAGGATAGCCATTAATAGGACTACACAGAAACTGGCAAGAATAGCTGCCGTCGCGTTAGCACTCTCACCTTTTAGAAGATTATCAAAATCAAGAATTCTTACATGATATCCTATTAGGATAACAGCCAAAATTATGACAGAATAAATAAAAAATTTCATTGAAATAAACTTTGGATATTTGTGGCAAAAAGTTTCACTGCTATTGCCAGCAGGATCACCCCAAATATTTTTCTAATTACATTAATACCCTGCTGCCCCAGAATTCTCTCGATTTTACCCGAAGATTTCAGAACAGCATATACAAATATAATATTCATAATGATAGCAACAATAATATTTACCGTTTCATATTCAGCCCTTAAGGAGAGAATAGAAGTCATTGTACCCGCACCTGCAATTAATGGAAAGGCAAGTGGAACAATAGAAGCTGTTTCATGAGCATCATCCTTGTACAGAGAAATACCCAATATCATTTCCAAGGCAATAAAAAACAAGATAAAGGCGCCAGCCACAGCAAAAGAATTAACATCAATTCCTATAAGGTTTAAAATTTCTTTTCCAACAAACAGAAACAGGATCATCAAGATTCCCGCCACGATAGCCGCCTTTTCACTCTCAACATGACCAGCTTTCCTTCTTAAATCAATAATTATAGGAATACTTCCTATAATATCAATAACTGCAAAAAGCACCATGCTCGCTGTAAAAATCTCTCTAAGATTTATAGTTTCTTTTATTAGAGTGATTATTTCTGTCATATCGCTAATTTCGTGCAAAATTAGTCTTTAATTCAGAGAATTCCATCGGTTATAAAATGAAACTTTTTATAAAATTTCACCCGAAGTTTGGACTTAAAAAAGCTTATAAATTTATATTTGCACTATGTTTCAATTAGGAAAAACCATAGTATCAGAAGAAATCATTAAAAATGATTTTGTCTGTAACCTTTCAGCTTGTAAAGGAGCCTGTTGTATAGACGGGGATGCCGGCGCACCGGTAGAAGAAGAGGAAGCGAAAATTTTGGAAGAAATCTATCCAAAAATAAAGCCTTTTCTTCGGAAAAAGGGAATTGAAGCTATAGAAAAGCAAGGGACTTCAATTACCACTGAAAATGGTGAAATTGAGACACCCTTAATAGACGGTGCAGACTGTGCTTATGTCACTTTTGATGATAAGGGAACTGCCCTTTGCGGAATTGAAGAAGCCTACAATCAGGGAGAAATCGAATGGAAAAAACCCGTCTCCTGCCATTTATACCCTGTTCGTGTTCAGGATTACTCAGAATTTTCTGCCGTAAATTACCACCGATGGCAAATTTGTGATGATGCCTGCAGCCTGGGAGCAGAACTGCAGGTTCCCGTTTATAAGTTTGTAAAAGAAGCCCTGATCCGGAAATTTGGCGAAGACTGGTATATGGAACTGGAAAAGGTTGCAGAAAGAATCAAATAATTATCTGCTTAACAGATTGAAATTCAATCACTCCCTTTTGACTTCTTGTTTTTATTCCCTATATTTATTACTGTGATTTAAAGAATAGGTAAAACTTAATAAACATCCTATTTTTTTAACCACACACTTTACTGTTAAAGGTTCAATCTTTTAAGTCTGAACCTAATTAAACAGGCAACCCCTCCCTCAGGGCTTTTCCCCACGTCTGTATTTATTTTTGAATTGTAAAACAATAAATACACAGCAATGGAAAAAAATCTCATTCCCAATCCTGAGAAGCCAAAAATCTCTTCAGCGGTTCGCCTTCCTCACAAATTCAAAAAAAAAGGAGAATCTGATCTTATGAGGTAAAACAATCCTTAGGTAAGTTTCAGAATATTCCCTTCTACATTTATCCTACCCTACAAACCATATTAATCAACGTATAACTACAAAAAGAAAACATCATGAGAAAATTATTGATTTTATTCCTGGCAGTATTTATGATCAGCAATACTACAGAAGCACAGTTCTTAAAAAAACTAAAGAACAAAGTCCAGGAGAAAGTGGAGAATGCTGCTATTGATAATGTATCAGACAAAGCAGCAGACGAGACCAATAAAAGTCTGAACTCGATGTGGGAAAAGAAACTGAGTGACGGTAATTTCATGGGAGCCGAACGCGTAAGCCCTGACGAAGTACCGGCAGCCTACGATTTTACCTGGACTTATAATATGCACATCAACTCCGGCAGTGGAGAAATGGACATGCTTTACCACCTTAAAGAAGGCGCCCCTTACTTTGGAATCAAGATGCAGCAGCAGGGAGAAATGTTTATAGTAATAGACAATGAGAACGATTTAAGTGTAATATTCATGACTTCCGGTGAAAATAAGTACCTGATGGCCTCCAGGTTCGACATAGAAGAAACTCCCGAAGATAATGAGGACTTTTACGATGATATGGAAATAAAAGCGATTGGCAACAAAACAATTTTAGGCTTTGACTGCCAGGGCTATCAGGGGGAAAATGAAGATTACCTCATCCGGTTTTACGTGACAGACGAAGCGGGAATAGGCTTTAAAGGAATGTTCCAGAACCGGCAAAACAATTTACCCGAAAATTTTAACCCGGAATGGCTGCAGGATGGCGATGTCCTCCTTATGGAAATGGAGATGCAGGACAAGAGAAAAGAAAAAAACAATATGAGCATGACCTGTACAAGGATAGAAAAGGAATCCGTAACTTTTAAAAAATCTAACTACAACAGCATGGGAGGCCGATAATTGCCATTTTAAGCAACCCTCTTTTTTCGAAGATTTTCAGAATTAATTCTGAAGCAATTTCGCAAACAGTGCGTATTTGTTTCAGAATTTTTTATGCAGCGCCTTTCCAACCCCTTTGAAGAAAATACACCGTATACCTGGTTTTTCTGAAAAATTCTTTCAAAAATCAGATCCCTTACGCACAAAACGGTCACCCTCCAAAATTCAAAATTTATCTTAAAACCCAGATGGAATCGCATCCTGTAGCAGCCGTCAATTCTACGATATTGCTACATTTAAAGTAACTGTTAACACAATAGATCTCCCGTTATTAACATATTATAATTAATTGAAAAACAATATGTTAAAACCAACAACTTCTGCCACATCAGCAAATCGGTCTTTCCTTTGTGTTAAAAACTTTGTTGAAAAGCTTTACAGCTTCAGCTTAAAAATTCCTTTACATTTCTCCATATTTGTTACTAATAGTTTTTGTTAAAAAAATCCAAAATAAATACTTCTATGGCTCAACTGGAACCCATTCTACAAGAAAACAAAGATCGGTTTGTGATTTTCCCTATTAAACACCACGATATTTGGGATTGGTATAAAAAAATGGAGGCTAGTTTCTGGACAGCCGAAGAGATTGATCTTCATCAGGATTTAAACGACTGGAATAATAAGCTAAATTCAGACGAGCGTTACTTTATTAAACATATTCTTGCTTTTTTTGCTGCTTCAGACGGGATTGTAAACGAGAATCTTGCTGAAAATTTCGTAAATGAAGTTCAGTACGCCGAAGCAAAATTTTTCTACGGATTTCAGATCATGATGGAGAATATCCATTCTGAAACTTACTCTCTTCTCATTGACACCTATGTAAAAGATGAGAAAGAAAAGGATCAGCTTTTTAAAGCAATTGAAGTATTTCCTGCCATTCAAAAGAAAGCACAATGGGCTCTTCAATGGATAGAATCTGATTCTTTTGCTGAACGTCTCATTGCTTTTGCCGCTGTAGAAGGGATTTTCTTTTCGGGATCTTTCTGCTCTATCTTTTGGCTTAAGAAACGAGGACTTATGCCCGGTCTTACGTTCTCCAACGAACTAATTTCCCGTGACGAAGGTGTACATTGCGACTTTGCGGTCCACCTGCACAACAACCACCTTGTTAATCAGGTTCCTAAAGAACGTATCAGAGCAATTCTTATTGATGCGCTTAATATAGAACGTGAATTTATTACCGAATCATTACCGGCAAGCCTCATTGGAATGAATGCCAAGTTGATGACTCAATACCTGGAATTTGTGACAGACAGGCTCCTTGTAGAGCTTGAATGTGAAAAAGAATATGGCTCATCCAATCCATTCGACTTTATGGATATGATCAACCTGCAGGGGAAAACCAACTTCTTTGAAAAAAGGGTTGGCGAATATCAAAAGGCCGGTGTAATGAATAAAGACAAAGATTCAGATAAAATCAGTTTCGACGCTGATTTTTAAGCCCCCTACCCCCAAAGGGGGAATCCCCTGCACCATTAAGGGGAAGCACACTTAGAAAATTCAACGTCCACAACTCCTTCCCTTCGGGGAGGTCGGGAGGGGCTTAAAATATTAGTATTATGTATGTAGTAAAAAGAGATGGGCACAGAGAACCCGTAATGTTCGACAAGATAACCGCCCGCGTTAAGAAACTTTGTTACGGACTCAATGAACTGGTAGATCCCGTAAAAGTTGCCATGCGGGTCATAGAAGGCTTATACGATAATGTAACTACCAGTGAACTCGATAATCTTGCTGCGGAAATTGCCGCAACAATGACCACGTCTCATCCCGATTACGCAAAACTTGCTGCACGAATTTCGGTTTCCAATCTTCATAAAAATACAAAGAAGACTTTTTCTGAAGTTATGACAGATCTTTATGAGTACATCAATCCAAGAACCGGTGAAAAAGCACCTCTTCTGGCAGATGATGTTCATGACGTTATTCAGAAGAACAAAGAACTGCTGGATTCGACTATTATTTACAACCGCGATTTTGGCTACGATTATTTCGGCTTTAAAACCCTGGAGCGTTCTTATCTTTTAAAATTAAACGGCAAAATTGCCGAGCGACCTCAGCATATGCTTATGCGTGTTTCTATTGGTATTCATTTAAACGATATAGAAGCCGCGATAGAGACTTATGAGTTGATGTCTAAAAAATATTTTACTCACGCTACCCCAACACTTTTCAATTCGGGAACTCCAAAACCTCAAATGTCATCCTGTTTTCTGCTTACCATGAAAGACGACAGTATTGATGGCATTTACGATACTTTAAAACAAACTGCAAAGATTTCGCAGTCGGCTGGTGGTATAGGTTTATCAATTCACAATGTTCGCGCAACAGGCTCCTACATCTCGGGCACCAACGGTACTTCTAATGGGATAGTCCCCATGCTGAGGGTATTTAACGATACCGCCCGTTATGTAGACCAGGGCGGCGGAAAACGTAAAGGTTCTTTTGCCATGTACGTGGAACCCTGGCATGCCGATATTTTTGATTTTCTTGATCTTAAAAAGAACCACGGAAAAGAAGAAATGCGTGCCCGCGATCTTTTTTACGCAATGTGGATGCCAGATCTTTTTATGAAGCGTGTAGAAGAAAATGCGGAATGGACATTAATGTGCCCGCATGAATGTCCCGGCTTATTTGATATCCACGGAAAAGAATTTGAAAAGCTTTATACGCAATATGAAGCTGAAGGGAAAGGAAGAAGAACCATAAAAGCACGGGAACTTTGGGAAAAGATCCTGGAATCTCAAATCGAAACCGGCACTCCTTATATGTTATACAAAGATTCCGCGAACCGAAAGTCGAATCAGAAAAACCTGGGAACCATCCGTTCTTCCAATCTATGTACAGAAATTTTGGAATACACGAGTCCGGACGAGGTTGCTGTTTGTAACCTCGCCTCCATTGCCTTGCCAATGTTCGTGAAAAACGGAGAATTTGATCATAAAGAGCTTTATAAAATTACCAAACGCGTCACCAAAAACCTCAACAAAGTTATAGACCGCAATTATTATCCGGTAAAAGAAGCAGAAAATTCTAATATGCGCCACCGTCCGGTAGGACTTGGGGTTCAGGGATTGGCAGATACTTTTATTAAACTGCGACTTCCATTTACAAGCGACGAGGCAAAAGCACTTAATCACGATATTTTTGAAACACTGTATTTCGCTGCAGTTACAGCTTCTATGGAACTGGCCAAAGAAGAAGGGCCGTACTCAACTTTTAAAGGTTCACCCATAAGCCAGGGAGAATTTCAGTATAACCTTTGGGGAATAAAAGATGAAGATCTTAGCGGAAGATGGGATTGGGCAAAACTGCGCAAACAGGTAGTAAAAACCGGGGTGCGAAACTCACTTCTTGTAGCGCCAATGCCAACAGCTTCCACTTCACAAATCCTGGGCAATAATGAGGCTTTTGAGCCTTACACTTCCAATATTTACACCCGCCGCGTACTTTCCGGCGAATTTATTGTGGTGAATAAACACTTGCTGGAAGATCTTGTGGATCAAAATCTGTGGACAGATGAGGTGAAAAACGCCATTATGAGAAATAACGGCTCGGTTCAGGATATAGATGTGATTCCGCAGGACCTAAAAGAGCTTTATAAGACGGTTTGGGAACTCAGTATGAAGGATATTATCGACATGTCCCGCCAGCGTGGCTATTTTATAGACCAGTCACAGTCGCTCAACCTGTTTATGGAGAATGCGAACTACGGAAAACTGACTTCCATGCATTTCTACGCCTGGAAAAGCGGCTTAAAGACCGGAATGTACTACTTAAGGACCAAAAGTGCTGTTGATGCTATTAAATTTACCCTGGAAAAGGAGAAAAAAGCGCAACCAATAGCTGACACCACTCAAAAAGCCCCTGAACGTGCTGCGGAAATTGTGCAAAATAAAGATTCGGCTCCTTCAGAAGTGGTTACAGACGAAAGTTCCCTTTCCCCGGAAGAATTGCGTGCTATCATCGCACAATCCAAAGAAGGCGAAGGTGACGATTGTTTAATGTGCGGGTCTTAAAATGCCAATTATCGGCATATAGGAAATAGTCCTGCAGATCACACAGGTAAACGCAGAAAATCTTGCTAAAAAGTTCTAAAATTTGCGAAAATCAGCGAGATCTGCGGGATAGATTTTATTAAGCATCTTTAGGAGCTTTTAGAAACAAAGAAAAATCCTCATCGCACAATCCAAAGAAGGCGAAGGTGACGACTGTTTAATGTGCGGGTCTTAAAATGGCAATTATCGGCATATAGGAAATAGTCCCGCAGATCACACAGATAAATGCAGAAAAATTTCTTAAAAACATTTTAGCTCTGCGAAAATCAGCGGAATCTGCGGGACAAATTCACACCACTAGAACCTAAGTATGACTGAAAATGAGATTTCCTATAAAATACGAGGAGCCATTTATAATGTTTATAAGTGCTTAGGACCGGGACTGCTGGAATCGGTTTATGTCGCAGCATTAAAATACGAGCTTGAAAAAAGTGGATTAAGAGTTCTAAAAGAGACCCCCGTTCCGGTTTATTATGAAAAAGAAAAACTGGAAGTAGGTTTCAGACTGGATCTTTTGGTGGAAAACAAAGTTATTATTGAAATAAAGTCCGTAGAACATCTGGCAGAGGTTCACCATAAGCAGACCATCACTTACTTAAAACTGACAAAACTCAAACTAGCTATTCTAGTGAATTTTAACGTAGATAATATTTCAACCGGAATTTTTCGGAAAGTAAATAATCTATAAGATCTGCGAAAATCAGCGAAATCTGCGGGATAAATTTTAATGAGAATCCTTAGATGTTCTAGAAAAAAATATGTCCCGCAGATAGTGCAGATAAACGCAGAAAAATTTGCTGAAAAGCTCCTCACTCAGCGAAAATCAGCGAAATCTGCGGGATAAATTTTACTGAGAATCCTTAGAAGCTCTAGAAAAAAGCTGGCCCGCAGATGACACAGATATACGCAGAAAAATCTCTTAAAAACCTTTTTGCTCTGCGAAAATCAGCGAAATCTGCGGGATAATTTTAGGAGAACATGCAGAGTGAACCGAAAATCATACCCCTTCAGGAGAAATTTCTCAGTGAACTGAAGTAAATTTACCGCAGAACCAAAAGAACTAAAATGAACTGGGAACAACTCCTGTCACTTAAACGCTACGGCGACACGCATAAAAGGCTCAGAAAAGAACAAAATGAAACCCGCCTGGGATTTGAGGTGGATTATGACCGGATTATCTTTTCTTCGGCATTTCGTAGCCTTCAGGATAAAACCCAGGTAATTCCGCTTTCCAAAACCGATTTTGTTCATACAAGGTTAACACATAGCCTGGAAGTTTCAGTAGTTGGACGTTCTTTGGGGCGGCTGGCAGGTCAGAAGATTCTGGAAAAACATCCGCACCTTTCCACGATTCACGGTTACCAGATGAACGATTTTGGAGCTATTGTTGCCGCGGCCGCACTTGCCCATGATATAGGAAATCCGCCGTTCGGGCATTCCGGAGAAAAGGCAATTGGAGAATACTTCAGCCATGGTAACGGGCAACGTTTTAAAAAACAGCTCACTACCACCGAATATCAGGATTTAATGAAATTTGAAGGAAACGCGAACGGATTCAAAATTTTAACCGAAAACAGGCCGGGAATTAAGGGCGGAATTCGGCTGTCTTACGCTACTTTAGGAGCTTTTACGAAATACCCCAAGGAATCCCTTCCGCATAAACCCACTGAGAATATTGGCGACAAAAAGTTCGGATTCTTTCAGTCTGAAAAAGAAACTTTCCTGGAAGTTGCAGAAGAGTTAGGGCTAACACAAACAAGAAAGGGCGATAATGTCGGTTTTTCGAGGCATCCTTTGGCATTTCTCGTAGAAGCCGCAGACGATATTTGCTACACCATCATCGATTTTGAGGACGGTATTAACCTTGGTCTCATTGACGAAGAATATGCGCTGGAATATTTAATAAAACTGGTAAAAAACAGCATCAATACTTCTAAATACAATAGCCTCACCAACACTGCAGACAGGTTGAGCTACCTGAGAGCCCTGGCGATAAACACGCTTATTACCGAAGCTGTGGAAATATTCCTGAAAAATGAAGAGACCATTCTCGCCGGGGAATTTCACGAATCTTTGTTCGACAAGAGCAGTTATGAGGCACAGATCAAGGACATTATTAAAATAAGTGTGGAACGCATTTACCAGAGCGAAGAAGTAATAGGTAAAGAAATTGCAGGTTATAAAATGCTTACGCACTTGCTGGACACCTACACGCACGCGTTTTTACCTGAAGAACCAGGTTCAGAATCTAATTTTGATAAACTTGTGAAACGATCTGTTCCCAAACTGAAAATTCCCGAAGGCCAATCAGTTTATCAAAGTCTATTACAGATTTGTTCTTATACGGCTTCCCTTACAGATGGATTTACGGTGGCTTCTTTTGAAAAATATAAAGGTTTTAGAATATAACAATGCTCAAAAAATCTTTAGCATTGAATTAAAGACGACAATGCAAAAAATTGTTTGATAAAGTCCTGTAAATATTATCAAGTCTTAAAAACATTCAGCTAAGAATTTAATTAAAAGAGAATACTTACTATTGTTAGAAATATTTTAGAAATGAATATTCAAGCTGAAAAAATAGAATTGGCGAAATTGTTATTGAATACTAACGATCCTAAAATTATTCAATCCATTAAACAAATTTTCAGGAAAGAGAAAACTACAGATTTTTGGGACGACCTCACTTCAAACCAGAAGTCAGAAATTAAAACTGCACAGAAACAGATAAAAGAAGGTGCAGATACTGACTATAATTCGTTTATGAGCAAACATAGATAATGAGTAGAAAAGTCAGAATTTCTCAAATAGCAGAGAAAAAACTGGAATTGCTTTTTGAGTAGCTACTGGAAGAATGGTCTTATAAAGTAAAATCTGATTTTATAAAGAAGTTAGATAAAACTATCCGAATTATTCAGGATCAGCCAGAAAGTTTTCCAGAATCTTTTAAACATAGAGGATTACGAAAATGTGTGATTAGTAAACAAACCTCTCTGTTCTATCAGTTTAATGATCAGGAAATCCACATACTTACTTTTTTTGATACACGGCAAAATCCAAAAAACTTAAAGAAGGATTTATAAAAACCGCACCTCACATTTATCATACATAGACGGTATAAACTTAAAGAAAGGTGCTACTCTTGCTCTACACCTCATTTTCCTCCAGAATATGGCTTGCAAACTCTTATTATTTTTAATTCAATAATTAATAATTACTCAAAATTCATACACCACACCCACTCCCAGTGTTTGCTTAAACTGCAGCCGTGGCCCCGTGGTTTCCAATTCGCCATCTCCGTCGAAATCTTCTTTGTACTTTACATCATCATCATAACGTATCTGCGAACCAACATTGGCTTTTATAAAATCGTTCACTTTTAAGTTCACGTTAATTTGCCAGTCCACATCTATATTTCCAAATTTATTGAGATAATCTGAATAGAGATTAAGCCTGTGCTTAAGGTTGACATTCTCAAAAACTTCCTTAGAAAATCTGTTGGTGAACTGCAGACCAAATTCTGTCCTAACGCTTTCTCCTTCTTCAATAAGGTTTCCGTCCTCATCCCTTACCGCGGGAGTCACACCAAACATCCCTTCGTTCGCCAGGCGCTGATCGAGTACAAAAGTTGATTTTTGGGTGATAGGAGACAAATAGACGGTTAAATCTTCTTCGGGATGAGAAAATTCTGCACCAACCCCAAGAAATAAGTAACCGGGTGCCATAAACTTTGAAATAGGTATATCTGTTTCCGGGTAGCGATAACCGTTGGTGAACTGCGTATTGAAGTCCATTCTTGCCGAATAGTAAAAATTAGAAGTAGAATCTCTCCTGTAACCAAAAGAAGAACTGAACACCAGTTCATCTTCTGTCTTTCTTATTTCCCGCCCCTCCTGGGCATTAATTCCATACCTGATAACTGCCGAATTTTTCCAGTTAGTAAGTTTTTTCTTGTAATTTCTTTCAAAATCGCCGTGTATTAGAGCCGAAACGGAGTTGTTACCACCACTACTCCAGTTAACAAAAGCCACTTCGTTAAAATCCAGCCCCACAGCATTTTGTTCGTCCCAGTAATTGGTAACATCTGTCTCTGTAGAGTCCTTTAAAGCACTATTTTCACCGGCTTCTGTTGTATCAATAATAACAGGGATCTGATAGTAATTTGAAGCAAAAGATTTGATAGAAAAAAGGCATAGAATTAAGCTTAATAGTCTGATTTTCATTTTAGATAGATTCTCGGAATTGCAAAAATAGAAATTTTAAACCAGCGTTTTTAATTGCGCCAGTATATTTTCAACGCTAATTCCGGAGATTTCTTGTAATTCGGTTACTTTTCCCTGCTCAATAAATTTATCGAGTACTCCCAGGCACTTTATTTTACCTTTAAAATCCATTTCAGAAGCAAATTCGAGCACAGCAGTTCCAAAACCACCTTTTACCGCCCCATCTTCCACAGTAATCAGCGTTTTATACCTTCTGAAGATGTTCTGAAGCAATTTTTTATCCAGTGGTTTTACAAAAACCATATCATAGTGGCCAAATTTTTCTTTTTCTGAAGCCTCTAATTTCTGAATTGCTTCAGAAACATTGGCTGCCATAGGTCCTATGCTTAAAATGGCAATTTTCGATCCTTCGTTAAGGCAGAGGCCTTTGCCGATTTCCATTTCTTTAAACGGAAGCTCCCATTCCACTTTGACTCCCCGGCCACGCGGATATCTTATGGCCAGCGGATGCTTTAACTCTAGTTGTGCAGTATAGAGTAAATTACGCAGCTGCACCTCATTTGAAGGAGCAGCGATTATTAGATTAGGAATACACCTTAAATACGCAATGTCGAAAACCCCATGGTGCGTGGCACCATCTTCCCCCACCAAACCTGCACGATCCAGGCAAAACACCACCGGAAGGTTTTGTATAGCCACATCGTGAATTAACTGATCGTATGCTCTTTGCAAAAATGTGGAATAGATTGCACAAAAAACCGTGAATCCCCGCGTGGCCATTCCCGCAGCAAGGGTTACCGCATGCTGCTCTGCAATTCCCACATCAAAAGCCCTTTCAGGAAAAACTTCCATCATGTATTTGAGTGAACTGCCGGTAGGCATTGCAGGCGTGATCCCGATGATTTTCTCATTGCTTTTTGCCAGCTCTACAATGGTCAACCCAAAAACATCCTGGTATTTTAGCGGCAGACCTTTGGTATCATACGGTAAAAGTTCGCCCGTGTCGGGTTGAAATTTTCCCGGGGCATGATATTTTACCTGGTCTTCTTCAGCCTTTTTTAAGCCTTTTCCTTTTGTTGTAATTACATGCAGAAATTTAGGACCAGAAATTTCTTTTAATTCTGAAAAAATTTTCAGAAGCGAATCCAGGTCGTGACCGTCTACCGGACCAAAATATTGAAAATTAAGCGCTTCAATAATATTATCCTGTGAAGGTTTGTACCCAACTTTGGCTTTTGTTAGGTATTGTTTTAGTGCACCCACGCTTGGATCTATGCCAATTGCATTATCGTTTAAAACAACAAGCAGGTTGGCTTTGGAAACCCCGGCATGATTTAAACCCTCGAACGCCATCCCACTGGCAATGGAGGCATCTCCTATAATGGCAATATGTTGCTTTGCTGTTTCTCCTTGAAGGTTGGAAGCAATAGCCATTCCCAAAGCTGCAGATATTGATGTTGATGAATGCCCTGTCCCAAAAGTATCATAAATACTTTCTTCTCGCTTTGGGAAGCCGCTGATTCCGTTTAGGCGGCGGTTTGTTTCAAAAACTTCCCTGCGGCCGGTTAGGATTTTATGTCCGTAAGCCTGGTGCCCCACATCCCAAACCAGGAGATCTTCAGGTGTATTGAAAGCGTAATGCAATGCAATGGTTAGCTCCACCACGCCCAGGCTGGCGCCAAGATGACCTTCTTTAGTGGCAACAATATCAATAATAAATTTCCGTAGCTCTCCAGCCAAAGATTTTAATTCTTCGGGAGATAATTTTCTCAGATCCTTTGGGGAATTGATATTATTTAGAAGCTTTCCAGACATTATTGAATTCAGGAATTTTAATGGATTTCATTTTACAGCCGGTTTCTTCCGCAAAACTGCGACTGCCTAATTTTCTGTAAAGATAGAGGCAGAATTTTAAGCCGTGAAATATCAGGCAAAAGAATATCAAGAAAACAACTCTTTCGGTTAATTTATAATTTTTACCTTTCCGCAGTAAATCCCGAAGCAGCTTAAAAGAATTCATAGCAATAATATCAAATTCGGGGAAAGCTTTCGGAACATATAAATCCCGGTTACCGGGTAAAAACAGGATATGATAAAGCCCTTAGATGATGCCTACTTTATGAAAAAAGCTATGGATGAGGCTCATACTGCTTTTCAAAGAGGAGAAATTCCCGTTGGCGTTGTAGTGGTAATCAATGAGAAAATTATAGCCAGGGGCCATAATTTGACTGAAACTTTGAATGACGTAACTGCCCATGCAGAGATGCAGGCCATAACGGCAGCCGCGAACTTTTTAGGCGGAAAATACCTGAAGGGTTGCACGATGTATGTTACGCTGGAACCCTGTCAGATGTGTGCCGGAGCTCTGTACTGGAGTCAGCTTTCGCAGCTTGTTTATGCGGCAAACGACCTGCAGCGGGGCTTTAGAACGATGGGTGTACAACTGCACCCCAAAACAAAGGTAAAATCCGGAATTATGGAACGTGAAGCTTCAGATTTACTGAAACGCTTTTTTATTCAGAAAAGAAATCTGAATTAGGAAATGAAAACTTTGCATTCATGAACAATTAAGCGCAGGCTTAATTCCCCTATATTTATCCCGAAAAATTTGATTTAAATAGCCATGGCATTCAGAATAAATATTAGAACCCTACTGACTTTCAGCTTATTAATTATAACAATTTGTTGCTTAGCAGGATGTGCAGACAAGAAGGAGGAAAAGCACGCAATAGAAAATCGTCTTGCTGAAGCCAGTAGTCCTTACCTGAGGGAGCATGCAGATAACCCTGTAGACTGGTACGAATGGAGCCCTGAAGCTATAGAAAAAGCAAAGGAAGAAGATAAACCCATCATAATTAGTGTTGGATATGCCTCCTGCCACTGGTGCCATGTGATGGAAAGGGAAAGTTTTATGGACTCCAGCGTGGCTGCGATTATGAACCGCGATTTTGTTTCTATAAAAATTGATCGCGAAGAACGTCCCGATATTGATAAAATTTATATGAATGCTGCCCAGCTTTTAAACGGTAGCGGCGGCTGGCCTTTAAATGCAGTAGCACTACCCAATGGAAAACCTTTTTTTGCCGGAACTTATTTCCCACCGGAAGAATGGAAAAATATTTTAACCAAGATCGCTGAAGCGTATAAGGAAGACAAGGAGTCTTTAGTAGAAACTGCCAATGCTTTAACTGAAGGTATTAAAAGCACGAATAGCCTGGGTGATCTTGGTACACAAAAGAATGAAATTTCCGAAGCTGAATATCTCTCTGTTATGGAAGCCTGGGAGCCAAGGTTTGACAGAGAAAAAGGTGGCTACCAGGGAGAACAGAAGTTTCCGTTGCCTGTTAGCTGGGACGCTCTTTTGCAGCATTATTACTTAACCGGAAATAAAGAAGTGCTGGAAATGGTAAAGACCACGCTGGACAATATGGCCAGGGGAGGAATTTATGATCAGCTTGGTGGTGGATTTTCCCGATACACCACAGATCCCAACTGGCTGATCCCTCATTTTGAAAAAATGCTCTACGACAACGCGCAGCTGATCAGTTTATATTCCAAAGCTTACAAAGTTGCACCATCAGAGGAATATCGTGAAGTAATAGAAGAAAGCATCGAATTTGTAGAGCGGGAATTGTCAAATAACGAGGGGGGCTTTTATTCTTCCTTAAATGCCGATACCGATGGTGAAGAGGGCAAATACTACGTCTGGACTACTGAAGAACTCCGCAATACCTTAAATTCTTCTGAAGTTGAATTGATCTCAGATTATTACAACATCGAACCTTACGGCAATTGGGAAAAAGGAAAAAATATACTTTACCGAAGATTTTCCGCGGAAGAATACATCAACAAAGAAGACCTGGATGCAGAAGATTTCAGGAATTCCCTTTCAACAGCAAAAGAAAAGCTGCTGGAGGAAAGACAAAGCAGAAATCGGCCCACTGTTGATGATAAATCGCTGACATCCTGGAATGCTCTTATGATTGACGCTTACCTGGATGCTTTTCTGGCCCTTGGAAAGGAAAAATATTTGGACAAGGCAATAAAATGCGCCGAATTTTTAAGCGACAAGATGCTCAATCCCGACTATAGCTTATGGAGGAGCTATAAAGACGGTAAAAGCGGAATAAACGCTTTTCTGGACGATTACGCGCTATTGAGCAAGGCTTATATTAATCTTTACCAAACAACCTTTAACATTGAATGGCTCTCAAAAGCTCAGAAAATTACCGGATACGCCATTACTCATTTTAGAGATAATGAAAGCGGTATGTTTTATTATACTTCCAACGAGCACAACAACCTGGTCGCCAGAAAAATGGAACTGGACGATAATGTGATCCCTTCATCAAATTCTGTTATGGCACAAAATCTTTTGGCCCTGGGAACGCTATTTGAAAATGAAGAATATATGGTGATGAGCGAAGAAATGCTTGGGCAAATGTATGTTCAGGCAATGGAGGATCCTTCCTTTTACGCGAACTGGACAAAATTGATTGGCACTAAAGCTTTTGGAGCTTACGAAATTGCCATCGTAGGTGAGAATGCCGAACAAAAGAATTTTCAGGTTCAGAAAAAGTACTTGCCAACTTCTATTTTTATGGGTGGTAAAAAAGAGAACCTTCCGCTCTTAAAAAGCAAACTTGTAGAGGATGAGACGCTTATTTATGTATGCCAGAATAAAACATGTAAATATCCTGTTTCCTTAACAGAAGAAGCTATTGAAATTATAGAGAACTACCGCACTGGCAGGGAAGAGAGTCCAAATATCTGGAACTGATTCCTTTTATATCCTTTCCGAAAAGTGGAAGACATTTCTTACAAACAGCTCCGGTTATTTTCCCGGGGCTGTTTTTCGTTATACTCTGATTTCAAAATTATTAGAAGGACCAGATAAAAAAGAAAGCAAAAATTTCATTACAAAATGATAAGATAATATTAACATTCTGGTCACCTTATCTATAAATTCGACTCCTGTAATTTTTTATGGTAAAATTTAAAAATTTAATATATAGCAATGCCATAAATTGTCAACACCGCAAAGCACAACCTTATATTAGTGGAAATTCATATAGGAAAGAGGCCATAATTAAATGTATGGCGTCTTTCCATATTTTAATATCGAGCTATTAATAAACCCTTAAAAACTTTAAGATGCGTATGATAAAAATTACTTAACGATTTTTAGAAAACTAACTACTTTTTAAATTAATAACTAACTCAATGACTCAACTAAAAATTAAATTATGAACGGAAAGTTTAAAACAAACCTCCTGGGCTTATCATCAGGGATTAAATGTCTCCAGGCGGTTATAACCGTCTTAGTATTACTACTGGGATTCGGTATCCCTGAATCGTATGCTTATGAAAAGGTGGAAAAAATTCTTCAACAGGAAGTAAGTGGTACAGTAGTAGACGCGAATGGCTTACCTCTTCCCGGAGTAAGCGTATTTATCCAGGGCACTTCAACAGGGGCGGCTACAGACTTTGATGGAAATTATTCTATTATGGCCGATGGTGACGCTACCCTCGTATTTAGCTATGTTGGATTTGCCACACAGGAAATTCCAATTAGCGGAAGATCAGAAATTAACGTAACCATGACAGAAGATGCTGCAGCATTAAGCGAAGTTGTTGTTACTGGTTATAGCAGTCAGAGCACAAGGGATATTACAGGGTCTGTCTCTGTAGTTGAATCTGAAAATCTGGAAGCAGTTTCTCCTCTAAACGTTGAAGAAGCCTTACAAGGCCAGAGCTCTGGTGTTGTTGTAGGTAATCAGGGTGGTCCGGGACAAGGTGCCGTGGTACGAATCCGTGGTTACGGAACAATTAACGGAAACGACCCGCTTTATATAATCGATGGTACCCCAACAGGGGCAGGCCTTACTGATATTAACCCGAACGACATCGAATCTATTCAGATTCTAAAGGATGCTTCCTCGGCGGCCATATATGGTAACCGTGCAGCAAACGGGGTTATTATAATAACTACAAAAGGTGGAAGACGCGGACAAAAAGTTAGGTTTAATGCCAATGCTTACACAGGAATAGACTTTATTCCTGATTCCGTATTTCCTGAGATGGCTTCTCCACAACAATTGGCAGACGCCATTTGGGAAGCTGCTGCAAATGACGGAACAGGAAACCCAAGTAATCAACAATTTGGAAGCGGACCTGAACCGGTTATTCCAAATTATCTTTTCCCACGAGGAGCACAAACTGCTGATGAAAGTCAATACAGCTTTCCTGACAACAGGATAACCAGATCAAATCCCGAAGGAACAGATTGGTTTGACGAATATTTTAATCCTGCCACAACAAAGAATTTTAATGTAAGTGCGGCCGGTGGTTCTGAAAGCGCCAGCTTCTTTATGTCCTTAAGCGCATTGGATCAGGAAGGTACAGGATATGCAACAAATTACTCCCGTTATACACTTAGAGCTAATTCCAGTTTTGATGTGACCGACAATTTTAGAGTGGGTGAAAACCTGACTTTATCTTATTCAGATCAGACTATTCCCCCCGGAGTAGATGTTAATGATGGTACTATTACCAATTTATACAGAATGCACCCTCTAATTCCAGTTAGAGACGTAGGAGGGAATTTTGCCGGAGTATGGGTACAGGGGCTGGGTAATGCTGACAACCCTATTGCCAATGCGGCGAGAAATGAAGACAACAGCACTCTAGGTTTTAGAGCACTTGGTAATTTTTATGGAGAAGTAGATTTTCTCGAAGATTTTACTTTTAAATCGAACCTTGGTTTTGATCTGGAATCTACTAATACCACCAATTTTGCTCCTGCAATTTTCGAAGCAGAAGCGGCTACTGATAACATGCTAACAGAGAGTTCTTCTTTTTTTAGAACCTATACCTGGTTTAATACTTTAACCTATAATAAAACGTTTGAGGACCACAGCTTTAATGTTTTAGCCGGTACAGAATTTCACAAAGAATGGTTTAGAGGCTTTAGCGCAAACCGTGGAGGATTCTTATTTGACGACGTTGATAATATCCGCTATCTTGATTTAGGAACACAGGCGTACGCCGGTTCAGGTAATGGATTTATATCTGCCTACTATTCTGCATTTGGAAAGATTGATTACAAGTTTATGGATACTTACTTGTTAAGTGCTACTGTACGTTATGATAGTTCTTCTTTATTCCAGGAGGACAATAGGGATGGTGTATTCCCTTCTTTTAGCGCAGGTTGGAGAGTTAGTAATGAAGCCTTTATGGAAGATTCAAATGTCTTTACCGATCTTATGTTAAAAGCAGGGTACGGAATTGTGGCTAATAACGGAAATATTTCAACCTCTGCAACAGTAAACACCTATTCCCCTAACAACGATTATTATGCTTATCCAACCAGCATTAACAGTGTTGCATCTGGTTACGGACTTAATGCGCGGGGAAATCCAAATTTGGAGTGGGAAACGACTACTACATTAAACTTAGGAATCAACACCCGCCTATTCAATACCTTGAACTTTGACTTTGAATATTACAATGCTGATACCGAGGACATGCTCTTATTTGTTCCAAGTGATCCAACTATTTTTGGTTTGACCAATGGTACTATCCAGAACCTGGGAAAAATGAATAATACAGGTTTTGATGCTGCACTATCCTATAACAGTATGGGAGATTCAGATTTTAACTTTAATGTAGGCTTCAATATTTCCGCTTATAAAAATGAAGTTGAATATCTAAATCCAGATAACCCTGATACTTTTATACAGGGGGATCGTGTAAGAGATCAGCTTCCTAACAGGACCATGGCAGGGCAACCATTGGCTTCTTTCTACGGAAAAGTATTTACCGGAATAGAAAACGGCAGGATGCAGTTTGCAAATGATGGAGAGACTACATTTATTGGAAATCCCCACCCAGACTTTACTTATGGGCTTACATTTAACGGAGATTACAAGAACTTTGATTTCTCTTTACTTGTGCAGGGTTCACAAGGAAATGACATCTATAACTTCCTGAAATTCTTTACAGATTTTAACACCTTCCCTGGAGGAAAAAGTTTGGCCTTTGTAAATTCAGATGGGTTGCCAGATCTAACTAATGATGCTGCTATTATTCTTAACGAATCTGCACCTTCCTCTTATTATGTGGAAGACGGATCTTATGCAAGGCTAAAAAATATCCTTATCGGGTATTCCTTACCTGAAAGCACCGTACAAAGCCTTGGTGCGGAAAAAATAAGATTCTATCTACAAGGAAAAAATTTAATTACTATTACTGATTACTCCGGATTAGACCCTGAGATCAACCTTAGAAATGCACCAGGAACCAATGCTAACCTGACTATTGGTCTTGACAGCGGTGTTTATCCTATAGACAGATCGGTAATACTTGGTTTAAATGTTTCATTATAAATTATTACTATGAAAAAAATATTTGGATTACTAATGTGTACAGCGCTATTATGGTCCTGTAACGACGAACTGGACGTACCTATTCAATCTGTAATTTCGGGTTCTGATGTACCCTTAAATTCCAGGTTCATTAACACCCAGGTTATTGCAGCGTACGCTATGTTAGATGGAAACCAGGCGAATGATAACGTTTGGAGAGCAGCCGCTTCTAACTGGGTTTACGGTGAGGTTGCTGCAGACAATGCTTATAAAGGAAGTGATGCAGGTGATCAATCTGAAATCACCGCTTTTGAAACCTATTCTGCAGCTGCAAGAAACTCTTATGTAGATTATAAGTGGGTTTCCATTTTTGAAGGAGTTTCCCGTACCAACATTGCGATAAATGCAATACAGGGAGGCTTGGAAGCCGGAACATTAACCGAAGAAGAAGCTAACCAGTTTCTTGGAGAAGTAAGGTTCTTAAGAGCCCACTATCATTTTGAAGCGAAAAAAATGTTTGGAAATGTTCCTTATATAGATGAAAATACCACAGAGAGCACCACCAATATGGGTGTAGATGTGTGGCCAAGAATCGAAGAGGATTTTCAATTTGCCGTAGATAATCTCGAACCTCTAAGCACCAGGGTTGGTGGAGCAAATTCCTGGAACGCCCAAGCTTACTTAGCTAAAGCCCATATGTTCCAGTTGGATTATGCAGCAGCCAGGCCTTTGCTTGAAGATATCATTAACAACGGACCTTATGCACTTAACACTTATTTTCATGACAATTTTAACGCTGAAACCAACAACAGCGTAGAGTCTGTATTTGCCGTACAGAATGCTGTAAACGACGGCAGTAACAACAGCAGCAACGCTGCATGGGGTGAAGTTTTAAATTTTCCTAACGGAAGTCCTATTGGAGGAGGCTGCTGTGGGTTCTTACAACCTTCACATAATCTCGTGAATGCCTATAAAACCGATGCTGCAGGTTTACCTATGCCCGAAACATTTAATGAAACCAACATCAACAACGTAGATCCACAGGACAATTCTCCAAGTGGTTTTGCAAACGATGAAACTTTTGTTGAGGAGCCAGGAAACCTGGATCCAAGACTGGACTGGACAGTGGGTCGAAAAGGAATTCCTTTTCTTGGATGGGGAGATTTCCCTGGACTTGCATGGATTAGGGATCCCGCAAACGGAGGTCCTTATGTTTCCAAAAAGATAGTTTATAGCGCAGATCAGGCTGGCTCTGTAAATTCCTTAACAGGATGGAACACTGCAATAAACTCAATAAACACCAATATTATTCGCTATGCAGAAATACTTCTATGGCGTGCAGAGATAGCCGCTGCAGAAGGTGATCTAACCATGGCAGCCACCCTTGTAGATCAGGTTAGGGCCCGTGCTGCAAATCCGGATACCTGGGTTATGGATGACGATGGCACCCCAGCTGCTAATTACGAAATTAGCTTATATTCAGAAAACGGTGGGTTCCCGGATCAGGAATTTGCAGAAGAGGCTGTTTTGTTTGAGTACAGATTAGAAACTGCTTTAGAAGGCCACAGGTTCTTTGATCTTGTACGACGAGGAAAAGCAGAAGAAGTTTTAAATGAGTATCTACAGCAAAACGATACTCGTGCTTATCTTCAGGGGGCTTCTTACAGTCCAAACGCGGCTGTTTTCCCTATTCCACAACCTGCTATCGATCTTAGTGGTGGAATTCTTGAACAGAATGACGGTTACTAGTTAGCAGATTATAATTTTCTAATTCGCCAACAGAGTTTATTTACTTAAGCTCTGTTGGCTTTTTTAAAAAAGCATGTTTTTATTCTCAAATACAATGTTCTGCAGAATCAAAAAACTCGTAGGGATTATGATTTTTTGTTGCTTTTATATCTCCTGTTCTCATCAGGAAGAAAGCAATACTAAACAATTCCAACAGCTTGATAAGGATAAAACAGGCATTTTTTTTCAGAATACTATTACAGAGAACGACAGCCTCAACTTCTTCACGTATTCTTACATATACCTTGGAGGCGGACTCGCAGCAGGGGATATAAATAACGATGGCCTTACAGATCTCTACTTTACCGGGAACATGGTACCCAACAAACTTTATCTCAACAAAGGCAATCTTCAATTTGAGGACATTACAAAAGGTGCCGGCGTAACAGGAGACGAAAGATGGTTTACAGGGGTCACTATGGCCGATGTTAACAGTGACGGTTTCCTTGACATCTATTGCTCTATTGGTGGCCAGGATGAACCGAAAAAAAATATTTTATACATTAATAATACCGACGGCACTTTTACCGATAAAGCAGCTGAATACGGAATTGATGATGAAGGTAATAGTATACAGGCTACTTTTTTTGATTATGATATGGATGGTGATCTGGACCTCTATGTAGCCAATTATCCTCCTACCCGCTTTAGTGCCAACAATGAATATTATAAGTTTAAAACTGAAAATATAAAAGACATTGAAACAGATCATCTGTACCGCAACGATGGTGGCCATTTCACTAACGTTACAGACCAATCAGGATTAAGGTCCTTCGGCCTTACTTTAAGTGCAACCGTTGGCGACTTAAATGAAGACGGCTGGCCAGATCTTTATGTATCAAACGATTTTAGCATTCCAGATTATCTTTACCTGAACAATCAGGACGGTACCTTTACAGAAGTTGTAAAGGATGCCACACGCCAAACTTCCTTCTATGGGATGGGAGCAGATATTGGTGACTATAATAATGACGGGCTTCTCGATATTCTACAGGTAGACATGGCACCCAAGAACAACCGCAGGGCAAAATCCAACATGTCCAGTATGAATCCTGCTATATTTTGGAGTACCGTAAATAACGGTTTTCACTATCAGTACATGCAAAATACGTTACAAACCCATTCGGGTGTGATAAAAGACAAAATACCACAGTATAGTAACACATCCCGTCTCGCAGGTTTATCCTCTACAGACTGGAGCTGGGGACCACTTTTTGCAGATTTTGATAACGACGGACTTAAAGATGTATTTGTTTCCAACGGAACACGAAGGGAAATCAACAACCGGGATTTCTTCAATAAATTGGCAAAAGATCCTAATAAAAGAGATAGTCTTCTTCAAAAAAATCTTGCAATTCCTTCTGAAAAAATAGATAATTTCATTTTTCGAAACAAAGGTGATCTCACTTTTGAAAGAACAAATGAGGAGTGGGGAATATCCCATAAAGGCTTTTCTAACGGTGCTGTTTATGTAGATCTGGATAATGATGGAGATCTGGAAATTGTTACTAACAATATCGACGACTACGCGTCTGTTTTCAAGAATAACAATGCTCAAGAAAATAATTTCCTTGATTTTCAATTAAAAGGTTCCGACAAAAACCTCAACGGTTTAGGAGCTCGTATTTATGTTACCACTTCTGGAAATACTCAAATGCAGGAACTCACCCTCACCCGTGGTTTCCAGTCTTCTGTAGCTCCACAACTTCATTTTGGTATTGGAAAAGAGCAGGTTGCCAAGGTGGTGAAAATAATTTGGCCAGATAAAAAAACAGAAGTTCTGGAAGATGTGCCGGCAAATGAACTTCTGGTATTAGATTATAAAAATTCTTCAGTTTCTGAAATGGAACAGCCAGAGAGCAATTCAGCTTTATTTACAACTGTTGATGCAGATTCTTTGGGACTGAAGCATAGACATGAAGAAAACTATTACAACGATTTTGAAGACGAAATTCTCCTACCACACAAAACTTCTATGTTTGGGCCGGCATTGGCAGTTGGTGACCTAAACGGGGACGGCCTTGATGATTTGTACGTAGGCGGGGCTTCAGGACATGCAGCAGGAATATATTTTCAGCAAAAAACAGGTTTTGAAAAACAAAATTTTGAAGATCTTGAAAATGACAAGCAATATGAAGACTTAGGGGCCCTTATATTTGATGCAGATAATGACGGCGATTATGATCTATATGTTGTAAGCGGCGGAAATGAGTTTAAAAAGGATTCTCAATGGCTTCAGGACAGGCTTTATATAAATGAAAATGGAAACTTTAAAAAATCTGCAACAGCATTACCAAAAATGCTAACAAGCGGATCCCGGGTTTATGCCGAAGATTTTGATAAGGACGGGGACCTCGACCTTTTTGTTGGCGGCAGACTTGTACCGGGAAATTACCCCTCTCCGGCCGACAGTTACCTGCTGGAAAATAAGTCCCAAAACGGCACTCCAAAATTTGCAAATGTCACTCCCCAGGCTGCTCCCGGACTGGAAAAACTGGGATTGGTCACCAGTGCAAGCTGGACAGATTACGACAGCGACGGCTGGACAGACCTTATTGTCACCGGCGAATGGATGCCTATAAGTGTTTTTAAAAATCAGGAAGGAAAACTTATTGACGTCACGCAACAAATGGGATTGGCAGATACTACAGGATGGTGGTTCAGTCTTAAAGAAGGTGATTTTGATCAGGACGGGGATTTAGATTTTATTGCGGGCAACCTTGGCTTAAATTACAAATATCAGGCGACGGAAAAGGAAACTTTTGACATCTACTTCCATGATTTTGATAGTAACAATGAGAAGGATATTGTTTTGAGTTATTTTAATGATGGTGAAAAATTCCCGGTAAGGGGAAGAGAATGCTCATCACAGCAAATGCCGGGAATAAAACAAAAATTTCAGAATTACCAGTCATTTTCAGAAGCCACTCTCGAAGATATTTATACAGAAAAGTACCTGGATGATGCACTCCATTACCAGGTAAAATCTTTTGCAAGCCTTTATATTGAAAATGTAGACGGAGAATTCAGATTAAAAGAATTACCAGTAGAAGCACAATTGTCGAGTATTAATCAAACACTTATAGAAGATTTTGATAATGATGGCCATCTTGACGCACTAATTGCCGGAAATCTATACAGTTCAGAAATTGAAACTCCACGTGCAGATGCCGGAATTGGATTATTCCTAAAAGGAAACGGAAAGGGCGAATTTGAAGCTGTTCCCGCAAGAGAAAGTGGCTTTTTTGTCCCCGGCGACGTAAAAGATATGGCTCGCCTAAATACCCCCGAGGGAAGTTATGTAATATCTGCCAAAAACGATGACTTTATCCAACTGGTTAAAATAAACGAAGATACTTCAGTAAATTCAGCCTTAACAGCAAGTAATAATTAAAATCAGGACCCAATGAAGAACAAGAGAATAAGCCCCGCTTCAGAAAACAGGTATGATGCAATAGTCATTGGTACCGGAATTACAGGAGGATGGGCATCTAAAGAATTATCTGAAGGAGGGCTGAGTACCCTTGTTTTAGAGAGAGGTCGCATGGTAAAACATGTAGAGGATTATCCTACTATGAACGATGATCCCTGGGATTATAAATATAAAGGAAGGGTTACGCGCGAAGAGTTAAAAAGGCAGTCCAAACAGGCCCGTACAGGGTATACCATTAACGACGCCAGCAAGCATTGGTTTGTGGATGATATAGATCATCCTTATAACGAGGAAAAGCGGTTCGATTGGATTAGGGGCTACCATGTGGGCGGCAAATCGCTTATGTGGGCCCGTATGTCTTTTAGATGGAGCGACCTGGATTTTGAAGCAAACAAGAACGACGGCTATGGAGTAGACTGGCCAATAAGATATAAAGACCTGGTACCGTGGTATGAAAAAGTTGAAAAATATGTTGGTATTAGTGGTAAGGCAGAGGGCCTCCCCCAATTACCCGATAGTATTTTTACTCCGGAATTGCCACTAAATTGTGTTGAACAGGATTTGAAAGATGGTGTAGCAGCAAATTATGATGACCGTAAAGTAATTAATAGTAGGGCAGCCAACCTTACCGATCCTTCCGGACGAGAAGGGCGTGGCCCTTGCCAGTATAGAAACAGGTGTATTAGAGGCTGTCCCTATGGAGCATATTTTAGCAGTAACTCTTCTACCCTTCCAGCTGCAGAACGCACTGGAAATACTACCTTAAGACCAAATTCTATTGTTTACGAAATTATTTATGATGAACAATTGGAAAAAGCTACGGGAGTAAGGGTAATAGATGCCGAAACCAAAGAGAAACTGGAATTTTATGCAGATGTGATCTTTTGTTGTGCCGGCGCTATCCCTTCTGCTTCCATTCTCATGCAATCAAAGTCTGACCGTTTTCCCAACGGCCTGGGAAATGACAGCGGTGAACTGGGGCATAACTTGATGGATCACCATTTTAAAGTAGGCGCAAGTGCAGTATCAGACAGGCATGAAGAAGATTACTACAAAGGCCGCAAACCTGCAGGCTTTTTTGTACCGCGATTTAGAAATGTAGATGAAAAAAGTAAAACAGATAAATTCCTTCGCGGATACGGAATGCAGGGTGGTGCCAGCAGGACAGACTGGACAAGTGCCATTGGTGAAATGAGCTATGGCAAAGACCTTAAAGAAGCGCTGCAAAAACCCGGGGACTGGCAAATAGGTGTGAACTGTTTTGGGGAATGCCTTCCTTACCATGAAAATAAAATGATGCTGAATTATGACAAACCAGACAAATGGGGCCTTCCAACGGTAACTTTTGGTTGCGAGTATAAAGAAAATGAAATGGCGATGCGCAAAGATGCACAGGAACAGGCCATAGCAATGCTAAAAGCGGCCGGTTTTAAAGATGTACAGGGCTACGAGGATCCCTGTTTCCCCGGAAACGGAATCCACGAAATGGGAACTGCAAGAATGGGACGGGATCCAAAAACATCTGTCTTAAACGGAAATAACCAGGTCCATACCGTTCCAAATGTGTACGTAACAGATGGTGCGTGCATGGCATCTTCGGCTTCGCAAAATCCTTCGTTAACTTATATGGCAATTACGGCCCGGGCTGCAAATCATGCTGTGGAACAGTTCAAGGCCGGTAAATTCCGAAGTATGGAAAAAGCCACTTAAAAATTTCAGCTCTATTTAAAAACAGTTTCAGCTATTTAGAGTAAATTCTAAAGTTTTCATTTAATCAATCTTAAAAACTAAACTATGATACATAGAAGAACCTTTCTCAAACAATCAGGACTTGCACTGGCAGCCACCACACTTTTACCTAGTACGATATTTGCCAATTCCGGCATGCAACCTTTGGGATTACAGCTTTACTCTTTACGTGAAACTATTGGGAATGACGTGAAAGGAACAATTCAAAAATTAGCCGAAATAGGCTTTAAGGAAGCCGAAACCTATGGCTATTCCAAAGATAACGGTTTCTGGGGGCTAAGCGTAGAGAAATTCAAGAACATCCTTGAGCAAAATGGCATAGAAACCCCGAGTGGACACTACGGAATAGATCCCTTTCTGGAAAAAGACGGCACAAAAGACGAGTTAAATTACATCCTGGAAGTAGCCAATAAACTGGACCAGGAATATGTTATTGCACCATATATTGCCGATAACCTGCGGAACTCTGTAGATCACTATAAAAGGATTGCCGATAAACTGAACACTGCCGGGGAAATGTGTAAGAAAGAAGGCTTAAAATTCGCTTATCACAATCATGCTTTCGAATTTGACGATTATAATGGACAAAACGGTTATAAAATCTTTTTGGAGAATACAGATAAAGACCTGGTTTATTTTGAAATGGATATTTACTGGGTCGTAAGAGCAGGAATAGAACCGGCGGCATTGTTTAAAAAGTATCCTGGAAGGTTCCCATTGTGGCATGTAAAGGATATGGATAAGCAGCAGCCGGAGCTAAATACCGAAATTGGAAGCGGCACTGTAGATTATAAGGAAATCTTTAAATATACTGAAGAGGCAGGCGCAAAACACCTTATCATCGAACAGGAAAATTTTGAAATGGAGCCCTACCAGAGCCTGGAACAAAGTTTTGATTATCTTCAGAACAAACTGGTGACTAAATAAAGGCAAGTGCAGTTTAAAAGATAAATCCAACAGCTTCAATGCCCGGGAAGACCGGGCATTGAGGTTTTCACCAATCAACTAGCCTCCAGATAACCAAACAAAATATACTGGAAATAAACTTCAGCTAAGAATGGATAATAAAAACCTCAACAAGAAGCAATTCCTCATCAGGAATACGATAATTGCCATTTTTGGCCTTGCACTTTTTTTGACACTTGCATTTTCCTCCCGTAACTTTAATGAAAAAGACATGTCTAAAGAGAGCCTTATTCCCATTCCCATACAGATAGAGAACTATGAAGGAAATTTTACAATTACTCCTGAAACTGTTATTCTTATTTCTGAAGATGAAGAAGAAATGAGGTCTGTTGCCAGCTATTTATCTGAATTTTTAAGCCCTGCAACGGGTTTTGAGCTTCCGGTAAAGCAAAATTCTGAAGAAAATAAAAACTCCGGAAATATTCTCTTAAGCCTCAGTGAAAATTCTCAATTTCAGAAACCCGAAGCTTATACTTTGGAAGTTACAGTCGAAAATGTGCATTTACAGGCCTCTACTCCCGAAGGTTTGTTCCGCGGAATCCAGACCCTGCGACAGCTCCTTCCGCCGGAAATTGAAAGTGACAAGGTTCAGAATATCGAATGGAATGTGTCTTCAGGAAAAATTGAAGATCATCCGCAATATTCCTACCGGGGTGCCATGCTGGATGTTTCCCGGCACTTTTTCAGTGTAAATGAGGTAAAACAATATATCGACTTTCTTGCTGCCTATAAAATGAATAAACTGCACCTGCATTTAAGTGATGACCAGGGCTGGCGCATAGAAATCAAAAAATGGCCAAAACTTACCAGCATTGGCGGGTCCAGGGAAGTTGGCGATACCGAAGGCGGATTTTATACCCAGGAGGATTACAAAGAAATTGTCGCCTATGCACAAAAGCATTATATCACCGTTATCCCTGAAATTGATATGCCGGGGCATACCAACGCTGCCCTAGCCTCTTATCCGCAACTGAACTGCGATGATAACGCTCCCGAACTTTATACAGGCATTGAAGTTGGTTTTAGCAGCCTTTGCGTAAATAAGGAAATTACTTATGAGTTTATAGATGATGTTATTAGCGAGATTGCTGCCATAACGCCCGGACCTTACTTCCATATTGGCGGTGACGAATCCCATGCCACCAGTAAAGAAGACTATAATTATTTTATAAACCGGGTTCAAAAAATTGTAAAGAAGTACGACAAAGAAATTATTGGCTGGGACGAAATCCAGACTGCAGACATTGAAGAAGGCGTTGTAGCACAATTTTGGCACAGCGAAGAAAACGCCATTGCAGCTAAAAAGAAAAAGGCAAAGATCCTTATGTCCCCTTCCAAACGTGCCTATATGGATATGCAGTACGATTCACTTTCTCCCCTGGGGCTTCACTGGGCCGCTTATATTGAAGTAGATTCTGCTTATAACTGGAACCCGGCAACTCTTGTCCCCGAAATTGCAAAAGAAGATATTGTGGGAATTGAAGCCCCGCTTTGGACAGAGACTATTAAAGACATAGAAGACGTGGAATATATGGTTTTTCCAAGATTACCGGGTTATGCCGAAATTGGCTGGTCCCCCGATAGTCTTAGAGACTGGGGAGAATATAAAGTGCGTTTAGGAGAGCAATATAAAAGATTCAAGATTATGAACCTCAACTTCTATGAATCGCCCAGAGTGCCCTGGGAAAAATAACTATTCCTCCAGCGCCGTCACCTTGATGTAATCTACATAATATTTCTTCGGAAAAATAGAATCATCTACTTCGGGGCCACCAAAATTGCCGCCCACAGCCATGTTTATCAGGAAATAGAACGGCTTTCTGAAGGGATAATGTTCTGCATCATATTTCTCCGGAATAAAATTGTAAACCGAAGTACCATCCACAAAAAATTCGATATTATCGGCAGTCCAGACCGCCTTAAATATATGGTAACCGTCTTCTATGTTGTCGATATTTGTCTTTTTAGAGCTTGCATTTTCCCCGTGGTGGGCGGGATAGTGCAGCGTGGTATAGACTGTATTTGGCTCGCGACCCACATACTCCATAATATCAATTTCTCCTGAAGCAGGCCAGCTTACTTCATTAATATCATGCCCCAACATCCAGAAAGCAGGCCAAATCCCCTGCCCTTGCGGAACGTTTACCCTTACTTCTATTTCGCCATACTGAAATTCGACTTTATCTTTAGAAATAATTTTTCCGGAGTAGTATTTCTCCCCTTCTTTAACAGCTTCTATCACCAGGTTTCCATCTTCAACCGCAACATAATCCCGGTTGTAAATTTGCCGCTCGTTATTTCCCCAACCACAGAGATCGGGGCACCCATCGCCTTCTTCATAGCTCCAATTGTCCATATTTAGCTCATTCCCATCAAAATTTTCTTCAAAAATCACTTCCTGAGCATTTATAAGAACCGGAATCATTAAAAACAGCAAACCTGTAATTTTTCTAATCATGTTATTCATTTCTAATCGATTAATAATTTTAAAACAATGTCTCAGAGCAAAGTCCGAATTAAGACTCCGCTCTCTGAAACAAAAAGGGATTTATTTGTTAAGCGTAAATGCTGCCTTTTTAAGATCTCTCGAATTTCCACCGACGAAGACTTCAAAATCGCCTGATTCAGATTCCCATTGTTTGCTTGCATTATAGAACCTCAGCATTTCTTCATCAATACTAAATTCGACAGTTTTTGTTTCTCCGGGGTTCAGCTCTATCATCTCGAAGCCTTTCAACTCCTTTACCGGCCTGGATTTACTGGCAACAAGATCACGCAGGTATAACTGCACAACTTCTTTACCCGCCACATCTCCGGAATTGGTCACCGGCACACTTAGTGTGATTTCTTTATTGGCACTCATTTCTTCTGCGGAAAGGGATATTTCCCCATATTCAAAATCGGTGTAACTTAATCCGAAGCCGAACGGATAAAGCGCCTCCTTCCCAATATCTGTATAACTGGAAAATGTTACATGCTGTTCACTATACGGTCTTCCCGTATTTTGCTGATTGTAATATAGCGGCTCCTGCCCCACTGCCTTTGGAAAGGAAACCGGAAGTTTCCCTGAAGGATTATACTTCCCAAAAAGCACATCGGCAATAGCATTTCCACTTTCTGAACCAAGCTGCCATGCTTCAACAATAGCCGGAATATTTTCTGCAGCCCATGTAATTTCCAACGGCCTGCCATTAATCAATACCAAAGCAATATTTTTATTGACTTTATAGATTTCTTCCAGCAATTCCTGCTGAAGCCCTGCCAGTCCAATTTTCGCCTGACTCCGTCCTTCACCACTCTGGAAAGCATCTTCACCCAGCACCATGATCACCAGATCTGCATCTTCAGCTTTGGAAACAGCGTCTGGAAAACCAGATTTATCAGTTTCATTTATTTCCAGGGGCATCAAAAAACTCCGTTCCCCGGTTCCAAGCGCGGCACCTTAAGCATAAGAAATATTTACATTTTTCCCGGCGGCAGCTTTGATTCCTTCCAATACAGAAACCGCGGAATTTGCTTCTCCCTGTGCCCTCCAGTTTCCTATAGGCGTGTCTTTGTCTGCTGCCAGCGGGCCGATAATTGCAATATTTTGCACTGCACTTTTTATGGGCAGCATATCATCTTCATTCTTCAGCAACACTATGGATTTTCTTGCGATATCACGTGCCACTTCTTTATGCTCTTCATAGGAAATTTGTTCTGCCAGTTCAGGATTGGAATAGCGATAGGGATCTTCAAAAAGTCCCATTTTAAACTTTACGCGCAAAATCCTTTTTACCGCATCATCAATAAGATTTTCGTCTATTTTGCCTTCTTCCACCAAATCCAGAAGCCCGGCTTCGTAAGCGCCGCCTTCCATATCCATATCACTTCCGGCTTTTAGGGCAATTTCAGCAGCATGTTTTTTATCTTTTGCAAAACCGTGATAGATCATTTCTGTAATAGAACCCCAGTCTGAAACCACAAATCCGTTCCAGTTCCAATCGTCCTTCAAGATATCGCGTTGTAACATTTTGCTGCCTGTAGCGGGCGTACCATCTATAGTATTAAACGAGTTCATAAAAGTTGCCACTCCGGCATCTGCCGCAGCTTTAAACGGAGGCAAAATAAAATTATGAAGCTCATACTTCCCCACATTTACGGTATTGTAATCCCTGCCGGCTTCAGCAAAACCATAGCCTGCAAAGTGTTTTGCAGTGGCCGCAATCGTGGTACTATCGGCAAGATCATCTCCCTGGTAACCTTTTACTTTCGCAACAGCGACCAAAGAGGTGAGATAAGGGTCTTCGCCAGAACCTTCCATAATCCTTCCCCAACGCGCATCCCGAGACACATCTATCATGGGCGAAAATGTCCAGTTTACGCCATTGGCCACAGATTCTATTGCAGCAATCCGCGCTGACTTTTCCATCGCTTCCAAATCCCAGCTTGCAGTTTCCCCAAGCGGAACAGGAAAAATTGTTTTATAACCATGTATCACATCATAACCAAAAATAAGCGGAATTTTAATCCTGGAATTTTCCATCACCAGCTTCTGCGCTTCTCTTGTAGCTTCTACCGAAAGCACATTTAACATAGCACCTACCAGTCCTTTCTTAAGGCGCTCTTCCTTTTCTTTATTGCCCATTTCTGAAGCGGGGCCGGTAAGGTCCCAGCTGCCGTTATACTGCACCAGCTGCCCCACCTTTTCCTCCAGCGTCATCATAAACAGAATGGAATCTACTTTGGTTTCGACGTCTTTAACAGAGCTTGGAATTTCACTATTTTGGGCCTGTAGGCCAAACCCTCCCGAAAGAAGGAACGACATAAGGATAAAACATTTTTTCATGATTTGATATTAAGTATAGAAAAGGGGGCGTCAAGAAGAAAACTAACATCATCTATGAGAATTTAAAAAACGCCCCTCTCTATATTTGAATTTTTATTCTGAGTAATTTCTGCCGTCTTTCCATCTGGAGTGCGGAATACTACATTTGGTAAATTTTCAGGCATGGCTGAAGCAACTCTCACAGATCCTCCTCAAAAACGGTATTTAGAGGATGAACTTTGGCTAATCAAAACTCTTTATTTTCTTATTAAAACCCAGTCGATTAGGACTTCTGCTTTTCCTTCTTTTATAAGTTCTACTGTTGATGCAGGAATACCATTATAAGGTTTTTCCACTCCATTAGTTTTGTACGGATACGCACCGCCTAAAGCAAGATTGAGAATAAGAAATTTTGAATTATCAAAAGCCCAATTCCCGTAATGCTCTGCCATAGGTTTTGTAACCCGATAGGTCAACCTGCCATCAACTTTAAAATCAATTTTATCAGGCGTCCAATCAATAGAATACACATGCCAGTCGGTCACATCTTCACCTTCAGGGAAGAAGTATTTGTTAACCAGCGGAGTCTCTCCGGAATATTCCGGTCCGTGCAGGGCAACCCCTATCCAATCGGTCTCCCCCACATATTCCATAATATCAATCTCTCCGGTTTCTGGCCAACTACCCCCGCCCAGTGCCCAGAAAGCAGGCCAAAATCCGGAACCTTTTGGAAGCTTCATTCTGGCAGCAGCAGTACCATAGGTAAACATTACTTTGTCACGGGTATCAATCCTACCCGAAATAAAATCAAAATTATTTCCACGAAAAGTTATATAGTTGGGGCTGTAATGAGCTTTAAGCATTAATGCATTTTCGACTCCCTTTGCATCGGCCCCGTCCACAGTGTAAATAGTTGCGGTGGAATCTACATAAATCTGCTGTTCGTTATTTACCCAAAAATCGGTTCCAATGACATTCCATTTCTCCCTGTTCAGGGAACTTCCGGAGAAATCATCATAGAAAAGTGTGTCTGTTCCCGTTCTTACTGGTATATCCTGAGCGTATATATTTCCGCTGAAAATTAACGTGAGCGCCAGGAAGGTTTTTAAAAAAAATTGTTTCATATAAATTATATTAAAAGATAGAATTAACCTGAAAAACAAGTGTTTCAAGAGTGCCAGATAAAAGAGATATTTAAGTATTAAAAAATTTCTTCATGATTATTTGGAAAAAATTTTGAGCAGACACGCCAGGAAATTATAATTGTACAAATACTATCTATTGAAAGACTTTTACATAATCGATTTCAAAAATAGCTTCTGTAAAGTTCTCCGGAACTTCACCACCCAGATTTCCACCAAGTGCAATATTCAGCAATAAATAGTGCGGATGATCGTATGGTTTTTCTGAAGAGTTGGGTAGTTCGTAGACTAATTCCCCGTCTACAAAAGTTTTAATGCTGCTATCGGTCCATTCCATGGAATATACATGAAATTCACCGGCTGTATTTGCAACTGGCAACGTACCTCCTATGTTTTTGTATTCCCCGGTATTACGGTCTCCCCAATGAAAATGGGATATAATTTCATTTTTGTTCCACCCCGTTTGTTCCATTATGTCAATTTCACCACAACCAGGCCACTGTCCACTTCCATACTGGCCTTCAAAGTAACTACCGGTTTCGTTACAATTTGCACCTAAAGTCCAGATTGCCGGCCAGGTACCCGCCGCTTCGGGAAGTTTAGCTCGGACTTCAACCCGGCCGAAAGTAAAGGCAAATTTAGAATTCAAGCGGGCAGAGGTGTAAGATTTAGTGGAAGCACCATATGTATATTGCTCTTTGATGGCCTTAATCTTTAAAGTGCCATCACTCACAAAGGAGTTTTCGGTACGGGCTGTGTAATGTTGTAATTCGCCATTGTGCCAGCTGCCATTATTTGGTGGAATGACCTGATGATGCCATTTTTCTTCCTCCAGACTTCCTTCGCTTTCAAATTCATCAGAGAAAACCAGCTTTGTGAATTGTGCATCAGATTTAAAAACGGTGAAATCCACCGTTTCATTTATGAATTCTCCCGATTCTGAATAGGCCCAGACAACGACATTTGTAGTGTGTGTTCCTTCTTCAGAAAATATGTATTCCATTGTACCTGAAGTGCTTTCCTGCACATCTCCGCTGTCAAAACGAAAAGCGTATCTCACCGCATTGTTGGCGGTAGCAGTCACCTGCACCACTCCTGAACCATCTCCATTAGGCTGCTGCTCGCTAGCCCCGGCTAAGGAAACCTCTACCTGTAAATTTGAAACGCCTGTTTTTAAATCTGAATCCCCCGTACTACAGGAATTGAAAAATAATAGCAGGAAGCAAGAAATATATATGAAGCTCATAGATTTAAAACTGTAAAAAGGGTTGTTTTTTGTCATTTTCATAGTTAATTTTAAGCATATTTTACGTATGCACTAATCTGTATTTACAGTGTTTGAGTACCCTGATGGTTTTCAGGTCAAGATCATCTTCCTGGCAGCTAACTACCAGGGTTCTGATGATCAAAAAATTAATAATTTTAAATATTGGACAGTGTTTCTTTTCTAATTCTGTTCGATATCATCAATATAGAAGGTACCTGCAGTAGTTCCCGCAAAATCTAAGAAAATAGAAAATGAATCATATTGCCCAACTGGAACAAAAGCAGCTCCGTTATCTGGGTCACCATCCACATAACTTTTTATCGCATTGTTTGCAAAGTCAAACGTTAATTCTTCCCATCCTGTACCACCATGATCTACTTCTACTTCATTAGCTCTTTCTCCATTCACACCAGTTTCTAACTTAAATAGAACAGGATAAGCGGTTTCAGAATAAACTTTCATAGTTATAGTTTTATTAGAACCTGAAAAGTCTATTGCCTCATCAAGAACAACTGTCAACGCTTCATATTGCTGACCATTATTAGTAACTGCGCCTACTTTAGTGTCTGTTGAGTTAATCCCAGATTGGTTTTGATTTACTACTACTTCAAATGCAACACCACTCGTTTTAGAAGCATAGTCTACTGAACCATCAAAATCTAAGGGAAAACCAAGAGTTCCGGCTGAGCCTTCTCCATCAGTACCACCGTCACCTGTTTCATTTGAGAAATACAGGTTATCTATAAAAAAACTACCTCCGGTATCTGGCTGAACATCAAACTTGATCTGGAATATGTCGCTAACATCAAGTCCCTGACTTATGAAGTCTTCCAATGGAATTTCCAGAGTATTCCACTGGTTTGGAATTACATCTAAACTAACTGATCTCTCTCCAGATCCAGTGCTAATCAAGAAAATTGGAATGGAAGTATAATCTGCAGACCACACATCTATTTTTAATGTTGTATAGGAAGTTAGATCTATAGCTTCTCCAAAATCTATCCCCTCGTAATTAACATTTCCATATTTTATCACTGCATTACCACCAAAGTCTATTATCTCAAAAGAAGTAGACTGTCCCCAGTCTGGATAGTAATTTACTCCAGTTGGATTTGTATAGGCATCACTAAATATTGATTGTACTTCTGCATCAGCCGTAGGTGTTGGAGCCGCAGATACCGGCTCGTTCAATATCCCTGAACTATCATAGAAATACACATTGTCTATATAAATGGTGTTCTGCCCTGATGGACTTGCAGCAAATATCAGCTGTCCAATGTTTTCTTTCGTGGTAAGTCCTGTAAAATCGGAAAGTGATATATCCACTTCAACCCATTCCTGTTGTGCCGGATTCGAAATTACGATTTCATGTTCAACATCATCTCCTCCGTCAAAAGCACCATCAGCTCCAAAATCGACCAATTTGATTCTGAATTCTGTAGCGTTGGCAGTCCAGATATCTACATGGAAATGACTCATGGCACTGGCATCAATGGGAGTCGCAACGGTCTCGATACCCACAAAATTTAAATCGCTGTATTTTTTTACATTATTCTCATTTACGGTGATGTCCTCAAGAGTGGCATCAGACCATTCGGTACGCCATGTATCTACTGTGACATTTGTGTACACATCGCTGAAAAGAGATATTACCTTATCCTCATCCACATTAGGATCAGTAGCCGTACTGGTTGGCTCTGAATCACTCACCGGCTCCTCCGTAGAACCACCTTCAGCCAGAACTATATCATCAAAATAATGTACTGTAGTGGCATCCTTATCGCCGTTGAAATTAAAGAATAGCACCATTCTGTCAAATTTATCGGAATCGCTGGGAGAAAAGGCAAATGAAATCTCTTCCCACTCGTCGGCAACTGTTGAAGTCATAGTGACTTCTTTTGAAATGGTTCCATCTGAACTGTCTTCCAGTTTCAGGTTAATGTTTTGTCCCGCAGCCGGAGAATATACTTTGAGTTTAATGGTTTGCTTTTCAGAAAGATCAATTTTGCTAGTCACATCAAAGAAAAATCCGGCCCAGCCTTCCACTCCTTCAGTTTGGGTAACCATCATTACCTTATCAGAAGTATTAATTCCTTCCTTATCAGGATTATCAGCGGGCTCAATGGTTATAGAACCAGCAGCTTCTCCAAAAAAGCCTGTATCTGGCGTCCCGCATTCAAAGTCTATTCCTTCGGCCAGGTCGGTCTGGTCGGGGACCATAACTTCATCAGTACAACCTTCCCCGGGAACTTCAGGTTCAGGCTCAACATAGGCAGATTCAGGTGGTATATCATCTTCCGTCTCACAGGAACTTATTATGCTGAATACACCGAAGAGGAGAAGGAGCCGTATCAGAGATAAATTAAAATTCTGAATATTCTGTATTATACTATTCCGTTTCATTTCTTATATTTTTAGTTACCTTATATCATCAACTCTTAATTATAGCCTTCATTTTGGGGATAGTTTGGTCCCAACAGATCTATTTGTTGCTGAGGAATAGGCCAGTTTTCCATATATTCTCTCAATATATTTTTTGGATTTCCCTCAGGATAAGATTCGTTCATATTATCATTATTCATATGATCCAGAAGGAATTCGTATAATTTTCCTGTACGCTTAAGTGTATACCAACGCTGCCCTTCAAAAGCTAACTCTCTTGCCCTTTCGTCGAGAATGGCCTGCAGATTTATCTCAGATGCGGGATCTGTATTGGCTCTTGTTCTTACGGCATTTAGGTATTCTAATGCTTTTGAGTTATTCCCCAGCATCATGTAGGCTTCAGCGCCAATGAGATAGGTCTCAGCAAGTCGATAAATCATAATGTTCTTAAAATGATTTCTGTCAGTAGGCTCCACGGTTGCATCAAAAAACTTTAATACTCCCGGATTTTGCCTGCGGTAATACAACATAAATTCATTTTGATCTGTTTCACTATTCTCATATAAGTCCAGTGGCTCACCTAGTTCCTTACCTGGGGGAAGCCCGGACTCATCATTATATTCGTATTCAAAAATGTAGTAGGTACCGTCCCTCCTTTCATCATTTGGATCATCATTAAGAAGGTCAATCACATATTTATTTAATGAAATAAAACCTGCTGCTGCTCCTCCGTTTTCAACAGATTGCACCAGGCCAGGGGCTTCTGCATAGGAAGATACCATGTTCCAGTTTAAAATATGTGGACCACCTCCTCCAATGGTCTGAAACTCAAAGTTCACCGCAAATAAAGTTTCGGAATGATTCAGATCTCCAGCAAAAACCTGCTCAGTAGTGGTCAAACTGTGATTACCACTGTTTATAACCGCATCAGCTTGTGCGGCCGCTTCGCTGTAATCCTCTTGCCAAATCGCAACCTTGGCACGTAAATGCCTTGCAGCACCCTGGCTCCATCTGCCGAATTCTTCAGGACTGTAATCAAGGTTTTCAATGGCAAAATCCAGGTCTGACCTTAATAATGAAAAGATTTCTTCTTCAGAAGATTTATCCTGAGGCACATCAAATGCATTTTCCGGTGTGGTAGGTTCTGTGGTGATGAATATATTATTGAAAAGTCTGTATAAGATAAAATAAGAATTGGCACGCATGGCTTTTGCTTCTGCCAAAATCTGATTTCTTCTGTCCTCATCAACATCAGTTAAATTCTCAGCTCCACGAATAATGGCGTTCGCCCGGTCTATGATTCTATAATAGGTTACCCAATAGGCATTGATTCCTGAAGCTGTTCCATAGTCACCCAGGCTTGCACCCCATAAAAGCCTGCTGTAAAGCGAAGCCTCCCCGGTTATTCCTACAGATAGATCACTCTTGGCCTGCAAGATCAACGGAAAGGCACCGTTAAGGCTGAGATCTTCGTAGATAGTTCTGTTTAAGGCATAAAGTCCTACTACCGCTGACTCCAATCCTTCAGGAGAGGAATACAGAAAGTCTACGGAAGTATCAGATAACAATTTATCTTCCAGGAAATCGTCCTGGCATGACGTAGAAAACGTTAATGCAATAAGTATTACAAAAAACTTTTTCGATAACAAATAACTTTTTATAATTTTCATCTGTTGCTATTTAATTTGTTTAACTGGCCCAATTTGGATTAAATTACAATTTTAGTTCCAAGAATAGGTGGCTTATAACACGTTTACTTAAAATGTAATATTGGTTCCAATGGTAATATCTCTGGTCTCGGGAAACGACGTACCACCATTACTTAATAGATCCTGTTCAGGACTATAAGATCTAAAATCAGTAAAGGTCAATAAATTGTTACCGGTGGCATAAATTTTCAACTTATCAATCCCTATCTTGGAAAGGGCATTATTCGGCAAATTGTAGCCCAAGGTTAAGGTTCTTAAGCGAATATAAGAGGCGTCACGTACAGCAAAAGGAAACAGATGTAGGTGAGTATCAGGTTTTGGTCTTGGATATTGTGTGGATGGAAATTCCGGAGTATAGTATTTAGTTCTTATTCCATTAATTGCTCCTTTCCAAAGCTCTCCATTCGCCAGAACACTATTCAATCGAGTTGCACCCTGAACGAAATACACATCGGCAAAAAGTTCGAAATTCTTATAATTAAATGTATTAGTAATGGAACCGTACCAGTCCGGATCTGTATTAATAAACACGTTATCACGGTCATCTATTTGTCCGTTCCCATCCTGGTCTACCACCCTTACATCTCCAGGTTGTGCCAGGGGGTTCCCTGACCCCGCAATATCATCTCCTACCTGATAGATACCGTCATATTTCGGCAGCCAGATGTTGTTAATAGATTGACCAATAGAAAGTCTTCTCCCAGAACTATCTGTAATATCTATCGGGTTTCCATTATCATCGGTCTCACCGGTAAGGGAAATGATCTCATTCCTGTTTTTAGAAAAGATCAGGCCCAGCGTCCATCGAAAGTTCTCCGTGCTAATAAAGTTAGAATTTAAAGATGCTTCAAAACCTTCGTTCTGCAATTCTCCTACATTAAAACGGATAACATTGAAACCGGTTGTTCCCGCAATAGATCGATCTAACAAAAGATCTGTGGTATTTGCTTTATAATATTCTACGGTACCATCAAAAAGATTATTGAATAATCTAAAATCGACTCCTGCATTAAAGGTTGTAGTAGTTTCCCATTTTAGATTAGGGTTTGGCAAACGGGAGGAGGCCGTGGATCCACCCACAGTCTGGCCATTAAAAACATAGGGTCTGTCATTGGCAACCCCTAAAGATTCAAGGGAATTAATCCCCTGATTTCCTGTGGCTCCGTAACTTACCCGGAATTTCATCTCGTTTATCGATTCTACAGCTTCTAAAAAGGGTTCTTCGTGCATTTTCCATGCAAAGGAAACAGCAGGAAAGTATCCCCATTTATTATTGGCTGCAAATACGGAAGCCCCATCTGCCCGCGCAGTAGCTTCAAGCAGGTACCTGTTTAAGTAGCTGTAACGCACCCGCGCCAGAAAGGATAGAAGTCTTCTTTGTGAAACGTTTCTGACATTGGCCAGTAAGGTTGTAGCATTACCATTATACCCCAGGGCATCATTAGTAAATCCTGATTTGTCAATTTGAGTAAATTGATTTTCCTGTTCATCAAAGGCCTGAACCCCGGTAATTTCTAAACTATGATCATCATTGATCTGTGGATTATAATTTACTATATTCTCAACTAAAACCTGTTTGAATAAAGTGTTCGCCAGAACGCCAATGCCATCTATTCCTTCATCTCCCGCGGAATGTAACGATGAGCGGTATATACCTCTATTAGTGTTTCTATTTCTGAGAAATGTATTTAGTGTATAACTTAAAAATGGAGTAAAGTTGTAGGTAAGGTTCAGGTTGACATCTGTTAAGTTTATTTTACTTTCATCCGTGGACTCTCTTTGATCCCACAATGGATTTACAGCCGTTATAGAATTCCCCAAATAAAATTTCACTAGTTCGCCATTCTCGTCAAATGGTCTCGCTAATGGTGTAATGGTAGTGAAGTTTAACCCACCTGTTTCCTGATCCTGAGTAGCATTTTGATAATTAAATATACCTCTGAAAGTCAATTTATCGGTTATTTGATGTTCCAGGTTTAATTTGAAGGTACCTCTATCATAACTGGAATTTGGGATAATACCATTCTGAGTGAAATAATTTAAACTTGAAAAGATTTTGGTCTTCTCCGTCCCTGATGAAAAGCTCAGGGAATGAGACTGAATTACCCCTTCTCTTAAAACAAGATCTTCCCAGTTGACAAATTGCCTGTTCTCAATGGTTTCCAATTCAAAGGGACTGAATATGTTTTCATCTCTCAGATAATCGCCGGTGAATCTATTCCTGTTAGCCTCTCTTCTCAGATCAATAAATTGTGATCCATCATAAAGGTTGAAATTTTTTGTAACTGACTGCGTTGTGGTATACGCATTATAATTTATCCTGGTTATACCCTCCACACCTCTTTTGGTGGTGACCAATATTACGCCGTTTGAAGCCCTTGATCCATAAATGGCGGTTGAAGCAGCGTCTTTTAGGATTTCAATGCTGGCGATATCACTAGGTGCTACATCATTTAAATTATCAAAGGGTAATCCATCTACTATAATTAATGGTGAATTACCGTTTGGTGCAACAGAAACATTTCCTCGTATTACAATGTTGGATTCTCCTCCCGGTCTCGCACTCCCCAGGTTCACTTGCACACCCGCTGCCCTTCCTCTCAGCATTTCGGAAACATTGGTGGTAGGTATGGCGGTGGCTTCATCTACTTCAACACTACTTACAGAACCTACAACATTACTTTTTCTTTGTGTTCCGTACCCCACCACAACAACTTCATCCAGTGCTTCTGAATCAGTTATTAATTGCACGTCAATTGTCTGTTGGCTGGAAACTGTGACTTCCTGAGCAATAAAGCCTAAATAACTAAATTCTAAAACATCTCCTGTTGAGATATCATCAACTATATAATTACCGTCAAAATCGGTTGTTGTTCCGCGTGATTCTCCTTTTACAATTACATTTACACCTAATAAAGGTACATTGTTTTCATCGACCACAGTTCCGCTAACCGAATAGGATTGCGCTTGAGCCGTAATTAGCCCGCTTAGAAATATAATTATTAAAAGACAAGTAGATTTCTTCATGTGATTTGTTATTAAAATTGTTCTCTCAAATATATTAACAAATCCTTATGAGAGTAGTAAAGTAACCTTTACAAAAAATCTACATGCTGAGTATTTAGCAATTTTTGACGTAGTATAATGCGAAGATTGCAATAAGAACAGCCCTTTACAGGGAATAACGAACTTTGCACATATTCCGCTACTAACCAATAATTTAAATTTTTGTATAGGTAATGTAGAGTTATTAATGCGTTATGTAAAGGTCATAAAGCAAGAATATAATCGGTCAAATTTGTTTCATGATCTAAATCCATCTTTTTTCGCAAACGATATCGTTTAATCTCCACACTCTTTACTGAAATATTTAGAAGGGGAGCGATTTCTTTTGATGACAGATTTAATCTTAGATAAGCGCAAAGTTTCAAATCGTTGGAGGTAAGTTCCGGATGTTTTGCCTTAATCTTTCTGAAGAAATCCTTATCTGCGTTACTAAATGCTTTTTTAAAGAATTTCCAATTATCTTCTTCACTTATATCCTTATCTATTGTCCTGATGACCGACTTTACTTTAGCCGATTCAGATTTCTGTAACTGTTTTTTGATGCTGGAAAGAAACTCATTTTTTTTGATAAGACTCATTGTCGAAACTGCAAGTTCCCTGTTCTTATTTACCATATCCTGCTCCAGTCGTTCGTTCTCCAGCTTGATTATTTTTTGCTGTGCTTCCAGATTCTTCATCCTTAGTGCTTTTTCATTCTCTTCGATAAACTTCTGATGTCTTCGCTTATAGAAAATATGGACCAGGTAAAGCAAGATTAACAAAATCAAAAAATAGAGTATAATAGCAGTGTAGCTCCAATACCAGGGGCGAGCAATATCAAAACTATAGGTAAGTGGATCAGCAATTCTAGCCCCCACCCTTGCCCTTACTTCGAAAGTGTAATTCCCAAAGGAAAGATTTTTAAATCCTGCATGGGCAGCCTCATCCCATTCACTCCACATGTTACTTTGGCCCAAAAGCCTGTAGCTATATACCGGAGTGAGAAATTTCTTGAAGACAGGAACACTAAAGTAAAAATTAATATTATTGGTTTTATAATCAAAAGGACTGCTACCATCCATGGCAACCAATCGAGCAGCCTCATCTAGCGCAGACATAGAGATCTGATCCATGCGCACCTCATAATCGTGTATAGTACTTTCTACTTTATTAAATTTAACATAGCCGTCGGCAATACCCAGGATATACTCTGTATCCTTAAGTCTGGTGATGTTCTCGTAACCTGAAGTTATATTGCGAAACCCTTTAGACAGGTAGATCTCATTAAGTTCGTATTTACCACTTAAACTGGCAAGACTTACGTTAAATATGGAGTTCTTGGCGAACCCCCAAATTTTACCATTTTCGTCATTAATTATTCTTCCGGATATCCTCTCTGTATCCTCCAATACCTTAGCAAGTGTACTATTTGGAAGAAAATCGTCTGCTCCCCCGGTATATTGGAGAATACGATTTTTGGAAGAATAGTAAAGCGTATCATTGAACTTAAAAATACTTGACGTTATTCCTGTGGATTCATCAATTACATAATTTTGACTGTTCACAATGCTATCCAGCGCATCACTTATTGTCAATTTAAACACACCTTTATGTTCATTACTAATCCAGATATCACCGTCATCGTCCATTTCAATAAACTTTGAAGAATGAGGAAAATTATCAAGCATAGGTAAGTCTTCAATTCCTCCAGGCGTATCTCTTAAGAAGCTGATGCCATTATAATGTCCCTGGATAAAATATCCCGGTTTATTCTCAATTTCCTTTACCAGCCAGGTACCAAGACGTTCTGATATCCTTTCAGCTCTGTTTCCGTTTACAAGGTAGGTCCCGTTGTTATGTCCGCAAAAAAGATAGTCACCTTCCATTTGCAAACTCCACACCTGCCCGTTAGTTCCTTCTATAAAAGTAAATTCGGTGTCTTCGGGTTTCTTGTAGTAAAGCCCCTGATTTGTTCCCAGGTAGAGATAATCGTCATTTTGAAAGGAACAGTAAACCGATCCTATTTTTCCGGTATTATCCTGAAATAGACGAAAAGTGGAATCCAGGTTCAAAACACTTATCCCATTATCCAGACCCACCCAAACATTTTGCGCATCATCGAGGTAGAGATCAAGCGCGGTATTATTGAGAAGTACGTTTTCCTGATCAAAATGACTCAGGATCTCACCATCTTCTGATACATGATAAATTCCCTCGCCCACAGTTCCCAGCACCATACTATCATCGGAAAGTTTTAACGCCGAAAGTAATCCCGCATTTTTGATCTTAGTACTTAAATCTTCCAAAACCCTTTCAAGTTCCTGACCATTCCAACTATAGAAATTTCCCATAGCCGTTACCAGTTCCAAATTCCCATCCCGTGGGAAAATCTGCATAATTTCAATTTCTCCCAGCGCAGAATACGGAATTACCTGCTCTGGTAGCCCTTTTTCAATAGTGTAAATACCTGTCTGTGCCTTCTGAAAGAAAATTTTATCCGCTACTTTAAAAAGATTCGTTACTGGTTGACCGGCATCATTTCGTAAAATGGCAATATTGTCTGCCCCGGGACTGTGAAGATAAATCCCACGGAAGCTGCGAAAGATAACAACACCATCGCTGTATTCAATATCCCAAAACTGTTCCCCGTCCTGGATATCTTCCGTAAATCGCTCTACCAGGCTGGTATATTCCAGCACACCCAAATCATTTTTTTCCCAGTACCCCACTTCCATGTAAGCGCCGGTATAGATCCTCTCTCCAATTACCTTAAGAGATCGTACAACCGTTTTGTTAGGTACCGGGTAAAGGTTCCATTTCTCCCCGGTAAACTGCAGTAATCCTGCACCATTTGCAAAATATAGATTTTTGGCATCATCCTGGCCAATCATCCAGTTTTGATTCTCGGCTCCATAATCGTTAGGACCGTAATTAATTACCGGAGGTAACTCCTGGGAAAGGAGCGCACCGGATAGGAGAAACAAAAGAAAAAATAGTGACCGCAACAGGGATTGTTTTGAGCTAAAATAGGTCATAATCTACTAAGACGCAAAAGGATAATTTGGACTAATAATGAAAAATAATATTTTATATTTATACAGAAAATCATTCCGGTTATAAAAAGAAGATGATCTATAAACAAAATATCATAAAATAATTGCTAAAAACCGGTCGCTTCTGCCTCTTCATAAATGTTATAAAGCGTTAAAGTTTCTTATTCCATATAATTTTTTGTCAATTTTGGAAGTTTGTTAAACTGGCTCCAGGCCCTACTTAAAAGTCGACTATATGTTTATTGAATTAAAAAGTCCGTTTTCTGGCTCCCTAAAGAACCAGATTACGGTACTAATTACCCTTTTTACCCTGAATTTAACTTTTGCACAGCAAGACGAAATTCCTGAAGGAAAGGAAATTTCCCACTCAATTTATTTTACCGCCAATACGGGGCTTAACGAGAACTCTGCGGCCCAAAGCATCTTCAGCCAGATTGTACAAGCTTCTCAACAGGACCAGGATGCTAGTCTTGTACTGCTCGGAAATATTACAGAAAATGGTTATCCAGAAGATGAGGACAAAAGAAAAGCTACAGAAGAAGATTTAAGGCAAAAATTGTTACAACCCCTGAAGGATTTTAATGGAAACGTAATCCTTAATCCCGGCGTAAATGAATGGCGCAAAGGAGGCGGACAGGAAAACCTGGACGATATGGAATCTTTTCTTCAGGATAACAGCGATGCCGAATTCTGGCCAAATGATGGTTGCCCCCGGGAACCGGAGACTTTAAGCGACGAAGTGGAACTTATAATGGTGGATTCTCAGTGGTTTCTGGAAGACTGGGATGATCATCCCTACATCAACAACAAATGTGAACTCAAAACAAGGGACCAGTTCTTCATAAAATTTAAGGATGATCTTAAGGATGAACAGAATAAAACCATTATTGTAGCAGTACACCATCCCGTAATGTCCAACACAAGACGTGGATTTTTTCAAAAAATGGGAGGTTTCTCCAGGCAATCCTATTATAACAGTGCGATGGAGGAATTACGGGGTCGACTGGAGACACTTGCCAGCCAGTTTGACGATGTAATATTTGTATCAGGAAACGATCGGAACATGCAATATCTGGAAGATGATGGTATCCCTCAAATTATAAGTGGCGCAGCAGCAAATACTGAAAAAGCCAAGATCCATGAGGACGACCACTTTGCTTCAGATAAAAACGGTTATACAAAACTGACAGTCTTTAAAGATAGGAGTTCAATTGTGAGGTTTTACGAAGCCACCCCTGCGGGTCCAAAGCTACTCTTCAGCAAATTTATTAAAAGAGAACGTACAAGGCTTGATGAAGTAAGTTATCCCGACAGGGAAAACTTTGGTGAAACTTATAAAGCTTCTGTGTATACCCAGGAAGAAACAGATAAAAGCGGATTTTACACCTTTCTATGGGGAGAACATTACCGGGATATTTACAGTCGTGACATAGAAGTTCCAGTGCTTTTCCTAAGTGACCTGCCGGGAAACCCCGTACCAATTTCAGAAGGAGGTGGAAACCAATCCAGATCCCTAAGAATAATTGATGAAGATGAACATGAATATACTTTACGAGAAATAAGAAAAAGTGCAACCCGGTTTATCCAGCAGAAAATTAAAACCCACTATGTACGGGACCGTATAGATAATACGCTGGCAGAAAGAATTGTTCAGGATTATTATACCACATCCCATCCTTATGCTCCATTTGCCATAAACGACCTCTCTGCGGCTGTGGACATCTACCATGCAAATCCACGGCTCGTTTATCTCCCTAAACAGGAGGAACTGGGGATATTTAACGATGGTTATGGCAATAAACTTTATATGCTGGAGGAGCATGTTGGGGATGAAAATAAAGAGTTTGAAACTTTTGGTTCGCCAGATGATATTATAAGCACGGCAGATCTTCTTCTGGAACTTAGGGAGACTAAAAATTCTTATGTAAACGAGGGTTCTTATATAAAAGCACGGCTTTTTGATATGCTGATCGGGGATTGGGACCGGCATGAAGACCAGTGGAGATGGGCGCAGTTTGAGCAGCAAGACGGGAGGCTAATGTACAAACCGATTGCCAGGGACCGGGATCAGGCTTTTTCAAAGTACGACGGGCCAATAATCGATCTTTTGCAAATGGGAGTTCCTGTATTGCGAGCCATGCAAACTTTTTCCGGCGAAAAACTGAAAAATGTAAAGTGGTTTAACGTTGCGGCTTATCCCCTGGACAAAACTTTTATAAAAACCGCTACCTGGGAAGACTGGGAAGAGCAGGTGGAGTTTATTCAGAATGAACTTTCCGATGAAAAAATCGATGCGGCTTTTGAAGCGCTTCCGGAAGATACAAAAGATGAAAGCATAGAGCGGATAAAAGAGGATCTTAAGGAGCGCCGGGAAAACCTGCTTGCTATCGCCAGGGATTATTATAAGTACTTACTGGAGTTTGAGGTTATTACAGGAACTGAAGAAGATGACAAATTCCTTATTACCAGAAAAGAAAACGGACGAACAGAGATTATTATTGAAAACGATGAAAATATCGTTTTTGAAAACACCTATAATTCTGACATGACCGATGAAATATGGATTTATGGATTAGATGGAGATGACGAATTTAAGATTGAAGGAGAAGGAGATAAACTTATTAAACTGAAGGTTATTGGGGGCGAGGAAAACGACATCTATAACTTCAGTAATACCAGGAGAGCGAAATTGTATGACTACAAAAGCAAAAAAAATACAATTGAAACACCGGGAGCCAACCAATGGCTAATAGACAGTTATGATATTAACAATTACAATCCCCAAAAAAGCAGGAATACTACAAATGTATTATTCCCCAGCATTGGCTTTGATCCCGATGCAGGTTTTAAAATAGGATTGGCAGATACGTTTACCACTTATGGTCTTGCACGAAATCCTTTTACCACTCAGCACAATATAAGCGCCTTCTATTATTTTGCAACTTCCGGTTTTGAGGTAAACTATTCGGGGGAATTCGCACACATTTTTTACAATTGGAATTTTGGCATCGATGCCAGGTACACCAGCCCCAATTACACCCTGAATTACTTTGGAAGAGGTAATGAAACCAGCTATAACGAAGATGCTGTGAGTATGGATTATAACCGCGTACGTATAAGGCAATGGAGCCTCGCTCCTTCCTTGATCTGGCGAAATGAAACCGGTGCAAGATTCCATTTTAAACCAATGGTCGAGTCCCTGGAGGTCGAAGGAAATGATACAGAATATATAGGACAGGTTTTTGATGAAGAGAACGATCTTTTTGAAAGCCAGTTGTACGCCGGTGCAGAGATTGCTTTTCAATACAAAAATAAACCTCAGCAATTGGCTTTTCCAAGGCGCGGGATGCAATTTGATATTTCTACGGGATACAAAAGAAATATAGATGGAAATGACAACGAATTTGCTTACCTGAAGCCATCGATTTCTGTTGTTTACCCCTTACATGAGAGCGGCCTTGTGGTTATAGCCACCAAAATTGGCAGTGAATTTATATTTGGAGAGGATTATGAATTCTACCACGGAGCCACCCTTGGCGGGAACCAAAGTTTACGCGGCTATAGGAATGAACGTTTTAATGGAAAGTCTGCTTTTTACCAAAGTACAGATCTAAGAGCAGGACTTGTGAGGATGGAAACAGGTTTTGTACCATTAAGGGCAGGGATAAGCCTTGGACATGATTATGGACGAGTTTGGCTGGAAGATGAAAATTCTGAAAAGTGGCACAATAACTACGGCGGTTCTATCTGGATTAATGCTTTTAGCACCGTCACCGGGAATGTTGGCTACTATACAAGTGAAGAAGACAACCGGATAATGTTTACACTTGGCTTTAACTTTTAATTCGATTAACCAGGGACATTAACAGTCCTTCTTAAAAATACTCTTATGAAGTTTGATGCGATAATTATTGGGACAGGACAGGCGGGAACTCCACTTGCTGCAAGTCTTGTCAAAAATGGGCAAAAGGTGGCGATCATCGAAAAAGGGGATTTTGGAGGCACGTGTGTAAATACCGGTTGCACTCCTACCAAGGCTTATGTGGCAAGTGCCAGACGAGTTTTTGTAACCAAAAATAGCCAGGAGCATGGTGTTACCATAGCCGGTGAGATAAAAGTCAACCTGCGTGCGATTAAAAGAAGGAAAGACAAACTGGTTGAAAAATCCAGCGAGGGGATTAGGAAAATGCTGGAGGATAATGAGCAAATTCAGGTCTTTAAGGGGGAAGCAAAATTCAAGGATGATCATACTGTTATAGTAAATAACGAAACGCTACAGGCAGAAAAGATCTTTATTAATACCGGTTCAAGGCCAAATATTCCGTCACCGTTCAAAAACCTCAATTATCATACTAATGAAACGATGTTGGAGCTGGAAGAAATCCCCGAGCACCTTGTTATAATAGGAGGCGGCTATGTGGGATTGGAATTTGCCCAAATGTTCCGGCGTTTTGGAAGCAAGGTGAGTATCCTGGATCGTGGGGAACGCCTTATGAAACAGGAAGATGAAGATATTTCTGAAGCAATTCTTCAGATTTTGGAAGATGAGGATATTCAGGTTTATCTTAATTCAGAAAACATAGTTGGAGCCCAGAGCAAAAAGACTATGGAATTCAGTTTTAACGTACATGGTGCGGATAAAAAAATTGAAGGCTCCCATCTTCTTCTTGCCACAGGCCGGGTGCCAAATACGGCAAATATCGGCCTGGAGAACACCGGAGTACACCTGGATAAAAAAGGCTATATAAAAGTAAATGACGAGTTACAAACTTCTGTTCCACACATTTATGCCCTTGGTGATTGCAATGGCGAAGGAGCGTTTACTCATACTTCTTATAACGACTTTGAAATAGTTGACTCAAATTTACTTCAGAATAAAAAAAGAAGTTTATCAGATCGATTCCCTTGCTATGCTGCATTTATTGATCCGCCACTTGCAAGGGTTGGAATGAACGAGGCAGAAATAAAGGAGAAGGGAATTAAGGCAAAGCTGGCTTCCCGACCAATGACCAAAGTGGCACGGGCACAGGAAATGGGTGAAACCAGCGGAATGATGAAAATTTATATTGAAGCCGACACTGATAAAATCCTGGGTGCAACCTTCCTTGGAACAGGCGCTGATGAAGTTATACATGCTATAATTGATGCGATGTATGCAGGAACGCCATATACCACCATCAGAGATGCGGTACATATCCATCCCACGGTAAGTGAATTGATCCCAACGATGCTGGAATCACCAGAAGATCTTTAGAAAAACTGAAGGCTTCATTTTATTTAACCAGCTTCTCTGCCAGGTCCAGCATATCTTCCGCTTCTAAATCTGGCTTTTCGGAAAGGGGGTACAAACTTTTGCCTTTTCTCCTGATGAATGCCGCTTTTAGTCCGCTACTTTTTGCGCCGGCGATGTCCCAGCCATGGGCTGCTATAAGCATCGCTCTCTCTGCCGGTACTTTTTCTTTTTTAAGAACGTGATCATAGGCTTCCCTGTGCGGCTTGTATTTTTTCACTACTTCCACGCTAATGATGTCCACAAAATAGGTATCGATATTTGCAAATTTTAGTTGCTCTCTTAGCACAGATGGTTTACCGTTACTTAAAGCGATCATCCGGAAATTTTCATTCTGGAGCTTCTGCAGTGCTTCCACTACTTCCGGATGAGGAGGCAACTCTTTAATATGACCCAGGATTTCCCTAATTTCTTCTTCAGAAAAAGAAAATTCCATTTTCCCGGCCAACATTTTAAATGTAGCCACTCCTACTTCAGTAAAATCATGGTATTTATGGGTTAACGTTTCCACCAGAGAATACTGAAGCAACATAGGAAACCATAACTCAAATGCCAGGTCGTTTTGCAATGCATTATTTACAGCTTTCTTTAGAGGATTTAGGTCCAGTAATGTTTCATTAACATCGAAAATAAGCAAATCGGGCTTTTCCATCTTTTTTGAGTTTAAGCATAAAAAAAGCCGGCTTATAAAAACCGACTTTTCTATTCTTTCATATATTGAAGATACTATCGCGCTCTGTATTCAAACTTCTGTCCTCCAACAGAAATTCCTGCCATTGCACCGGCCTTAGGCATAATTACTACACCAACACCATCCTGAAAATCTACAGATTTAGACCTTCCTTCTTCAAGTATTACAGCAGATGCACTTGCTGTCAATTCATAATCTCCGCTCTTAAAGTCTTCTAAAGCAGACTCTGACTGGAAGAAAAGAACTTCGGTATATGCTTTTCCACCTATCTGGAACCCGACATCCAGTTGTTTCATTTCGGTAAAGCCTTCAACAGTTCCGTTTTCATAAAGAACACCGTTACCAGAAGCTCCTCCAAGAATATAAGCACCTTTTCCTACATTAGGAAAAATCGCATATCCTGCAGAATTCTGGAATAATTCGCTCATGTTGCTACTAGCTGCAGCAACGTTTTCCTGGGCTTTCTCCGCATCCGAAATTAATTTATCCGGACTCGAACTCATAGAACCGCAACTCGCTAACCCCAATAAAAGTACTGCTAAAAGGGGTATGTAGAATTTACTTGTAATAGATTTCATAAAATTTAACTTTTTTGGTTTCAAACAAAAATATAGATACTGGCACACGAAGGCTGTTAAGCATTTGTTATTTCACGAAAGATTAGCTGAAACATGGAGATATCATAAAATTTTTTAGATAATTTCTCTTACCTCCCTTTTTTGCATTTTTAAACCAAACCTCCCTTTCAGGAGTTAAATTTCCCTCAGAAAAACTACTCTTTGGAAGTATATTTATAATACAATTTCCCCAGGGGGAGACTGGTACAACCATGCAACAGAGTAGATACAAATACCATTAAGCCAGGGATAACCCAGGCTTCATGAAAGGATGCTTTTTCACTGGAGAGCGTGGCATAATACAAAGCGGCAACTCCTATAGGTCCAAACCATCCAAGCATCAGGACATCAGCTCTTTTCCCTTGAAACTGCGGAAGAAAAGGCTTTAACAGGAATATTCCAGGAATTCTGCGAAATAGCAGAATCAAAATAACCATCAGGATTCCGCTCCAACCAAGAGATATCCACTCATTTAACGGAATAATTAAGCCAAAAATAAAAAAGGCCGGGATTAAGGTGATTCGTTCCATAATTTCCTGAACCCTCTCCTCTTCAATATCTTCATTGCCTGAAATTGACCTGTTAAAACCTAAACCTCCAATAAATACAGCAAGGATACCGTTCATCCCAAGCAGGTTAAATCCTGAGAGTAAAGCAAAGGCCAAACCCAGGGAGAAAGGCAGTACTGCTTTCGTAGTCATTATTCCTTTATTGTTCGCCTTGTGCATAATTTTTCCGGCAATGAGACCTGCCACGAATGCAAGAATCGCGCATAAAACTGTCTCATATAAAAGTGTTTGCGTCAGCCATTTGTTTACCGGAAACGAGGAATTAGTGAGCAGGAAAAGGGAAAAGAAAACAATGGGAAAGGCAAGGCCATCATTTACACCAGATTCAAAAGAAATAGTCTTCCGAAGCCGGCCCGGCAAATTTTTCTCTGCTTTGTTTCCCGACACAATGGTAGAAGCCAAAACGGGATCTGTAGGAGTAATTATCCCGCCCAATAACAGGCATTCTGCAATAGAAAAATCTGAAAAAATTAAATACAGGATTCCAGAACTGGAAAGCCACATCAGCAACATTCCCATCACCACTACAATAGACTGAGTTTGTATATTCTTCAAAAAGAAATTTTTGGGTATACGTAAAGCTGTTGCCATAAGGGCCATTGCAATAGTAAACTCACAGGTCATTTCCAGTACTTTCAGGTTCTCAAAACCATTTAGTTTTATAAGATCTAGATAATATGGGCCCATGAGCAACCCTGCAATCATTGCCAATAATGGCTCGGTTAGAAATATTTCCTGCATTTTTCTGTAAACCGCGCCCAGAGAAAGCACAAGAATGCTAACAGTAAAAATTATCAGCATTAAATCCATAGTAAGTGATTTTTAAACTTTACTGATTGAAGTTAAGAAAATAGAATTATCCTTTATGGAAAATGAAGAGAATCGTGATACAGTTCTATGCTTCTCTTTAATCGAAGAATAAGTAACTGGTAATGTCTCTTACTAATCGAGCTTCCCAGAAAGTTCTTCCTGTGCTAAGTAAAAAACAATCCTGGTTCCCTGTGGCTCTCCTTCTGCGTTTTTTTTATCAATTATCTCATATCTGATGTGTCCTGAATAACTTTTATTGTAAAGATCGATTCTCTCCTGTATAATCTGTGTACCCATACTTTTATGAGACTTTCTGGTTGCCTTGGAACTATTCCTGCCCACACCATTATCTTCTATATTTATCTTAATGGTGTTTCCTTCAGGAATTATCTCTATGAGAAGCTTCTTTTCTTCTTTTTTACTTGGCAAAAGCCCATGCCAAATTGCATTTTCTATAAATGGCTGCAGCAACAATGGAGGAATGAGCATTTCGTCAATTCCTGAAGAATCATCACCTATAAATTTATAGGTAAAATCTTTTTCGAAACGGTTTCCTTCGAGAGTTAGGTAATAACGGGTCAATTTTAATTCTTCAGTTAGTGGCACCATATGCTGCTGTGAGGTCTCGAGCACCATTCTTGTATAGCGACTAAAAACCACAAGGTATTTTATGGCTTTAGCGTTTTGGTTACTCTGTATAAGATAAGTTATGGCATTAAGGCTGTTAAACAGGAAATGAGGATTAACCCTTAAACGGGTAACAAGGATTTCTGCCCGGGCAAGATTACGCTCGTAAATTGCCTTCATTTTTTCTTTTTCTTCCTGTAAAATTCTGGCGCTTGTTTTCTTTTTTGTCTGGTAATTGCGGTACTGCAGTAAAAAAATAATAAGGATAAAAAAGAGTCCGGTGGCGAGAAGTAACATAAAGATCCTGCGCCTTTCCAGCTGTTGTTCCTGATTGTCCAATAGCGTTTGCTGCAGCGCGCTGTCTTTCTCTAGCAACTGAATTTGATTCTCTTTCTTTTCTATATCATATTTACGGATAAGAGCCGCAATTTCCACATTTTGTTCTGAAAGTTTTATACTGTCTTCATAAGCTTTAGCCTCTCTAAAGTATTGTAAGGCTACGGAATGCTCGTTTTGTTCTTCATATATTTCTGCCAGCTTATATGAGTTTTGCATAATCAGCCCAAACTGATTTAAATCACTTGCCAGTTGAAGCGAATTCTCATAATATTCCCGTGCCAGGTTTTGTTCTTCCTGATTTAACCGTACATCTCCCAGACTAACCAATATCTGCGCCTGTCGGTGTTTATCTCCTAATTTTTCAAACCGGCTAAGGGCATCTTCAAAATATTGAGCAGCTCTTTCAAAGTTTTTCCCCTCGTCCAGATAGGATTTTCCGAAGAACTCATAAGTGATGGCAAGCCCGTATATGTCATTGCGTTCCTGGTTTATCTTAAGCAGCTCATCCAGGTATTCCCGACCTTTAGTAAATTGACCTTCATTAACGTAATAATCGGCAATAGAAAGATAATTCATGGCCACACCAAGGCTATTGTCACGTTTTTCCTCAGCCTCAAGAGATCGTTCAAAATAAGCTAAAGCCTCCTCCTCCCTTCCCTGAATATTTCCCAACGCATTACCAATTCCGTTACTGGAAATTGCAATATTTCTCAGGTCGTTTTCTCTTTCTGCAATTTTCAATGCCTTCATGTAATAGGAGATAGACGCATCATATTGTTGATTATAACGGCCTGCTACTCCCGCATTGTTAGCAAATATCATTTTGTTGACAGGATCAATATTTTTTTCCTCCACCAGATTATAGGCTTTTATATGCAGTGGCATTGCTTCATCATAGTCCTGATGATATCTGTAAAGCAGCCCAAGATTGTCCAAACTGCGGGCATACAATAAAGTATCTCCCAATTTTAATGCCCACTGTATGGCATCCTGGGCATAGTTATATTCTTCTTCTTCGTTGTGACTTCTTCTATGAATCTCGCGGCTTAAACTTATGGCATAATCAATTTTCAGCGAATCTTTTATTTCTTGCTCCAACACTATTCTAAGACTATCGAGGGCTGATTGTGAAAATCCGAAAGTTGCATTTAAGAAGAGAAACAAACAGACCATTTTCTGCAGGGAGCTGCAGAAAAAGTTTTTAGTAATATATGTAGAGGAAGTCTCGTTCAAATTACTTTATCCTAAGCTTAAGCTGTTTTGGTTATTGCATCAAAAAGATTTGTGATAAGATCCTTTTTACTTTTACTTACAGGAATCGACTTTCCATCCTGCATCACAAGGTAACCGCCATCATTACGATAATATTTTTTCATGTAATTGGGGTTGATTAGATAGGATTTGTGAATACGGATAAAAAAATATTTATCGAGGAGCTTTTCAAACTCCAGCAGGGTCTTACTTAAAACCAGTTTGCGGTTTTCTACTGTGAACAGCAACGTATAATTGTTCTGGCTCTGGCAATAGAGAATTTCGTTGGTTTCAATAAATTCATAACCATCAGAAACAGGGACTGCAATTTTATTTTTCAGGATCCCTTCCCGCTTCATATAGGTCAACAGTTCATTAATTCTTTCTGAAGAAAGATTTTTCTTCTGCTCCCTCTCCTCTTTCCATTGTAGAACAGCTGTTTCAAATTCTGTATCGTCTATAGGCTTTAGTAAGTAATTTACGGCTTTGGCTTTAAAAGCCTGTGCGGCATACTGGCTGTATGCAGTTGTAAATATTACATCAAAGGCATCCTTTGGAAGTTGATCCAGCAATTCAAAACCATTCATGCCCGGCATTTCAACATCCAGGAATACCAGATCCGGCCTGGCCTTGGGCAAAGCTAAAAGCGCATCTTCCGGTTTTGTACCTTTATAAACAATTTCCGCTTCCGGAAATTTGCTTTTTAGATGCAAAACCAGCCCTTCCACACAATGTACTTCATCATCTATAATGGCTACTTTCATGATCAGGTTTAACTTTAATGCTCATTCCTAAAGAGATTATAATAAATGTAGCTTTTCTTAATGAACTTATAAAAAAATTAGATCTAAAATGCTGTTTTCCATTAGTATAAGTGCCGTTTGACTTAGGGAAAGCTTTTCCCTGCCATTGAGGCTCAAAATCCACCTGAATAAAGCAGTTATTCATTTCGCTCATTCATAACCAGCTTATACTCAGTTTCTATTGATAGAAACATAGCTGCATAAGATATTTACACCATTGAATGAATAACCCACAACACTTTTTGCGCTAAATGACAAACGAATTTTTAAACTAAAATCTTTTGACATGAAAACAAGATTACTTTTTACCGGAGCTTTATTATTTCTCGCAGGAATCTTTAGCAGTTCTGCACAAACCGAAACCCGCCTGGGTGCCATGGTTGCTTATGGTACCGAGATTGAAAATCCGGGAATTGGCGTAACCGCAGAATTTCCAATTCTCGAAGATCTTACCATTGCACCGGGCTTCATTTACTACCTTCCTAAAGACGAATCTGGAATAAGCATTAACTGGTGGGAAATAAACGGTAATGCAAATTATTACCTCGTTAACACAGAAAGCCTTGGCTTTTACGGACTCGCAGGATTAAATTATTCCCATGTAGGTGTGGATTACGATGGCAGCGGATTCGGCGGTGCTTCTATGTCTGTAAGTGACGGCAGATTTGGATTAAATCTTGGTGCCGGTGCTAATTTTAACATTGGGAGCAGTATAACTCCTTTTGCTGAAGCGAAATATGTAATTATAGATGGCGGACAACTTGTGATTGGCGCAGGAGTGAAGTTTGATTTATAATTCCACTGTACAAGATTTTTAAACCGGCAATTTTTCAAACCGCAGAAGCGGCAAAGCGTACAAAATGAAAATTGTGTTGAAAAAACAGGGGCTGGAAAATTCACTTTTTCACTAAAAGCCGCCGGAATTGAATCTTTGATTCTCAACTTCTAAATATTCTGATTATGAAATCCGGAAATACACATGCAGAAACTAAAAATACTGCCACAGATGACAAAACAATGGCCATTGTTGCTTATTTGACCATCATAGGGCTTATCGTTGCCTTTGTAATGAACAACGAAAAGAAAGATCCCTTTGCTGCATACCACATCAAGCAGTCCTTAGGTCTTTCTTTGTGCGGAATTGCACTTTTTATTATAGGATTGGTGCCTATTCTAGGATGGATTGCCAGTTTCTTCGGTTCTATCTTCCTGTTGTATTTATGGATAATGGGACTCATTAATGCCATTAACGGAAAAACACAGCCGGTTCCTTTACTGGGAGATAAATTTGAAGAGTGGTTTCGGAATATTTAAAAAATTGGACGTCTATCTAAAAATGACAATTATCGTCCTTCAGAAAACACTAACTACAAAAATTAAATTATGAAAATTTATTCTAAAATTTTACCACTTATTTTATGTATAACGCTTTTCAGCTTCTCATCCTGCTCCGGAGATGACGACGCCGGTACTGATGATAGCATAGCCGGATGTAATGATTTCCAGTCAGAATGGGAAGATGTTGTAAATGCCTTAAATGCTTATTCCCAGGCTCCAAGCTCTCAGACCTGTGAAGTTTATAAAGAAGCAATGACCGATTTCTACCAGGAATTCGAAGATTGCCAGTATTGGGGAAATCAATATGAGGAAGATATTAATCAAGTACAGGCGATGGACTGTAGCGAAGTGTCATCTGACACCTAAAAATCTTCCTGAAAGAAATAACAAAGATTAGATTTAAAATCGTGTGGGGACAGGTTTTAATTCTAAAATGAATGGACGTGTAAAAGCGTCCATTCATTATTTATGCTTCAGCAAAACCCGTTAAAGCTCTCTTACAGCAACAATACTTATGAGAGAAGAAAGTTCGTCTGCATTATGTAATTTTATTAATTCCTGATCACCTGTTGAAGGATTGTACTTTAAAAGATTTTTGGAATTATTTGCTCCTACAAGTTCTACAAACTCTTCCCCCTCTTCATTATAAAAAGTTTTATGAGCAAAATTTAAGGAAGATATCCGTGGAACTTCAGATACTTCTGTTACTGTTCCTGCCTCTATATTGTAGATTACCGGTCTCACTTCTGCCATATAAGAAGAGTTGGCTACAGGTGAAAATCCAAACAATGCTGTTGTACCACCGCTGTTCCCTATATTCGTGACACCAGTCGCGATACCCTGTAGCGGAAGAACCTTAACAGAATTTTGATTAAGTTCAATTTCTAATAAATCAGCTTCTGTAACTCTTTCTGTTTTTGAAGCTACCACATATAGTTTTTGTCCTATCAGGCTTGTGGAAAATATATTCTCATATCCTTTTGTACTCAGGTCGATATCACGGGTAGTTATTTGAAAATTTTCCGGGTTTATACGTACCACCATAATTGGTTTCTGGTGGTTACTCTGCTCCATATTTTCTCTGGTGATCCCGACAAGATTTTGATTTTCTTCATCCCAGTCCAAAGATAATAATGCTGTATTGTCGCCAAATTGCTCCGGATAATCAAGTATGGCAGAACGGGTTTGACCAGATCGTTTATCCCATGCATATATAATCCCCCTGGGAGGATCAAAACGGTGTTCATATATAAAAATTTCAGAATCTGAAGAGGTCACCGCATTAAACATAGTATTAAATTCAATACCGGGAACGTTACCCATTTCTACAACTTTTCCGCTATTATCGCCAATTGTGAATAAGGTTCCGTCGTTTCTTAAAGCAAGATAACTATAGGTGTCCGCAATTTCAGAACCCTCTGTTTCTTCAGGAGATTCATCTTCTGAGCATGAGAAAAAGGAGGCTAATAGGACCATTATCAGCAATGGCCTGAGAGATTTTAATAACATACTATTACTTTTTTGAGAGGATGAAAGTAAATATTTCCGGGTTATTTCACTAACAAATAAATGACAAAAAATATTGTCTGAATACAATGTTTTGAATCCTGGACAATGATGTTTTCTACCGAAAAAATTGAGTGAATTTACTCCTATAAATAGACCTGATTTTATCAGAATTAAAGAATTACATTTATAAGATTAATCCCGTGCGTAATGTCAAAATTTTTACAACGTGTACTTCTGATATGTTTCACAGGTAGCCTTCTCGTCTTAGCGGGATGGAGCAGCTTGCAGGTCTATAGATATTCTTCGGAAGCTGCCGAAATCAAAAAGGACTACAGCGAACTTAACAGCATTACCCACGGAATTTTATCTGTAAATATCTGGAGGGATCATTTAACCAATATGGTCCTGAACCGTATTGACGAATTTGAGTTCACCCCCGAACAGGAAGATACCCTGGTTCTTCAGGTGGAAAATATTCTTACCGCCGGGATCGACAAAGGAGACAGCTTAATGAACCTGAAGCAAAAGACCTTAAAAGGAAAACTAAGAAAATTTGCGGTAAGAACGTTGGTTCCCGAGGAAAAGATAAGGGCATTAGTACCTATGTTTGCCCAGACCATTGTTGATGAAATACAGAAACCGGAGAACAAGGAAGCGCTAAAGTTTGTTATTAAAAGTAAGCTTCAGGAGTATAGTGATCTTACTCATGACAATTCTGAAGCTGCCGTCCAACGATTAGAAGCCCTTTTCAATAAATACGAGGTAGCAGACCTGAAAGGTTTTAACGAAAAAACTTCAGGAGAACTTATAAAGCTGGAAGAGCAAACCTACTTTCATACCTATATCCTGCTTGGCGTAATTATGGCTTTCCTCCTGCTCTGGTGGCTACTCAGAAATCAGAAACCGCTACATACCCCACTGTTTATAGTTTCTGTACTGGTATCCCTCGTGGCGCTTTTTTCAGGTATTACAGCACCTATGATTGAAATAGATGCTCGTTTTCAACAAGTGAATTTCCAGCTGATAGGCGAACATATCGTTTTTAATGATCAGGTGATTTTCTTCCAAAGTAAAAGTATCCTGCAGGTTATCGATATTTTATTTGCTGCTGGAAAAGTGGATTCATTTCTTGTAGGAATCCTGATTCTTGTTTTCAGCATTGTTTTTCCTGTTGCCAAACTCATTTCCACTCAAATCTACCTGGCCGGAAATGAAAAATTAAGGAAAAATAAAATTCTCAAATTCTTTGCTTTTAAATCGGGAAAATGGAGCATGGCAGACGTCTATGTGATCGCTATATTTATGGCTTATATCGGTTTCCAGGGAATCCTGGATCACCAGCTTTCCAACGTGAATAGGGAAACAGAATCGCTTGTAAGCATTTCGACCAATAAAACATCCCTGCAACCGGGATTTATCATTTTTATTGGCTTTGTACTTTTCAGTTTAGTCCTGTCTACTATTTTGAAAAAAATAACTGCTTTGCATAACAACAAAAAGCTCCCACAACCTCTTTAAATCATACATCTCCTTAGAGAGTCCGTCAGAACGCAAAAACCTGAAGTTTTAGAAATTTCAGGTCATAGACGCACCAGTATTTTAATCTTTCATTTAAGAAGATTTTCTAGCTACGTCTTTCACTCTTTCGGCAGTATCAGATTTGGAAAGGGTTAGCCTAATTGTGCTATCTGCTTCGGCTTTTAGATCATGCGGAACGTTTCCTTCCAATTGTATAAGGTCGCCCTTTACAAGATTATGAAGATTGCCCTTTACCCCAAAAGTAATTTCTCCCTCAAAGATCTCCACTACAATAGGAAAAGGAGTTTTATGCTCTTTCATTACCTGCCCTTTTTTCATGGCAATCCTAATTTCCCTGCTGCTATCGGTATCCATTAATACTATTACCGCAGGTTTGCTTTCGTTGTATTCAAGGCTTTTTGTTAGTGATGCAGTTTTCATAATTTTTTAGTTTTATTAGTAATTTGATTCTGATCGTTCTTTATCTTCAGAAATTGCAACTTTATTCTTTTTGTACAAGCTTCAAATTTTATCGCGTGATGCAGGATGAGCCGGGAAGATTGAAACATATTCTGAAGTTAAAAATATTCCGCTTTTCTCATATTCCGGATAAAATTCCGCGATTCAGGAAAATCCAAAAATTCTGAACCAAAAATAAGTACATTCTAAAGGCTGATTTATGACTTAAATCAGTAAAAAAGGTTTTTTCAGAATTAAACGAAGGTTGCGGAAAATATGAACCCAAATTGAAACCAGCTTTAATAAGTAAGTCCCTATCAGCAAAGTTTATTTATTGAAAAAGATCAACTTTTAAAATGTGAAAAGCTTAGACATGGCTATTAAAAAGTACGCTTTGCACGCTCTCCTTAAAATAAAAACCTGCTGCTGATTACTCTATTAAAGCGATTAACAAGATTGGCAAAATTTTACGATTCATTAAAAATCCTTTTAAAAGCTAAGTAGTAACTTGTAAGGATAACCTCAACACTTATCAGGATTGGAAAAATGGTTGCAAACAGCAAAGAAAACGTGAGCGGAATCAGAAATATTATTGTTATTGGTGCATCGGCAGGTGGCTTGCCCGCAATTAATGAAGTAATATCAGGACTTTCAGCAGATATGGATGTGGCAGTTATGGTAGTTATCCATGTGTCGAAAAAATCCAATAGCCAACATATTGCCAACAGTTTTCAAAAAAACACAGAGTTAAATTGCGGAGTTGCCGTAAACGGAATACCTTTAAAAAAAGGTCATTTATATGTTGCCCCGCCAGAGCATCAATTATTGGTAAAGAATGATCGTTTGCTTTTAACCTCAGGTCCACATGAAAATAAGTACCGTCCTTCTATTGATGTGCTTTTTAGATCTGCCGCTGTACATTACGGTCACAGGACAATCGGCATTATCCTTACAGGTTTGTTTGAAGATGGCACCTCGGGAATGTATGCTATAAAACGCTGCGGCGGACTTTGTATTATCCAGGATCCTGGGGAAGCACAATTTTCTGATATGCCCCGCAGTGTGCTCAATAAAATAAAAGTAGATTTTCAGGCTGAACTGAAAGAAATTCCGGCTATTATAAACAAAATCATAACCCAGCCGCTTCCTTCGGAAAAACCTGTTCCGCATGAAATTCGCATCGAAGCAGAATTAACCGAACAAATGATGAGTGATATTAATGAAATCAAAAAGATTGCAGATCACAGCGATTTTGTCTGTCCCGATTGCGGAGGTGGATTATGGGCTTTAAAAAATGACCCTTTAAATCGCTACAGGTGCCATACAGGACACGTGTTCACTGAAAAGATTCTGCATGACCTGCAGGATAAGAAAATTGAAGAATCCATTTGGGTTTCCATACGTATGCTGGAAGAAAAAGAAAATCTTCTCCTGTTAATGGCAAAGCGTGAAAATACAGAAGGAGATTTTAAACTTTCTGAATTTCATGAAAACAGGCTGACTGAAGTAAGGAAGCATATAGATCGCTTCAAGTCTCTTCTCAATCTTTTGAATGAAGACCTCCACAAATCCCCTCCTACTGAAGAGTAGGTAATTTAAGGATTACGGAGAAAAAAGAGAGACCTCAAAATTGTCAATTATCGACATTGAGTAAAAGAAGAAGCATTAGATTTATTCAAAAAGCATCTCGACAAGCTCGATGAGACAAATCTTTTAATTTATAATTTCTCCTTCAAAAGAAATTTAACTTCTGAAGAAAATAAGAGGGCTTCAAAATTGCCAATTATCGACCATGAATAAAAAAAG
>NZ_JAVRHO010000014.1:0-109714 GCF_031846515.1 Autumnicola lenta
TAAACCAGGTAAATGACGGAATAAAGGAGTTAACCAATTCAGGAGTTGAGAATGTAGGTTGGGCAATGAATGATGAACATACACCTCATCGAAGCGATTACCGTTACATGGCCGTTTGGAAAATGCCTTCACGGGACTATGTGAAAAAATTGGAAAAAGCTATTTCAGATTCTGGTTGGTATGATTGTTTTTCTCAGGTTAACAGCAGAGGTGAAATAATACCTTTAGACCAGGCACTGGAATTTATGATTAATTTAGAGGCTAACGCTACAGGAATAAATGAGGGAGGTTAAGTCGTCTCCTGTGATGCTATTTCGACTTTTCTTCTTTTTTAATTCATTGCCGAATCTATAAACCAGCTGAATCTTCAGAAGGAAAAGTTATAATTGCATCTCCGGGATTTCCCCTTCAATAATTAGCTTTCCGGCCGTTGCTGCTTTTATATCTTCTGTACTGACTCCCGGAGCTCGTTCGAGAAGCTTAAAACCATTTTTGGTAACCTCAAGCACAGCCAGATTCGTCACAATTTTTGTGACGCAGCCGACCCCTGTGAGCGGTAGTGTACATTTGGAAAGTAATTTAGATTCTCCGGCCCTGTTGGTATGCATCATAGCCACTATAATATTCTCTGCGGAAGCAACTAAATCCATCGCGCCTCCCATTCCTTTCACCATTTTCCCCGGAATTTTCCAATTGGCTATATCACCGTTTTCCGCAACTTCCATTGCGCCAAGAATGGTCAGATCCACATGCTTACCACGGATCATTCCGAAGCTCATGGCCGAATCGAAGAAACTGGCACCGGGAAGTGCAGTAATGGTTTGTTTTCCGGCATTTATAAGATCGGCATCCTCAGTTCCTTCTATAGGAAAAGGTCCCATCCCCAGAATTCCGTTTTCACTCTGGAATTCAACTTCAATATCATCCCGAACAAAATTTGCGACCAGTGTGGGAATTCCAATTCCAAGATTGACGTAATATCCATCCTTAACTTCTTTTGCTATTCGCTTCGCGATTCCTTCTTTGTCTAACATTTCTTTTAATTTGAGAATTTGAAAATTAGCTGATTTGAAAATGTTTTTATCCGTCTTTAATCATTTTTCTTATTCGGGCTCTTTTGCAGCTTTTTCATATATAAATCCAATTAAAGTTACTTTAATTGGAGCATTATACCTTTTAAACTTCATTTACCAATCCTCTTACTTGAACTAATAATTTTAGATATAATTCTGATAATACTATCTATTTCTACCTTTAGCGCTTCCGGTGGATCGGGCAGCAATTCAGATTTTTGACATAATTCCAGCCAATACGCACATTCATCTGCCTCTTTTGCTGCTATTTTAAACTTATGTATAAAATCTGCCGGACTTTCAGCATTCTGAGCTTCTCGAACATTTGCTCCTATTGAAGTGCCGCATTTAAAAAATTGCGAAGCAAGTTCAAACTTTTTATTTTCTCTTAACTCTTCAGAAAATTTAATGACCTTTAGTGCAAATTCAAAGGTTTTATCTACAATTATATTTTTCCTGTCATCTCTCAATTTTCAAATCCTCAAATTGGCAAATTTTCAAATTACTTTTCCCGTACCGTCCTCTTCTCAATCCTCTTTTCATAATTTTTTCCTTCAAAGATCCTTTGTACAAATATTCCCGGAATATGGATCTGATTTGGATCGAGTTCTCCGGGCTCCACCAGTTCTTCTACTTCTACAACTGTAACTTTTGCAGCACCACACATTAAAGGATTAAAATTTCTCGCAGTTCCCTTGAAGATAAGATTACCTGCTTTATCCCCTTTCCATGCTTTTACTAAAGAGAAATCTGCTTTAAAAGCCTCTTCAAGCACATGCATTTTTCCGTCAAACTCCCGGGTTTCTTTACCTTCGGCAACTTCAGTTCCATAACCGGCAGGGGTATAGATAGCAGGAAATCCCTGCTGAGCTGCCTGGCATCTTGCTGCCAGCGTGCCTTGAGGAATAAGTTCTACTTCCAGTTCACCGCTAAGCATCTGTCTTTCAAATTCAGCATTTTCCCCCACATAAGAAGATACCATTTTATCAATTTGTTTCTTGTGAAGTAGAAGTCCAAGGCCAAAATCATCGACTCCGGCATTATTGGAAATACAGGTAAGATTCTTAATGTTGAGTCGTACAAGCTCAGAAATGGAATTTTCGGGAATCCCACTAAGGCCAAATCCTCCCAGCATCAAAGTCATTCCGTCCTTAACTCCCTCTAAGGCTTCCTCTACATTAGCTACAGCTTTTCGAATCATCTTCTAAAATTTTTATTCAGAAAAATACGAAAATAAAATAGCTGTAACAATGCGAAAGCCACAGTAAATTAAGATATCAGAAAAAACAGATGCAAATTTTTAATGTAATTCTAAAAATCCAGTTCATCGGGAACATCACTATCAGGGTCATTAGAACCTACATAGTTGTTACAATTCACTTCAATAGTAAGATCTTCAGGTTTAGGAAATTCTCCTTTGGAAATATTCAGCGCATCATCGGCATAAACGTCCTTCATGTACATTCCCCAAATAGGCAGCGCCATAGTCGCTCCCTGTCCATAAGTTATAGTTGGAAAATGGACAGATCTGTCCTCTGCTCCAACCCAAACGCCGGTAACCAGGTTAGGAACCATGCCCATAAACCAGCCATCACTCTGGTTTTGGGTAGTTCCCGTTTTTCCCGCAATTGGAATACTGGTATCGAAATTATAAGGATAACCCGTAACAGCACGCTTATAATGATCCAGGTTAGTCGCATAGTTACCTCTTAATCTAACTCCAGATCCAGACTGGGTTACCCCTTCTAAAAGATTAACGGTTACATAGGCGGCTTCCTTGCTAAGCACGTCGCGGGTCTGCGGAACATTTTGGAATAACACAGTTCCGTTTTTATCTTCTATTCTATTAACAATAACAGGTTTTACATACACACCCTCGTTAGCAAAAGTACTGTATGCAGAAACCATTTCGAATAAACTTAAATCTGGAGTACCAAGCGCAATAGAAGGTACTTCAGGAATATTTTCAGTATCTATTCCCAGCTTGTCCAGCAAGTCTATTACAGGTCTGGGGCCGGTTTTATCAATAAGTCTGGCAGTCACTGTATTTACAGAATTGGCAAGCGCATCTTTTAAGGAAATCATACCTACGTAACTGTCGGCATCGTTTCCGGCGTTTTGAGGTGACCAGTCTTTAAGAAGTCCATACTTTCCCTCTTCAATCGTAAACCTATTCTTCGGAAGCGTATCACAAGGGGATAATTTTAGTTGATCGATCGCCGTAGCATAAACAAAAGGTTTAAAGGTAGACCCAACCTGACGTTTCCCCTGTTTAACATGGTCGTATTTAAAGTGTTTAAAATCGGTACCTCCTACCCAGGCTTTTACTTCCCCGGTTTGAGGTGTCATAGACATCATTCCTGCCTGAAGAAAAGATTTGTAGTAAAAAATCGAATCCCGTGGCGTCATAATGGTATCTTTTGTGTGGTTAGGACTGGTCCAGTCAAAAACACGCATTTCCCGCTCTTTATCAAAAGAAGCAAGGATTTCATCTTCAGATATTCCTTTATCCTTCATTTCCTTCCACCGGACTGATCGCTTAATGGAGCTATTAACAATCTGCTGAACTTCGCTTTCATCCACATCACGGAAAGGTGCCGTAGGATTATTTTTATTTTGTCGTGTAAATTCCTTCTGAAGATGTGAAATATGTCGGTCTACAGCTTCTTCAGCATATTCCTGCATTTTTGAATCTATACTTGTATAAATCTTTAAACCGTCACGGTAAATATTATATTCTGAACCATCTGGCTTCGGGTTTTCATCAATCCATTCACTAAGAAAGCGCTGTACATAAGCCCGAAAGTAAGTTGCCATTCCCTCATCGTGCCCTTCAGGAGAAAAATTTAATTTAAGTGGAAGGGACTGCAGCGAATCCTTTTCTGAAGGAGTCAAATACCCATTCTTTTCCATTTGTTTAAGCACCTGATTTCTCCTTCTAAGCGCATTATCTCTGAACTCTTCCTTTGCAGGATTATATAAAATTGGATTTTTAAGCATCGCTACCAGAACGGCAGCTTCTTCAGTTTTTAATTCTTTTGCCTCCTTTCCGAAATAAATCCTTGAGGCCGAACGGATTCCCACTGCCTGGTAAAGAAAATCGTACTTATTTAAGTACATAGTAATAATCTCCTGCTTGGTATATTGTCTCTCCAATCGCGTGGCAATAACCCACTCTTTAATCTTCTGGAAAACACGTTCCACCTTATTATTGGGAGTATCAGAAAACAGCAATTTTGATAACTGCTGAGTGATGGTACTCGCACCACCTCTTGATCCTAAGTAAGCCACAGCACGAAGTGTACCGCGGGCATCAATCCCGGAGTGGTGATAATACCTTTCATCTTCTGTTGCTACTAGCGCTTTTACAAGATTTTCTGGTAAATCATCATATTTTACCGGTGTCCTGTTTTCATTGTAATATTTGCCAAGGGTTTTTCCATCGGAAGAAAAAACTTCTGTAGCCAGGTTTGTTTCAGGATTTTCGAGCTCTTCAAAAGTCGGCATTTTACCAAATGCACCCCAGCCGGCCATTAGAAAAAGGATAATTACAAGAAGAATTCCTATTCCAAATATGCTCCAGAAACCAATGATGTAGGATATTTTACTTTTTTTGGGTGCTGCTTTCTTTTTTTTTGACGTAGCCATTTACTTTATAACTATTGCTGTGCGCTATGCTCTATGCGAAAGCCCACATGGGTAATACCTTCTAAATTTTCTATTCCTTCCACTTCACCATTCTTTCGCATGGCTTGTTTTATGCGGACTTCATACTCACCCGGCTCCGGAAAACGTACATTTTCCCTGTACCAGAGTTTACTTTCCTTTACATCACCAAAACCCGTACCAAGCCATGTTCCATCTGGCGCCGCCATGGCGTATTCCAGCGTATCGGTAATTACCTTACCATACGGAAATTCAATTTCGGTAATTACAAAAAGGTTGCTGTACTTATATTCACTGTTATTCCTAATGTTCAAAAAAAGATCGTATGTCTCCAGTGAATCCAGTTCATCTACCCTAAACGCAACAACAGAATCTTTATTCCATGAAGACACCGGTTTATATTCATCGAAAACACGGTCTGAATCACAGGAATACAAACCTAAAAAAGAAAAAACCGTCAACAGTAAAAAAAGACCTTTACCCATTTTTTGAAGGTTTACCTTTCCTCTTCTTTCTTTTCTTATTTCTTCTTTTTCCTGTAGAAGCCTTCGGATTGTCAAAACGGGTAAGACTGTCCTGCCCAACTACGTTATTAAAATCGGGCTTCTTATTCTCTTCCAGCTGTAAAACAACTTCATATTCTTCCAGGCTACCAACCGGTTCTTTCTTCTTATTGGAAACGATAATCTTATTAGCCTGTTCTGCAGTTAATTTATGCCAGTTCATCCATTCCCCTTCGTAAGCATACCAAAGTACCCCCTGAAAAATGTCAATTTTCTGACATACTGCCGTTCCTTTTTTGGTGTAGAGTTTAGTGTCTGTTCTTGGAAAAGATTTTAAAGCTTCAAGATAAGTATCGAGCTCATAATTAAGACAACATTTCAGCTTCCCGCACTGTCCTGCAAGCTTTTGCGGATTTAAAGAAAGTTGCTGATAACGAGCTGCAGAAGTGCTTACAGACCTAAAATCTGTTAACCACGTAGAACAACATAATTCCCTTCCGCAGGAACCAATACCTCCTAATCGTGAAGCTTCCTGGCGCAGGCCAATTTGCTTCATTTCAATCCTGGTATTGAACTCTCTTGCGAATTCTTTAATTAGCTGCCGGAAATCCACCCGATCGTCTGCAGTGTAATAGAAGGTTGCTTTTGAAGCATCCCCCTGGAATTCGATATCGCTAATTTTCATCTGAAGGTTAAGGCGAATAGCGATTTCCCGTGCGCGAACCTTCATTTTATCTTCCCTGTCACGCGCTTCCTGCCAAACATCAATATCCCGCTGCGAAGCTTTGCGATAAACTTTTAAAACCTCATCACTATCTGGTGCGACTTTCTTCTTCTTCATTTGAACCCTAACAAGCTCCCCTGCGAGGCTAACGATCCCCACATCATGGCCCGGCGAAGCTTCTGTAGCCACCACGTCCCCCATACTAAGGCTTAGGTTTTCAGAATTTCTGAAGAAATGTTTCCTCCCGTTTTTGAAGCGTACCTCAACAAAATTAAAGGGTTCTTCGCCATTAGGGAGAGACATATTGGAAAGCCAGTCAAAAACAGTAAGTTTATTACATCCGTCTGTTCCGCAGGTTCCGTTATTTTTACATCCTTTTGGCTGACCGTCTTTACCGGTCGAGCAACTGGTGCAAGCCATAAATTTATATATATTGTAGGTAGCTGCCTTTTATATCTGTACTATCGACATGCTCTAAAATTCAACATTTTGCATCTCCGGAAAGCCTGTAAAGCGAACTTTAACGGCAATCTGATACAAATCTTTCGGCACCACCTTTAGATTAGTAAAAAATATTAACAGTAAAGATACCAATATTTATTGGCACCACCATTTACAGAACGGCAACTTAGGTTTTATATTTCAAAACCTTTGAGCGTCCCTTCTTAAAGATTTTATTGCTGTTGCCCTTTCCTTTGCGCAGTTCTTTTTGCTCTTCGTAAGGCAAAGAATTGGTTTTCATGCAATCTTCAGAACAGCAATCATTCATTTCCATGGCGCAGTCTTCACACTGAATAAACAACAGGTGACAAGCTTCATTAGCACAATTAACATGGGTGTCACAAGGTTTCCCACACTGGTGGCAATGCGCAATAACATCTTCTGAAATTCTCTCGGAACGACGGTGATCGAACACAAAATTCTTTCCGATGAATTTATTCTCCAGTTTTTGATTTTCTACCTGCCGGGCATACTCAATAATTCCCCCTTCAAGTTGAAAAACTTTTTTGAAGCCTTTGTGCTTATAATAAGCACTGGCTTTCTCACACCGGATTCCGCCGGTGCAATACATTACCAGATTTTTATCTTCCTTATAATCTTTTAAATCTTCTTCAATTATTGGCAACGAATCCCTGAAGGTATCCACATCTGGAGTGATGGCACCTCTAAAATGCCCAATTTCGCTCTCGTAGTGGTTCCTCATATCCACCAATACGGTATTGGGATCTTCTAACAGCGCATTAAATTTTTCTGCATCTACGTGAATTCCGCGATTGGTAACATCAAAACTGGCATCGTTAAGACCATCGGAAACTATCTTGTTGCGCACTTTTACCTTCAGCTTTAAAAAAGCTTTTGCATCGTGCTCAATAGCGATATTCAACCGTACATCCTCAAGAAAATAGATCTCATCAAGAAATTTTTTGAAGGTATCAAAATTTTGAGCAGGAACAGAAAGCTGGGCATTTATACCTTCGTGGGCCACATAAATCCTCCCAAGAACGCCCATGTGGTCCCAGGCTATAAATAAATGGTTTCGGAATAATTCGGGGTTACCTATTTTCGCGTAGGCATAGAAAGAGAGCGTCAACCGGTCTTCCCCGGCTTCTTCAATTAATGCTGCTCTCTCTTTAGCGCTTAATTTATTGTACAGTTGCATGCTATACCAATTTATAAGAGTAAAAGAAAAATTTGAGCAAAGATAAGGCTTAAAATGAAAAAGCAGAAATTTGTTTTAGAAGCTTCAAATAAGTTTATCTTTAATTAGTTACAGTAAAAATATATTAGATAGAGAATGCCTATTTTAAAATTGTGATGCAGCAAAACTTATGTTAATTTAGCAGCTCTTCAAAAAGTAAAAAAATTATGAGCAACGATAAAGAAAAAGAAGCAAAATTAAAGGCCCTTAAGCTTACCCTGGATAAGATGGATAAAACCTATGGAAAGGGTACGGTTATGAAAATGAGCGATCAGGCGATCGTGGATGTAGATGCCATTCCAACCGGCTCGCTGGGACTTGATCTGGCTTTGGGTGTGGGAGGATATCCGCGCGGTAGGGTTGTTGAAATTTACGGACCGGAATCTTCGGGTAAAACCACCCTTACGCTTCATGCTATTGCTGAAGCTCAAAAAGCCGGAGGTATCGCTGCTTTTATTGATGCAGAACATGCTTTTGACCGTTTCTATGCTGAAAAACTTGGTGTAGATATAGAAAACCTGATTATTTCACAACCAGACAACGGTGAGCAGGCTCTTGAAATCACAGATAATCTAATCCGTTCGGGAGCGATAGACATTATTGTAATCGACTCTGTTGCGGCTTTAACCCCAAAAAGTGAAATTGAAGGGGAAATGGGAGACTCCAAAATGGGACTTCATGCCCGTTTAATGTCCCAGGCACTTAGAAAACTGACTGCTTCCATTAGCAAAACCAATTGTACGGTAATGTTCATTAATCAGTTGAGGGAGAAAATTGGAGTAATGTTTGGAAACCCTGAGACTACTACGGGTGGTAATGCGCTTAAATTTTATGCTTCGGTAAGGCTGGATATTAGAAGGTCGACACAAATTAAAGACAGCAACAGCAATGTGATGGGTAACAAAACCCGCGTAAAAGTGGTGAAAAACAAAGTTGCACCTCCTTTTAAAACTGCCGAATTTGATATCATGTATGGCGAAGGTGTCTCTAAAATCGGGGAGATTATTGATATTGGTGTAGATTATGAAATCATCAAAAAGAGCGGATCATGGTTTAGCTACGAAGATACTAAGCTCGGCCAGGGAAGGGATGCTGTAAAAACGATCCTTAAAGACAATCCAGATTTAATGGATGAGCTGGAAACCAAGATAAAGCAAGCAATTAAAGTCGCTAACGAATAGCAAATTTTTAAAATCCCTTTTCGAAGGGATTTTTTTTGAGCTTGACGCAACCTTTTCAGCACTTTTGCATCTATAGGGTAGAAAAATAATTATAAACCCTAATTTAAATGAAAATGAAAAAGTTTGCTTTGTTACTAATTTCGGTGTTGACTTTTGTGAGCTGTGATACTGATGACGACGGCCTTAACATTGCTTATGAACTTGCTGAAATTACTGGTCATAATTTACCGGAATTTATTGAACCCGGCGAGGATTATGAAATTGACGTTACTTATGAATTGCCTGATGCATGCCACACTTTTGCGGGTTTCGATCAGGCAGGTGCAGAAGATGAAGATGATGAGGATATTTTTGTTTACTACATTCATGCAATCACTTCTTATGATCCAAATTTAACTGAATGCGACGAAGAGGGTGAGCTTACTGAAACAAAAAGAGCCCGTGAAAATTTCAATGTTTCTTCGAGCTCACAGTACACCACGATTCAGTTTAAATTATTAACCGGAGTATCTTCTACAAATGAAAGAGAATATATTACTGTGGATGTTCCGGTTGGCGCACCCGACGATTCTGAAGAAGAAGGTACAGGAGACGAAAGCAGCAATTAACATCAAGATTTGGTGAGTCTAAAGAAGCTCATAAAAAACTGTAAGAAACAGGATATTAAGGCACAGGAGGAGCTTTACCGGTTATACGCCGATAAGCTTTTTGGCCTGTGCCTCAAATATTCTTCCGGTTATCACGAAGCTGAAGATAATCTTCAGGACGGCTTCCTTACCATATTTGAAAAAATCTCCCAATACAAAGACCAGGGTTCGTTTGAAGGTTGGATGAAGCGTATTGTTATAAATACCGCTCTTCAAAAGCACAGAAAACACAGGTTTTATGAAATTATAAACGAAGACCGAATGGAAGAACCCGATGTTGAGGTAGAAGAAGATGAAATTCATGCAGATTTTTTACTGAAAACTGTCCAGGAATTGCCGGATAGGTACAGGCAGGTTTTTAACCTTTATGCGCTGGACGGGCATTCCCACCAGGAAATTTCTGAACTACTGGGAATTTCTATAGGAACTTCAAAATCCAACCTGGCGCGGGCCAGGAATATTCTGAAGGATAAAATTGTAAGCCATCAAAACGACAGTCAGGCACAGTCATTATAGCTGAGGCTGATTAGCCTATAAATTGATGAAGATGAAAGAAAGAAAAAATATAGACCGGCTTTACCAGGAGAAATTCAAGGATTTTGAAGCTTCTCCAAGGGAAGAAGTCTGGAAAAATATTGCAGCCAGGCTGGAAGAAAAGAAGCGTAAAAGGCCGCTTATTATTCCGCTATGGTACAAAGTGGGCGGAGTCGCTGCCACTATTGCTGTCATTCTGGGACTCGCATACTTCTTAAATACGGGACCGGGAGCAACTCCCGAAACGCAGTTCGTTGTGGAAGATGAAGACATCTACCGTCCCCAATTTAATTTACCCGAAAATAATTCTACTATCAAAAATGCTTCACAATTACTTAATAATATAATCTCCGGCACTACCGGTAGCTCGTCAAATTTCGGATTAGCTGGTAATAATAAAAGCACTGAAGAAAATACGATAAATTCTTCAGAAGACAGAAAAGAAAATACACCGACTGAAGGATATAATGCCGATAATTGGCAAAAAACAGGCATTGCTCAAAATGCTTCAGATAAAAACGATGCTTATGCTGAAGAAAATATAAATTCTGAAGCAATCGCTAGTCAAAAAGAGGCTTACGAGGATGAAAAAGGCCAAATTGAGGCAGGAAATGAAGAAAATTCTGATAAAAAGCAGTTTCAGGAAGAAATTGCTCAAAAAAACATTGCAGAAGCCAAAAAAGAAGAGAAAAATGCCCTTGCAGCGCTTGCTGAAGAAAAAAATAAGCCGGATGTTAAATTAGCAGAGGCCGAAAAAAGCAAAATCAGACTTAGCACCTTTGCGGCACCTATTTTCTATGATAATATGGGCAGCGGCAATGCAATTTCTCCCAGTTTCAGTAATAATAATTCTTCTTCGCAGGTAACGATGGCCTACGGGGTAAATGTTGCCTATACTTTATCTGAAAAAGTGAAAATTCGAACCGGTGTGAGCAAGATGAATATAAGTTATAATATTGAGCAAATTTCCTATACCACCACAGCCTTTGCTCAAAATATTGCAAGTATAGATTATCGCACCGAGCTTAATGTTGTAGAAATTGCCACTCAGGCTCCGGCATCAGGTTTGCCGAATTTTGACCAGTTATCTAATAGCTTTGGAGCTGCTGCTGTGAGTATTCCCGGAGAAATAAATCAGCAATATGGATTTATAGAAGTTCCTGTGGAGATAGAATATGCTTTAATTGATAACAAATTCGATTTAAGCCTCATTGGAGGTGGTAGTAGTCTTTTTCTTGATAACAACAGCGTGAGCCTTACGTCAAATAATCAGAGAACAGAACTTGGCGAAGCCAACAATATTAATAATGTTAGTTTTAGTACAAATATCGGTGTTGGACTAGGCTATGAACTCATTCCTAATTTCGAAGTAAATCTTGAACCTATTTTTAAATATCAGCTTAATACCTTTAAAAACACTGAAGATGTGCAGCCGTTTTTCTTCGGAATTTACTCCGGTTTAAGTTATAAATTTTAATCGAAAGAAGGATTTTTAAGCTCCTGTAGAATTACTTCCCGCGTTTGTTCTTTAAGTGTTCTTTTATCTGCCACAGCCATTCCTTTAGTAGGAATAAAATGATGCACTTTTGCCCGAAGCTTCCCGGGTCCACCGGAAAAGAAGTCGTACGAGAAGCGCTTTTTAGTATCATAAAAAGTGAAAGGTACAACAGGAATCTGGTGCTCTATTGCCAATCTAAAAGCGCCATCCTTAAATTCATCCAGCAACAGGTTTTGATGCCCGGGAACACCTCCTTCGGGAAAAATACAGATACTATTTCCCTGTTTTAGCCTTCGCTGTGCCTCATTAAAAGCCTCCTGCCTGCTGCGTTGACTTTTTCGGTCCACCAAAATGCAGGTTTGCCTGTAAAAATATCCAAAAAGCGGAATTCTTGCCAGCTCCATCTTTCCAACAAAAATAAACGGATGCTTATTTACTGCCAGCATCAGCATAATATCCACCATAGAAGTATGATTGGCCACAAGCATGTAACTCTTGTCCTTTTCCATCTGCTGTTCATGCTTTACTTTTGGAAACAAACCCATCCCGTACAAAATGCATTTGGCCCAGATCCTTGCACAGATAAAGTATTGAGGATAAAATTTTTCTGAAGAAGCTACAACCAGTAGAACTGGTAACATTATTATAATAGGTAGTCCCAGTAATATATAGAACCAGAGACGCCATAAAGATAATGCGAACTTTTTGAGTACCCCCATAGGAACCAAAAGTACTAAAATGAGTCGACTGATTTCGCTAAAAAAGATAACTTTGTAAAAAATCGAAAAAGAACAATGTCTAGAATACTTACGGGAGTACAAAGTACGGGAACACCGCACTTGGGAAATTTATTGGGTGCAATAATGCCGGCGATAAATATGGCAAATCAGCCGGGAAATGATTCTTTTATTTTTATTGCAGACATGCACTCTTTAACCCAGATTAAAGATGCGGAAACTCTAAGGAACAACACCTATTCTGTAGCGGCCACCTGGCTCGCCTGCGGTCTGGACATTGAGAAAAGCGTTTTTTACAGGCAAAGTGATATTCCGCAGGTTACAGAGCTTTCCTGGTATCTAAGTTGTTTTTTTCCTTTCCAACGTTTGACGCTCGCACATTCTTTTAAAGATAAATCAGACCGGCTGGAAGATGTTAATGCGGGATTATTCAATTATCCCATGTTGATGGCGGCAGACATCCTTCTTTATGATGCTGAAGTTGTCCCGGTAGGGAAAGACCAGTTGCAACATCTGGAAATTACACGTGATGTCGCGTCCAGATTCCATACAAAAGTGGGAGAGGTTTTTGTTATTCCTGAAGCTAAGGTTGAAAAAAATACTATGTATGTGCCGGGAACCGATGGTGAAAAGATGAGTAAATCCAAAGGGAACACCATCAACCTTTTCCAGACAGATAAAAAGCTACGGAAACAGGTAATGGGAATCCAGACGGACAGTACTCCTCTGGAAGAACCGAAGAACCCTGACACCTGTCATGTCTTTGCGTTATATCAACTTGTGGCAACAGAGGCTCAGACTGCGGAGATGAGAGGGAATTATGAAGGCGGAAATTATGGTTACGGACATGCTAAACAAGCACTTTTTGAAGTTCTGAAGGAGAAATTTCAGGAGCCAAGAGAGAAGTATGAGTATTATATGAACAACCTTCCGGAACTGGATAAAGCATTAAGTCTTGGTGCTGAAAAAGCTTCCGCAGTAGCCAACGGAGTTTTAAAACGCGTTAGGGGAAAAGTTGGATATTAGGAACGGTAAAGGTTTAATGTTCTATAAAAAATCTACCAGCACACATGACGCTTAAAATAGTTTATAAATCTGTAAATGTTGATTTTTCTGATGATAAAGCCGATGAACATCAACAAGATAAACAGCAATATCTCTGGACAAAATCTTTTAAAGTAGAAGATGTAGAGAAGGTTGATATCTTAGAAGATGAGCCTTTTTTGCTTAAAGCAGAATTAGAGGATGGAACGCAGCTTCAGAAGGAGATAAAGGATATTTTTATTCTACGGGTGACAACTCCCCAATACCAGAAGGATTACGCTGTTTCGAAAGAGATTCTGTGCGACATCAGCGAAATTTCCGAAGAAAAAGGAGCACTTAAAGAATTCTGTTTTTATTTAAATGAAGTTACCGAAATTATTGAAATTATAGAAGGCGTTTTCTTAACTGAAGAGGAAGCTTATGGAGATGGTTTTGAAGTTGTATAATGTTCTTTTCTAAATCACTTCGAATAATTTTCCCGGCAGGGGCCTCAGCACTCCTTTTAATTCAATATTAAGTAAAAGCGATGCGGTTTTATAGGTCGGAAAATTACAATTTAGAGCAATTGTATCTAATTGTGCTTTTCCCTTCTCCCTTAAAAATTCCACAATGGCCTCCTCATCTGGTTCCAGCTCTACAAAGAGCTGCTTTTGAACAGCTGCGTTTTTCTTCTCTATCTCCCAGTTTAAGATATAAATAAGATCTGCAGCAGAGGTCAGCACATGCGCATTCTGAGATTTAATAAGATTATTACAACCTTTGCTGTGCACATCTCCGGGTCGGCCGGGCACGGCAAAGACTTCCCGGTTGTAGGAATTGGCAATATCGGCTGTAACCAGGGAGCCACCTTTTTCGGCACTTTCAATAACTATTGTGGCTTCACTTAATCCGGCTATAATCCTGTTCCTTTTCAAAAAGTTATTTCTATCAAAATTGTCAGTACTCCAAAAATCAGTAAAAAACCCACCGTTTTCTTCAACCTGAGGCATATACCTTTTATGAACCTTCGGATAAATTTGATTGAGGCCATGTGCAAGGCAGCCAACCGTCTGCAATCCATGTTTTACCGCAGCTTTTTGCGCTGTAATATCCACCCCATAAGCAAATCCGGAAACTATTACGGGATCAAGCGGACTAAGTTCTTCAATTAATTCTTCACAAAAAGCCGTGCCGTGACTACTAATCCTTCTGGTACCAACTATGCTTATGATTCTTTTTTGATGAAGATCGATATTGCCTCTTTTAAAAAGCAGGATTGGACCGTCAAAGCAGTGTTTGAGTTTTTCAGGGTAATCCTGATCCTGAAAATAAGAATATCCAATATTGTTTTTTTCGATAAACTTCAGTTCATTTTCTGCAGCTTTAAAATGATCAGAGTTATGGAATCCCTGGAGCCGGGATTCACCAATTCCGTTAATCTTTAATAAATTATGCTTTTTTTCTTTAAAAATTGCTTCGGCAGTTCCAAAATGCCTGATTAGCTTTTTTGCGGTGTTGTCCCCAAGATTAGGGATATGCTGTAAAGCAAGGATATTAATCAGTTCAGAGGAATCCATTAAGGGAGTTTGCCTAAAAATACAGAAAAAAACATTTGTTAATAAAAATTCTTTCGGTAACTTTATCCTACTGCTGGAACTCTTATTTTTGTACCGATGAACATAGCTAAGCACATTCAGGATTTACTCTATCGTTACGAATGCGTGATACTTCCGGGTTTTGGAGCTTTCCTTTCTCAGAAGCAGTCCGCTTATATAGATGAAGAAACAGAATCTTTCTATCCTCCAAAAAAGACCGTTTCCTTTAACAGGCAATTGCAGAAGAACGATGGTCTTCTTGCCAATTATACTGCGGAGGCTGAAAAGGTTTCTTACAGCAATGCGGTTTATGCAATTAGTGAATTTGCAGCTTCGCTTGAAAAGTCTCTCGAGGAAGATAAGCAGGCAGATTTGCCAAATATCGGCAAGTTTGTGTTTTCTTCAGAAAATATTATAGCATTTGAACCTTACAACAGCATAAATTATTTTACAGATTCCTTTGGACTGGATTCTTTCCAGGCAGGAGTGGTAAATAGAGAAGTTTATAAGGAACAAGTTGAAGAAATTGAAGAGAAAGCGCCTTTTCTTTTTACTCCGGAAAGACGTAAATCTTCGTATTTAAAGTATGCAGCAGTAGGAATACTGGCACTGGGACTTTCCGGTCTTGCAGGTTTAAATATTTACAGCGACCAGGTTTCCAAACATAACATTGCAGAACAACAGGAAGCCGAAGGTCAGCTTCAGCAACAAATCCAGCAGGCAACCTTTATAATTGACAATCCTTTACCGGCAGTAACTTTTAATGTTGAAAAGCAATCCGGAAACTATCATATTGTCGCCGGTGCTTTTAGAGTCGAGGAAAATGCCGCAAAAAAAGTGGATGAACTTCGTGCTGAAGGCCACAAAGCGCGATTAATAGGTGCTAATAAATACGGTCTTCATCAGGTGGTGTATGCGAGCCACCAGACCAGGAGGGATGCTATAAACATGCTTCGTGAGGTTAAAAAAACCAACGAATCTGCCTGGTTACTTGTTCAGGAACTTTAATACTTCTTTAGCGCATAAATCATCTTTTGCGCCCTATTTTTGCCGAAAATCCCGATACTAAATGGACGCTAAAACGCCCGCAGAATCACGTACAACTTTAACAGATCTGGTACTTCCCAGTGAAACTAATCCGTTGAACAACTTGTTTGGTGGAGAATTGCTGGCACGCATGGACCGCGCTGCAAGTATTGCCGCACGAAGACATAGCCGCAGGATCGTTGTAACGGCTTCTGTAAATCATGTTGCTTTTAATAAAGCTGTTCCCCTTGGAAGTGTAGTAACAGTGGAAGCTGCTGTTTCCCGCGCTTTTAAATCTTCTATGGAAATTTTTATAGATGTGTGGGTTGAAGACAGGGAAAGTGGGCAAAGATCTAAGGCTAATGAAGCTATCTATACCTTTGTTGCGGTAGATGAAACGGGCGCTCCAATTCAGGTACCGCCACTCCAGCCAGAAACAGACCTTGAAAAAGATCGTTTTGCTGCTGCCCTTAGGCGCAAACAGTTAAGCCTGGTGCTGGCAGGAAAACTTAAACCCAATGAAGCCACAGAGCTTAAAGCTTTGTTTAAATAAGTTATTCTAATTAGAAAGAATTCTGTGCATTCTCTATAGGCCAAAAAATTGCTTCTATAGAGATAAAATATTCATTTTACATCTGATAAACCCAATCTGCCGGATTCATTTTCTGAGTGTTTTTGAAGATCAGGAAATGTAAGGTTGTCTTGCCTGTACTACGATTTGTTGCGATTTCCCCTATCTCCTGCTCGGTGCTCACGACATCTCCCTTTTTCACATATACTTTATCAAGATTGTCGTAAATGGTAATATAATCTCCATGTCTCACCATCACCGCTTTATTTGCCCCTTTTAGAAGCTGCACTTCGCTCACTGTACCGTTAAAAACCGCTCTTGCTTTTCCACCGGTATCTGTATCTATGTTTACACCATTATTGTTTATTCTCGCGGTCTTCACAATAGGGTGTGCATGTTCCCCAAATTGCATGGTTACCACTCCAGATTTCACCGGCCATGGCAGCTGCCCTTTGTTCTTGGCAAAATCTGCAGCCAGTGCTTTTGCAGCAGGTGTAAGTTCATACACGTCCCGGGAAGTAGAGCCGCTTCCTTCGTTTGCTTTTGCAATCGATGCACGTATCATTTCCTCAATTTGCTGGTCAATTTTATTAATTTCCTGCTGCCGCTGTCTTATTTGAGTTGCAAATTGCCCTTCTTTTTTATTAATCGTGGCCATTAACGCCTGCTGTGACTTTCGGTTTTCTTCCAATTGCTGTCTCGTCTTCCGGTTTTCAGCAATTAGTTTCTCCTTTTCCTCTTTCTGGCTTGCCAGACTGGAATTAAGGCGCTGTAAATCTTCAGAACGAGCCTTTATTTGCTCTCCCTGCTGCTTCCGGTAGTTTGTATACTGTTTCATATACTGAAGGCGCTTATAGGCCTGCAGAAAGCTTTGAGAAGACAATAAAAACATTACCCTGCTCTGCTGAGATTTACTTTTATATGATTTTTCAATCATTCTTGCGTAGTCCTCTTTTAGTTGCTCAAGTTCTTTACGCAATGAGGAAATTTTTCTCGTATTGGAATTGATTTCCTGCGTGAGCAGGTTCGCCTGTTGATTGGTGACTTTTATAAGATTTTCTGTGCTTTTAATTTGCTGACTCAGATCCTCAACCTGTGTTAAAACAGATTTTTCTTTCTGTTTATTCGTAGATCGGAGTTCATTAATCCGCCTGATCTCATTTCTTAACTCCAGTCTCTTTTTCTCCAGTTCTTCCCGGTTCGTCTGTGAAAAACCATTAACACCGACACATACCAGAATCAAAAAAAAAGCGATATTTACAATCTTCTTCAGTCTCATTCTACACTAATTTCATCATATCCTGAAGGAATATCAAACGGAAAGCTCACTTCTTCATCAAACTCTACCGAGCGATAGGTAATTTCAATGTTAGTAGGTTGACCACCTTCATTCGCTATAATTTTAATATTTTCAGGAAATAACTTCCCATCTATCGTCTGGTAATCCGAATAAGTTATAGTAACGCTCCTGCTCTCGGCTTCCTGCGCAAGTTGTTGAGCAGATGCTTTTAAACTAGCAGGGTTCAGTAAAAACATTTTTTTTATACTGCTGTTGGTTTCTTCAGGTAAAAACTGATAACCACGGGGGCTCTGCACCATTTCATAGGCTTCTTCCCGTAGATCATAAATGGCCTGCCCAATCAACAGGTTTTGGAGTTTATTGAAATCCAAAGGAGTTCCCAGCCATTCACTAATCAAACTGAAATCACCATCAAAATAACTTTTACTGATTTTTTCATAATAACTTACCGAGTTGGGCGTGATATAAACTTTGGCAACCGGAAAGCCAAGAACAGTGGCGCTCATCCAGATGGCTTTATCCTTCTCCATCCTGAAGCTAAGGTTTACCGATTGCGTCCTATCTTCATCCTGATAAACCGCCCTCAGTTTTCCCGATACTGTGTTATACTGAATTTCGTTATCGTAGTGCTTTGCAATAATATTGGCTGCCTCAGCATCTTTAGTCGCTATCCTTTTGGTCCCGCGCCCACCTCCACAGGAGACCATTATCGTTGTTAGAACTACTAATACTATTATTCTACTGTACATCTAATTAATTTCTTTCATTAACATTTCGGCTTTCCGGCTGAATTCTTCTGCCTTTCCGGCTTTATTTAATCCAGCATTGGCTATTGCGAGCTGCTCATAAATGTCGGCTTCCATTCGCCTGTCATCTATTACATAATCCAGGCCAAAAGTAAGAATTTCCTCTGCTTCCTGATAACTCTCGAGAGCATTTAAAGTTAACCCCCGGAGAAGATAAAATATCGGCTGAGCCGGAAAAATCTCGAGAGCACCTTCACTTAATTCATTTGCTGCTTCCATCTCCCTGAATTCTAACTGAAGCAGAAGCGTGTTTTTCGTAAGATTGAAGTTATTAGAATCTTTTTCCAATCCTTTCTGGAAAAACTCAAGTGCTTCTTTCTTCCTGTTATTCTTCAAAAAATATAGCCCCAGTTCCTGATATAGCTCCGGTTTTTCTTCAAGTTGTGAAAGTAAACCGGCTACTTCCATTAGCTCCTCATCATACTCAGGATTTTCCCGTACAAAGAGTAAGAAATCGTTCAGCACCTTGTATTTAGAATCAGGATCTACTTCTTCACTTCTAAAAACAATTTTCATGGAGTTAACAGCCTCCTTTGGTTCTCCCCTATTCAGATAAAATTTATACAGCGCAAGGTGAACCAGACTAGAGCCGGGATGGGCAGTAAGCAGTTCCTGTGCAGTATTATAGGCTTCCTCTTGATTACCATCCTGACTGTAAACATAAATCAGGTTGAGATAATTTTGTTCATTTTCGGGATCGGCAGCAATTCCTTCTTCTAAATTGTCAATTTGAGCTACCGTGTTGTCTGTTAAAGCATAAATTTGTCTCCGCATCCTTTCCCGATAATTGCTGTTGCCCAGCTTTTTATCAAGGTTGTCAAGAACAGCTAAAGCCTCATCGTACTGCTGGTTAAGCATATAGACATTTGCAAGATCTTCAGTATAAGAATTGTCAATTTTCACGAGCTTCTTAATTGCTGAAGCGGCGGCAGCATAATCCTGTACTTCCATGTATGTACTATAGAGCTCTGCAAGGATTGCTTCTCTTCCCGGTTCAAGCTCATGTGCAATACTGAAGTTTTCCACCGCCTTTTCGTACTGCTCCATCGCCCTGTAATTCTTCCCGATCTCGAAAAAGACCACAGCGTTGTCTGGCTGCAGCTTTTTGCAGATTTCCAGGGCACTTATCGCTTTTTCGTAGTTCTCAATCCCCTTTTGCTTAAGTGCCTCAAAGAAATTCTCCTGAAACTGGTCTGAAACATTCCCAAGATCGTCCCTGTTCACCTCCTGAAGCATTTGCTCCTCCTCCTGGGCCTGTACCTCCTGAAAGAGTACAGTCCCTAAAATGGCAAATATCAGGATGGTTCTTCTCATTTATAACACCTTTGAGGCCCTTGAAGACCGGGTTTTTTAAAAACCTCACAGGTTTTGAAAATCTGCGAGGTTTACTTTTTCCTTATTCTAAAACCGAATAATCCCCAATACTTATTTCAGAAAAATCACCATCAAATTTGGCGAAGTTCCCAATCATGGCATTATCCAGCTTTGCGTTCTTTACTTCAGCAAAAGTCTGTATCAAACTGTTTTTGATTGTGGAATCAGTAATTTTTGTACCGTTTCCAATAGAAACATTAGGACCTATTTTTGCATTGGTCAATTCTACATTTTCACCAATATAACAAGGTTCTGTAATTTCAGAATCTTTTATTTTCACCGAATCGGATATCAGCTTTTCGCCGTCCTGATGCAAAAAGTTAAGCATTCTGCCGTTAGTTTCCACGGTAACGTTTTTATTTCCGCAGTCCATCCATTCGTCAACTTTCCCAGGTACAAATCTGAGTCCGTTTTGCTTCATGGCTTCAATACCATCATTAATTTGGTACTCTCCGCCCCTGATGATGTTTTTATCAAGTACTCCCTGCAACTCTTTCTTTAGTAAAGCGACATCTTTAAAATAGTAGATGCCGATAATTGCCAAATCTGAGACATAATCTTCCGGCTTTTCCACAAGATCTGTAATCTCCCGTTGGTCATTAAGCTGAACTACCCCATAAGCACTTGGATTATCCACCTGTTTCACCCAAATCACACTGTCGGCATCTTTGTCTAACGTAAAATCGGCCTTAAAAAGTGTATCGGCATAGGCAATAACTGCCGGGCCGCTAAGAGATTCCTTCGCACACATAATTGCATGGCCGGTTCCCAAAGGTTTGTCCTGATAATAAATACTACATGCTGCACCTAGAATTTCAGCAATTTTCTTAAGATCGGTCTCTACTTTTTCACCAAAATCTTCCCCAATTATAAAGGCCACTTCGTCTATTTTCTCATCCAAAACCTTTGCAATATCTTCCACCAATCGATGTACTATAGGTTTCCCTGCAATAGGAATTAATGGCTTTGGAACAGTTAAAGTATGAGGACGTAATCTTGATCCACGTCCTGCCATTGGTACTATAATCTTCATTTTTCTTATTTTAAAATTGTATAACTCTTGTGCTTAAATAACCTCGTTCTTTAAGATCTTTATGTATTTCTATAATGTCATCAGGAATTTCTCCCTGGATAAGCCAATTTACATCTAAACCATGTTGAATGGCAAATTTCATTAAATGAGAATTTTCTCCAATCAATAACCCCAGGTCACGAAGATTTTCTTCAAATTCAAGCAGATAATCCTCGTGCATCTTATTGATCAAAATTAGAATTTTAAATACTCTTGCAATTATTGCAATACAAAGTTTTCTAACTTTAGCAGGCCTTCCCAGTATAATATTGTTGTTGTTATATTTTAAAACTTCTAAAAGCAGAAGTAAATTTAAACTTGCTTCACCAATTTTATCCTTTGTTATTTGAACATGTTCACTAATTTCACCACTTAATGACCTTATTTCCATATTTAGGTAACCTACAGAATAAAACCGCTCGCCCATATTTTTTGCCTCGGCTATAATTCGCTTCTTCATTTTATCGCGCCTTTCTTCTACGGTAATCGTACTTACCAGTTCGAAATGTAAACGATTGGCCAGATTCAGGTCTTTTTTTAGTAATCGTAAAATTAATTTGTCCTTTTCCTTATCGGGCAAATGGCTTATAGCTTCTTTAAATTCGTTGTCGAACTTCATTCAATGGTAATATTTATTAGTCTCTTAATTATTCCCCGTACTTCCAAAACCTCCCACACCACGGGAAGTTTCTCCCAGGATATCCACTTCTTCCCAGGAGATGTGTTCATGTTTTGAAATCACCATTTGTGCAATTCTCTCCCCATTTTCTACAGTAAAATCTTCATTGGAAAGATTTACAAGAATCACACCTATCTCTCCGCGATAATCGGCGTCTATAGTGCCGGGAGCATTGAGAACGGTTATTCCCTTCTTTGCAGCAAGACCACTTCTTGGCCGCACCTGGGCTTCATAACCTTCCGGAAGTTCTATAAAAAGTCCGGTTTTAATTATAGCCCTTTCCAAAGGTTTTAAAAGAACTTTTTCTGAAATACTGGCCCGCAGATCCATTCCTGCCGAAGCTTCGGTTTCATAATTTGGTAAATTATGTGCGGACTTATTTATTATTTTAATTTTCATTGATTCAATATTCGTTTTAGATCTTTCCGTTCATTGAAAAAAGTTATGAGCAGGAACAAAATTACAAAAGACGATCCTGCCAGATAATTTTCCCTGAAGAATTTAAAGGAAATTACACAAAGCCCTACAGAAATAAGTAAATACATCCCTATCTTTTTTAAATTATAGGGAACAGGATAATACCTGCGGCCCAGAAAAAAGGAAATGAGCATCATACTCCCATATGCCGCCAACGTTGCCCATGCTGCAGCCATAAAACCTATAACCGGGATTAAAAGCACATTAAAAAGAACAGTAACTACAGCACCAAAAAGTGATATGTACATGCCCATTCTTGTTTTATCTGTTAATTTATACCATACCGCCAGATTATGGTAAATCCCCATAAACAAATTGGCAAGGAGGATAACGGGAACAATGGCGATCGTGAACCAATATTCCTCATCCCTTATAACAAGCTGTTTAAAGAAGTCTATATATACCACCAGCACCACCAGGATCATGCTACCGGCAATGACAAAATATTCCAGGATGGTGGCGTAGGTTTCTTTTGCATTGTCCTGCTTTGAGTGATTGAAGAAAAAAGGTTCTGCCCCCATTCTAAAAGCCTGAATAAAGATCATCATAAAAACAGCCAATTTATAGCAGCCTGCATAGGCTCCCATAACTTCGTCTGAGATCATTTCCTTTAGCAACAGCTTGTCCAGGTTTTCATTAATTACAAAAGCCAGACCTGCGACCATAACCGGCCAGCCATATTTCCACATTTGTTTTAAAATGGTCATGCTGAAGTCCACTCTGGTTCTAAAGAAGTAGGGAAGTAAAATTAAAAATGTTACTGCACTGGCAGCGAGATTTGCTATGAATATATATCCTACTTTATCTACCTCAGAATAATTCGACAACACGATATCTGGCGAATATTTCGGAAATTCTGATACAAACCAGAAAAAATAGAAATTCAGAAGAACCACCACCAAAATATTCAGCACTTTTACCAAGGCAAATTTTAGAGGACGATTGGTAGCACGCAAATAAGCAAAAGGAATTACAACTAAAGTATCCAGTGCCAATATTCCCAGCAGATAATTGAAATATACCGGCTGTAAATCCACCAATGTAGTAATCCAACCCCTAAAAATAAAGACCAGAACAAAGAAAATGACCGTGGTACAACTTAGCGTAATAAACGAAGTCGAAAAGACTTTCCCTTTTTCTTCGGAATGGCTAAAAAACCGGAAAAAGGCGGTTTCCATACCATAGGTAAGAATCACATTAAAAAATGTGGCCCAAACATAGAATGTGGTATTAACAGAATATCCTGCCGGTCCCAGATATTCTGTATGCAGCGGGACAAGAATAAAATTCATGAGCCGTGGTAAAACCGTAGCAAAACCGTAAATTATAGTGTCCTGAAAAAAGCGTTTTAACGTACTCAAGCGGTGGGTTAGTTTTTACAAATATCTTAATAAATAAGAAACTAAGCGCCTAATTCCGGTCGGTTATGTCTGATACTTTATAATATTTTCTTTGATTATCCTGACTAAACACCAGGATCGCTTCATTACTTTCAATATCAAACGGACTTTCTTGCGGTTTCTGAGGAGCTTTGTTACCGTATTCCTCTCTTGGATCTGCGCTCATCACCGTTTCTGAATCCTTAATATTGAATTCTGCAACATACTCATTTGGAAGTTCCTCATTTTGTACAAGTGCAGATTTCATTCCGCGGAAATAAACGCTGTCCAGAGAAATACGGCTATCCTGAATTACAGTAACAGGAATGTGCAAATTGAGTTTGGAATTTTCCATAGTGGTATAAGCATCCTGAAATTTTGTCGGTGCATGCTCCTGCAAACCTTTATTGCCGCCACAATTTGTAAAAAAACTAAAAATTAAAATACTGCTGAAAATAAAGTATATATGTTTCATAATAGATGTTCATTAAAGATAACCAAACAAAATAGATGCCAAAGAAAAACCCGAAGCGATCTGCTCCGGGTTTATATAAACTGTTTTGCTCTTCTTTAGTTGTTAATTGGGACTAAGATCGCTAATTGCTCAGAGCCTCCGGTCCTGTAAGTATTTGCTCCTTTCAGTCGCTAACTTAGAGCCTCCGCTCCTGTAAGCATTTGCTCCTTTCAGTCGCTAATTGCTTAGAGCCTCCGCTCCTGTAAGTATTTGCTCCTTTCAGTCGCTAATTGCTTAGAGCCTCCGCTCCTGTAAGCATTTGCTCCTTTCAGTCGCTAATTGCTTAGAGCCTCCGCTCCTGTAAGCATTTGCTCCTTTCAGTCGCTAATTGCTTAGAGCCTCCGCTCCACCGACAATTTCTAAAATCTCGTTGGTAATGGAAGCCTGACGTGCTTTGTTGTAAGATAATTTTAGGTCATCCCTAAGCTCTGTCGCATTTTCAGTTGCTTTGTGCATTGCCGTCATACGTGCCCCATGTTCTGAAGCAAAAGAATCACGCAGCGCTTTGTACAGCTGCATTTTAAGAGATTTAGGAATGAGTTCTTTTACAATTTCTATCTTCGAAGGTTCAAAAATATAATCCAGTTGCTTGTTTTCTTCGGTATCAAATTTCTCAATAGGAAGAAACTGCTCTTCTGTTACTATTTGCGTAGCGGCATTCTTGAATTGGTTATAAACGATCTTAATTTTATCGTATCGCTCATCCAGGAATAACTGCATTAATTCTTCAGCAATTTCAGCAACATTATCGAAGGTCAGCTCATCATAAATTTCATTATTGTTCTTGTAAACATTAAAATTTCTGGATAAAATATCATTTGCCTTTTTTCCGATAGTATATATTTCTACGTTTTTCCCAGGATAGTCACTCTTGGCTTTATTCCTTACCGCCTTTATGATGTTTGTATTAAAAGCACCTGCCAAACCTCTGTTTGAAGAAATAGCAACAATCAAAATGTTTTCCACTTCCCGTTCTTCTGCAAATTTGCTACTAGCATCATCATCCAGGGTCGCACTTAAATCCTGCAATAGTTGGGTTAACTTTTCAGAATAAGGACGCATAGCGGTTATCGCGTCCTGCGCCTTACTCAACTTTGCAGCAGAAACCATTTTCATGGCACTGGTAATCTGCATCGTTGATGATACCGAAGTTATCCTGTTACGTAAATCTTTTAAGTTTGCCATAATCCCCACTTAATCTCCCCAAAGGGGAGAAAATTAATAAGTTCATAAATAACCCCTCCCCCTCGGGGAGGATGGGAGGGGAATTTACTTAGTCTTTATTTTTGTATTTCGCAGAAAGCTCTTTAGCTACAGAAGTTAATGTATCTGTTACCTCATCTGTTAATTTACCAGACTTTAAAGTATCTAAAGTATCTCTGTGCTTGGCGTCCAGATATTCAAGATAATCCTTTTCAAACTCTCTGATCTTATCTACAGGAACATCTCTTAAAAGGTTTTTAGAACCTGCAAAAATGATCGCTATCTGATTTTCTACAGGATAAGGATCGTTCTGTCCTTGTTTAAGGATCTCCACGTTTCTCTTACCTTTTTCAATCACACTTAGTGTAGCAGGGTCAAGATCTGAACCAAATTTAGCAAAAGCTTCCAGTTCACGGAACTGCGCCTGGTCAAGTTTTAAAGTACCTGCAACTTTCTTCATGGACTTGATCTGCGCGTTACCACCAACACGTGATACCGAAATACCTACGTTAATTGCGGGACGAACACCAGAGTTAAATAAATCTGATGTCAGGAAGATCTGTCCATCAGTAATCGAAATTACGTTAGTTGGAATATATGCTGAAACGTCTCCTGCCTGTGTTTCAATTAGCGGAAGAGCTGTTAAAGATCCACCACCTTTTACTTTATCTTTTAAAACATCCGGAAGGTCATTCATTTCCCCGGCAATTTTATCATTACCTATAATTTTCGCAGCACGTTCAAGTAATCTCGAGTGAAGGAAGAAAACATCCCCTGGGTATGCTTCACGTCCCGGTGGACGACGAAGTAAAAGGGAAACTTCACGGTAAGCAACTGCCTGCTTAGATAAATCATCAAACACGATTAATGCAGGACGACCTGTATCTCTAAAGAATTCACCTATTGCAGCACCGGCAAACGGAGCATAAACCTGCATTGGAGCAGGATCTGATGCATTTGCAGCGACAATAGTAGTATAAGCTAAAGCACCTTTATCTTCCAAAACTTTTGCAATACCTGCAACTGTAGAAGCTTTTTGCCCAATAGCAACATATATACAATATACCGGCTCACCGGCATCGTAAAATTCCTTCTGATTTAATATAGTATCAATACACACGGTGGTTTTACCGGTCTGGCGGTCACCAATTACAAGCTCACGCTGACCTCTACCTACGGGAACCATCGCATCGATCGATTTAATACCTGTTTGCAAAGGCTCGGTAACCGGCTCGCGATAAATTACACCGGGAGCTTTTCTCTCTAATGGCATTTCGTAAGTTTCACCTTCTATAGCTCCTTTACCGTCTATAGGATTTCCTAAAGTATCCACAACACGGCCCACAATACCTTCACCAACTTTTATAGATGCAATACGTTGTGTTCTCTTAACTACAGATCCTTCTCTTACCTGCCTGTATGGCCCGAGGAGTACAACCCCAACATTATCTTCTTCTAAGTTTAGAACAATCCCTTCAAGTCCACCTTCAAACTGAACCAATTCACCGTATTGTACATTAGCGAGCCCATAAACATTGGCGATACCATCACCAACGGTGAGGACAGTTCCAACTTCGTCTAAAGAGGCTTCTGCTTCAAAACCTGATAATTGTCTTTTTAATATTGCTGATACTTCAGCAGGATTTACTTCTGCCATAATTATTTATTATATAATAAGACGCCTAATTGCGTTAATTTCTAAATTTTTGAAACGTATGTATTGTCTTTAAATTCTCTTTTCAGGTTATTAAGGTTTCGGGCAATACTTGCATCATATTGTAAATCCCCAACTCTTAATATAAATCCACCAATCACACTCTCGTCAATAACATTTTTAAGAAGCGCACCGGCACCTGTTAATTCCTTTATCTTATTCTGAATTTTAGCTTCCAGATTAGTATTTATAGGAACCGCAGTAGTAACAATTGCCTCCTGCATACCACTCGTGCCATGGTAAATTTTAAGATATTGCTTTGCTACAGCATCAAGGTTACTAATCCTCCCGTTTTCGATTAAAATATCAAAAGCTCCCAGAGTGACTCCATTGGCATCTTTAAAAATTTCTTTTAAAGCACTTTTTTTAATACCATCTCTTACGACCGGACTGCTTAGCAGATTTCTTAAATCGTTACTTCCGGCAATGGTTTTTATTATAGAATCCATATCCTGCTTAACCTCTTTGGTGACATTCTTTTCACCTGCCAAAGAAATTATTGCCTTTGCATAACGCTGTGCTGCCCTTGTTCCCTTCATATCAAAATTAGTTTAAAGTAACATCACCCAGCATATCATCAATCATCTGGTGCTGTTTTTCTTTACTTGACAATTCTTTACGAACTACTTTTTCGGCAATTTCTATAGAAAGACTGGCAACCTGATTTTTTATATCAGCCATTGCTGCACGTTTTTCCATTTCTATACTTGTTTTAGCCTGGGCTACAATAGTATCAGCTTTTTCCTGAGCTTCTTCAGCAGCATCTGCCACTATCTTTTCTTTTAGCTCCCTCGCTTCCCTCAGAACAGCATCTCTCTCTGCCCGGGCTTCCTGCATGAGTCTTTCATTATCGGCCTTAAGATTCTGCATTTCCTTTCTTGCATTCTCTGCAGAGGCCAGCGAGTCATTAATAGTTTCTTCTCTTTGTCTAAGACCATTTAAAACGGGTTTCCAGGCGAACCTGGCCATTAAAAATATCAATATCAAAAAAACAATGGTTTGCCAGAAAAACAAGCCATATTCAGGAGTAATTAAATCCATAGTTTATTTAGAAAATAGTTAAAACATCATTTTAAATAAAGTCTCTTCGCAACCAACCGTTACGAAGAGACTTTAATAATTTAATTATCTTAATACACCTAGTAAAGCGGCAACCACTCCAAAAAGAGCAACACCTTCTACAAGTGCAGCAGCGATAATCATAGCTGTCTGGATTTTACCAGAAGCTTCCGGCTGACGGGCGATAGCGTCCATGGCAGAGCCACCGATTCTACCAACTCCAATAGCTGCTCCCACAACTGCCAAACCAGCACCTAAAGCTGCAAGACCTACATACAATAATTCCATAGTTGAAAAATTTAAAAATTAAAAATTAATGATGTTCATGTTCCTCAACCGCCATCCCGATAAACAAGGCCGACAGAATCGTAAAAATAAACGCTTGAAGGAATGCTACCAGCAATTCCAGTACTGTTATAAATAATGCAAAAGGAACAGATATTCCTGCAACCCCTGCGTTTTCTAATAAAAATATCAACCCGATTAAACTCAGGATAATAATGTGTCCTGCGGTAATGTTCGCAAATAAACGAATCATAAGTGCAAGTGGCTTAATGATAACTCCCATTACTTCGACAACCGCCAAAATGGGCTTTACAAAAGTAGGGATACCCGGCATCCAAAATATGTGCTTCCAGTAATCTTTACTCCCGTTCATAATTATTAAGGCCAGGGTGAACAGACCCAAAGAAACCGTTACTGCAATATTTCCTGTGACGTTTGCCGCTCCGGGCAATAAGCCTAACAAGTTGGTAATCCAGATAAAGAAAAATACCGTCAATAAAAAGGGCATAAACTTCATATATTTTTTCTCCCCTATTTGCGGCCTTGCTATCTCATCCCTTACAAAAATAACAAGTGCTTCAAGCGCATTGTTCAATCCTTTTGGAGCATGTTTGTTCTTTGTGTGATGGCCGGCCAGGCTACGGAACAAGATAAGCATTAAAACAACGGTAATTAACATTGCCGCCACATTCTTAGTTATGGAAAAATCCCAGGGTTTACTGGCATTAACAGGGTGATGTTCCTCATCTAATTCAATGGTTTGATCTCCATCTTCGAGACGATATATTTTTTCATGATAATTCACAAAGCGCATTCCGTCTTCTTCAACAACATACAGCCCTTCAGTATCATGATGAAATTCACTGGACATAAAAGTTACAAGCCCATTATCAGTATAGAGGATAACAGGAAGCGGAATAGTGAAGGCATCCTCTCCCTCTCCAAAAAAGTGCCACCCATGGGAATCCCCTATGTGGTGCATAATCATGTCCGTTGGATTAAAAGTTTCTTCTGCTCCTTCGGCAGTTTCGTGCTCCTGCGCAAAAGAAATTAAAGGAAGTACGGCAAAAGCTAGTGTAAAGTACACTTTAATCATAAAAGATTTGTGTGCTGTCATGTTACCTGTTCTACTTAAAAAAATATGGGCTCTAAATTTCCGTGCAAAGGTATACTTTTAATTTTTATCTGAAAGTCCGCTATATAATTTTTTAACCCAAATCAACCTTTTAGTGATTTTATTGATTGTCAGTTAATTATTTAGAATTAATAAGCTTTACTACATAGATCGTTTCGAAAATCAAAAAGAAAAAATAAGAAATAAAAAAAGAAATTAAACTGCCAAAAATAGCTTCAACCTCAGCGAGCATCATTGGCAATAGAAAAATAATGGCTGCCAGCATTTTAAAAAGGCTTAAGCTCATAAAAGCAAAACCAGTTTTATCTTCAAAATTTGCATTAACAAAAACCAGCGCAAGATATATAAGAAAAGTAACCAGGATATGAAAAGTATAAATGGAAAATATACTGTAGTATAATTCTACCTCAACAATATATTGAATGATTAGAAATTGGATAAACCCCAGAATAAGGGCAAAAGGAAGTAAAACCTTTAAAAATGCAACTATTTTTCCTTTCATTAATTTTCATCTTTATTCATGTCACTAATCCCGCGATAAACCTGGTATAAAGCAATAAAAACTCCCAGCAGCGAAACACCTATCGTAAAAGCTGAATATTTATTCGGAAATTTTTCATCCAGCCAGATGCCAAGAAAAACCCCTGCAGCGATAATAATTCCCATCTGGAAAGCAATATTAATAAGATGCAGGTATTTTCGCTGATCGTCTTTCATTTATTCAAATTGATTTAGGTAATCTTCTAAATTCTTTTTTATCTGAACAACCCTATAATTCCCCTCAGAAATCAGGATAAATTCCCGCTCCACTTTATAATTTTTGTTTATCTGAAGCAGTTCTGCAAAACCCAAAGAAGCATTTCTGCTCTTAAGGCCGTGTACCGTCACAAAGCTAAGATCAGGATCATAAACATCTGTAGAAGTTGAAAGATCGTAGTCCAAATCTGTCAGCGCCTGGTCTATTTTCTCCTTCAGTTTATCCATTTCTGCTTCTTCACTGGCATCAAAAGCATATAAAAGTTTAAAGCTATTTTGCGCATTTCCTTCAGTAAACTGAAGATTCTCGAGCTGCGGAATAGCCCGGTTATAAATATCCTGTGCTTTTTTTCCTTCTTCGGTTTGTGGATATGTCAACGCAAGCTGATTAAGAGCTTTTTTATAATCTGCCAAACCATATAATCTCCCAATAGCCATAGCCTTTAATAATTCCAGCTTTGGAACAATTTCATCCCCGGTATATTGAGTTGCTAAAGCAGTCGTTTCTGCAATAACTTCAGCATATTGCTCCTCTTCAAATCTTATATAAACCTCATCATAAACAGCATCGGGAGAATTGCCATTTCCGGCAAGACTCTGCGGATTTTCAATATAAGCAGCATAGCGGGAGTCAGGATAATTCTGAAGAATGTCCTGCTTAATCATTTCCATCTCCTGGAACCTTCCAGAAGCCTGGTAAGCCTTATACAAATTATATTTTGCCGGAAGTACCAGCCGTTCTTCTGGTGTGTTTTCCAGAAGCTGCTCCAGCCTTGCCGAAGCCAGATCGTACTCTCCATATTTCTCAATGTAGATAATTCCCAGCTGATAATAAGCAAAATCCCTGTCCCTCGTCAGGCTATCCAATGTATACTGGTCACTGGGAATTTGGCTTACATAAGACATGGTGTCAAAACGTGGATCTGTTGCTATATCTATCTCCAGAAATTCATTTTGGACCTGCGCTGTACCCGAAGTAATATTATTATCTCCCCACCGCCAGTTATCTGAAAGTTCCCTTCTTCCCCAATTTCTTAAAAAATCACGCGCACCGTTAACCACCCGGGATTCGTTGTAAAAATAAAAATTACTTACAGGTGCTCCTGCATTTGCTGCCATTGGGACCAGAGGTCCAAAATTATTTTGAGATAGAGCCACGTCGTTTCTTCCGGCGAGCACTTCCTCTGTATAAGCGGCTTTTAAATCGTTAGTATAGGTTGTAAAGTAGGCGATTTGCTCTTCTTCAGAAAGAGCGGATATCCTTAAAATACTGTCATTTTCTTCCGCAATTTTTTCATACTGAATGATGTCCTCCAGGTTGTCCCTTTTTTTCTTGATCGTCCTGAATTCCCTGAGTTGGGGAGACATTGTAGCGAGTGTACTGTCAAAATATAAACTGGCCTCCCGATAATCACTATTATCAAACTTGATATTTGCCAAAATTTCGTAGTTGATAGACTTTAGGTAAATATCACTACGAGGGGAACTCAAAGATTTGTTGTAATATTCTACAGCAAGATCTGTAGAATCCAGCCGACTGTAATATTCCCCAATCTGAAAATAAATTTTGTCCAGGAAAGGCCGATTTTCCCGATCTTCCTCAAGTTCTGTCAGCAATTCCCGAAGCTCTTCAATATTCCCTGAATCATAGTCGAAGTTGCGCGCTTTCTGCACATGTGCGTTTATCATGTAAATCCTTGGGGAACTCCTGTTAAGAGCAATGACTTCATCAAAAGCAACATTAGCCTGGTCTGGTTGATTCAGAAAATTGTGCAGCTGTCCTAAAATAAAATAATACCTCCCTTTTTCTTCATTTTTCTTAGTGAACTCTGCAGCGGTCTGTAACGGGGCAATCGCACTATCCTGATGCTCCAGGTTAATATAGGCCTGGGCAAGCGTGGCGTTGGCATCTGCCAAATCCTGCTCTTCCATGTTGTAATTCTCGATGATCCGCTTTAAGTTTTTTATCGCCAACCTTTCATTTTCCAGGCGCATGTTGGTCTTTTCCCGCCAAATTTGCGCATAATTAATATTGTCGCTCGCGGGATATTTGTGAAGTATATAATTAAAGGCTTCCAGCGCAGGAACAAACCGCTGATCAAAATACCGGGCTTTACCAAGCAACAGATAAGCTTCATCTATCTGTGGATTACGCTCCTTACTTTCAATTAACATCGAGTGACGCTGTATAGCCTTTACCGCCTTCTCCTCTGCCCTGCCAAAGTTCTGATTTCTTATACTGTCCGGAAGTGTTATATTTTGATCAATCTGCATTCTTTCAACAGGCAAAATGTCCCAATAATTATCCGCGTAATTCTGGTTTAATTCCTCCCGCCCCTGTTGCAGCGCAAGGCTTCCGTTGTAAAGTGTATTATATTCTGTAGTTACTGCGTGCCAGTTGCGGCTAAGGAAAGTATCCCTTTTTCGGGAACAGCTAAAGGCGATGCTCACGACAATTATAAGAAAAAGAATTCGGATAAATTTGTTCAAATCAGCGCTTTCTTAGTACCATGAATAACTCAAATACAGGTACTTTAGTGTGCAAAAATACGCTTCTTTTTACAAACACAAAGTGCAGCTACTTAGATTCCCTCCTTTGGCTCCTCCATTTCAATCTGGTCTCCTGCAAAATAAGCTTCCAATTCTTTTAGTGTTGCTTCTGAAGTTTTTATATCTTTTACAATAACTCCCCTGTCCAGTACCACAATCCGTTCACAAACTTCAGTAACATGAATAAGATCATGACTGGAAATAAGAACAGTTGTTCCTGAAACTTCAGATAAATCCTTTAGAATTTTCTTTAAACGGAATTGCGTTGTGGGATCCAGATTTGCAAAAGGTTCATCCAGAATTACTACTTCAGGATTACCAATAAGCGCGGCAATTATCCCAACCTTCTTCTGATTTCCCTTGGAAAGGTCCCGAAGATATTTTCTTCTTCCGACGATTTCTCCGTTGAAGAAATCTTCAAATTGTGATACAAAAGCATCAATATCTGCACGATTTCGATTCCTTAGTTCCCCAACAAAATAAAAATATTCTTCCGGAGTAAGGTAACCAATCAGGAAACTTTCATCTATAAAAGAAGAGGTAAAAGGTTTCCATGCTTCACTCTGGCTTACCGTAATATCGTTATTAAAAATGTTTCCAGAACTCGGCTGAATCAAATCCAGCAGAAGGCTGAAAAAGGTAGTTTTTCCGGCCCCGTTGTTTCCTACAAGACCAAAATTTTGTCCTGAAGGAATATCAAGATGTTCAATATCCAGAACTTTTGTTCCGCCGTAAACTTTGGAAAGATTTGTTGCTGTTATCATAACTTAATTTTATTCCCCGCTTTGTTTAAATCCCTGGATCATAGCATACTTTCTCTTCTTATAAAGACCTGCAAGAAAATCCAATAGTCTTGGCCTTAGAAATATACCAATTACCCCAAGTAAAGTCAAAATACCTACTGCTGTATTAAAATTCAAAAATTTATTGATGATCCAGAAAATAAACATAGGTATGATCATTAAAGGAAGACCTACCAACCATTGTGCGGCGCCGGTACCCTGATAGTTCATAAACGGACTTTTATCCAGCTCGATTCTTTTTTTATTAAAGGAACCGGCATAAAGTAAAAGCGGCACGTTCACTCCAATATTATAAAGCGCACATACCATATTCAGCAATAAAATATTCCATCCAAAATAAACATACGGAGTAGATAATATTGCCAGTACCACAACGCTAAAAGTAATTAAACCTGCCTTTGACGCCAGATATTGCCTCAGCGGAATATTTTGAGCCATGATCATTGGGTAATACGCAGAATCCCAACCCGGAATAAATTGCCCGAAATTCATCATAAACATGCCCGTTATTAAAATTCCTATTAAAACCAGAAATGACGACATTTCCTGATTATCATTTGTATAAAAAATCAGTCCGTAAAAAACAAAGAACAGAGACAAATAGACCGTGGTTTTTGGCCTCTTGTTACGCCAGATTAACTTTAAATCCTGCTGAAGAAAAGGGGCGATACTACCAAATTTCCTCGTCCAGATAAAATCGCTGGTATTTGCAGCCTTAGACTTTTCCTTAAGGCTTGCATCCAGATAGAATTTCTTTTCCAGGTTTAACTGGTTCCATTTATAAAGTATTATTAATAGAATAACAGGAACAAATGCCAGGTAAGGCTGTGCTACCATAAAATCTAAAGCATCGCCAAAAATTACTGTTATTTGGAAAACACCGAAGTATTCCAGTGCCGCAAGGGCAGCCACAATAATTACGAAGGGAATGAGTGCCTTCAGGTTGTCTGTAAAACGCTTCTTAATAATGAAATTTGTAAAATTTATGCACAGGCTTAGCGAGAACGCAGTCAGCATCCATGCCAGGATCTCGATAGTAGCGTAATCACTTTCAACTATACAGAAGATACCAAACGGAATAATAACAAATAAGGGAAGTATGTTGTAAAAAGAATAAAGGGATTTCGCGAGAACAAAATTTACGACCTTGCGTTTTGGTATTGGCAGGTTAAGTAAAGGCTTTATATCCATTACCGGTAAAGTTTGTAAAAGAAACCTGAAAAGTAGCTCGCATACCAGCCACAGCAGTACATAACTGTTTACCACTTCTAAAGTGTCCTGATCTGGATAAAACTCCTGGAGCATTGGATACAAGCCTATGCCAATCACCAGGAATGCGCCGGCAAAGTAAAGCGCCATAAAAACAAGGAAAATTTTAAGCCCTATACTTTTTCCAAAACTAGCCGACCTAAAAAAAGCCTTCCATTCCAAAGAGAAAAACAGTTTAAACATATTTTAAAGGTCTTTATATTACTAGTACAGAATTTTAGCTGTTTGTTACACTTTAAAAACAGGTATACTTTGTATTTTTGCAAATAAATTTTTTTTGATGAGTCAATTTTATCCGTTAAAAATAAAAGAAATTATTCGGGAAACGCCTCAGGCGGTAAGTATATCTTTTGAAATTCCGCAGGATTTAATAGAAGAGTTTAACTTTAAAGCAGGCCAGTATATTACGATCAAAACTACCATTGGGGAAGAAGAATTGAGAAGAGCATATTCCATTTGTTCAGCTCCGGGTAGCGAAGATTTTAAAGTTACTGTAAAAGAGGTTGAAGGAGGTAAATTTTCGGTTATTGCCAATAATCAGCTAAAAGCAGGAGATACGTTGGAAGTACATCCTCCCGAAGGGAAATTTGTACTAACTCCCGCTGAAGGTGAAATAAACAATTATGCCGCCTTTGCTGCCGGTAGTGGGATTACGCCCGTTCTTTCTATGATCAAAACCGTTCTATTTGAAGAACCAAAGAGCAGGTTTATCCTTACCTACGGTAATAAATCTCCCGGGGAAACTATATTTTTCAAGGAACTTCTGGAGCTTCAGGCTAAATATCCCGACCGGCTTTTTATCGAATTTGTTTACAGCCGGACACGTGAAGAAAATGCCCATTTTGGCCGTATAGAAAAAAGCACCGTCAATTTTGTCGTGAAGAACAGGTTTAAAGATCAGCCAATTAAAACCTTCTTCTTGTGCGGACCAGAAGAAATGATCAACCAGGTAAGCGAAATTCTGCTTGAAAACGGCGTTTCTAAAGAAAAAATCCTGTTTGAATTGTTCTCCAGTAAAGATACCGGAGAAGTAAAAGCAGATGTTGAAGGCCAGACCGAACTAACGATCCTTGTAGACGACGAAGAAACAACCCTTACCATGGATATGAAGGGAACCGTGCTGGATGCAGCGCTGGAAAATGATCTTGATGTCCCCTACTCCTGCCAGGGCGGAATTTGCAGCAGCTGTATTGCCAGGATTACTGAAGGAAAAGCAGAAATGAGAAAAAACCAGATCCTCACTGATGATGAATTGGAAGAAGGACTAATTTTAACCTGCCAGGCGCAGCCTACCACGCCTACTTTAAAGGTGGATTATGACGATGTCTAAAGCTGAAATTTACTGTAGGCCGAAAATTGCCAATTTTCGGCCTGCACTTTGAGTGCACATAAAAACTTCAGAATTACTTCAGAATAGTAAGTGCTTTTTCCACAATAGCTTGCGGCGGAATGCTTCGCATTGCGTTTTCATAGCCTTCAGGCACCTTTTTTCCGTAAATAGAAGTGGGAATTAAGGGAAATTTGTCCAAATCGGGTAAGATTGAATGATCAGGAGGCTGATTAAAAGGTACAAAGCCCGCATAAGGATGCGTTAACCCCCAAATTGTAATTACCGGCACATTATACATTGCCGCTAAATGCCCATTGCCGCTATCCATAGAAACCATGGCATCTAAATTGGCAATTAAAGCCAGTTCCTCTTCAAAAGAGAAATTTCCTGCTATACATGTTACTTCTGAAAATTGCTCTTCCCACTCTTTAAGCTTCGGAAGTTCTTCCTTACCACCACCAAACAGGAAAATCTTCACATTTTCGTCCTGCTGAAGTTCGTTCAGCACTTTTTCCATTAGATCTGAAGGATAGGATTTGGAAGCATGTTGTGCAAAAGGTGCAATTCCCAGCCATTTTTTATTGTGATCGCCGGTAATTGCTTTAATTCCTTCAGAAAGAGGAAATTTTGTATTGAACTTGTAGTCCTTCAGTGAAATTGGATAACCCAATTCTTCAAAGACATCGGCATACCGCTGATGCGTGGATTTTAGCTGTTTATAAACTTTATCTTCAGCACGGATAAGGGCTTTTTTATCACTTCGGCCTTTATCTATTTGCTTCACCTGGATTCCGAAGAGATAAAAAACAGAATTTAGCACATTACTCCGCAACACATCGTGAAGATCGGCAACCATGTCTATTTCCTCATCCCGCAGCTCTTTCGCCAGTCGCCCCAGGCCAATAACACCGCTGTGCACGCCATTTACATCTGCTTCATAAACAGAAATATTTGGAATATCCTTAAACATTGGAGCAAAAAATCCGCGGGTCAAAACTGTGATTTTTAACTGCGGATAAGTACTAATCAGGGTGCGGAGAACCGGCACTGTCATCGCCACATCACCCATGGCAGACAAGCGAATTACCAGAATATGAACCTTCTTTTCCACAGCACGACGACTGGCAGAGGAAGTATTAGAAGATTCATTTTTCATTACAAATTACTTTTTGTCACGAAGAACAGGGTTAAGTTCTTCGTCGTTGTACATCTTCATTTGCTTGTAAACCTTCATATATTTATCCCCGTTGGCGATATCTTCCAGTAACTGATTAATTGCCGTAGAAAGATCTACACGCTGTTCCAGCAAAACATCTAGTTTAGCCTTACAAGCCATCTGGTGTTCCTGCGAAGCATCGTCCCTGTTGGCCTCTTCTCCCATATGGTAGATTTTAAGCGCAAGGATAGACAGGCGATCTATTGCCCAGGCAGGACTTTCAGAATTTATCGTTGCGTCCTCCTTTGGTTTCACTTCTTTAAAATTTTCAAGGAAATAACTGTCGATATATTCGACTGTATCGGTACGATCCTGGTTGGAAGCATCAATTTTTCTTTTTAACTCCAAAGCAGCTACAGGATCTATATTTTTATCCCGAATAATATCTTCATAATGCCACTGCACTGTATCTATCCAGCATTTCCTGTAAAGAAGGTGACCAATTAAATCCTCTTTTTGGTCATAAGGATTCTCAAAATCCTGATCTACAGTATCTTTTTCGTGATACTTTTCGATAACTTCCTGAAAAACGTGATTAGCTTTATCTGAAAACATAGTATTTCTTTTTTTCCTGTGGTTTAACTTCAGCTTGATGCAAAGGTATTATAATTTACAATAGTTCTTAAAAGTCGCAAAGCTCAAATAACTTTTCTGAAGCGCATATTTACCACGGAAATAATTTTCTTCAGTTTAAAAAATAAACGGAATGCAAAACGGCATCAGAATTAGCAGAATCAGAAGTATTTCTTTGAAGATCCTGTCTTTTTTATTTCCGAAGTAATTGGAAGCTATAATGCTGAGAGGCACGAAGAAAAATATAAATTCACTACCGTTCTTGTTGTGGGAAAGAACAGCCACGCAAATTGCAGTTGTAAGGCTTAACATCACCAGGTTTAATACCGGGCGCCGTGTTATGCTCGCCTTTTGAATAACCGAAAGGTAGAAAAGCATTGTCCAAATTAATAATGCGAGGATAATACTTAACGGAACTAAAAGCGCCAGATCCTGATAATTTTCAAACTGAAAATTCATCGGCTGGAACCAATCTGAAAAGCTGTACAAACTCTCGTAAATAAGAAGATGTGCAGCTTCGGTAATAAGAGCGACCGCTAAAAAGGCAATTATCGGTATAAGGAAGTTTTTAAAGTAAGAAGCGTAGGAAAGAATACCCGCAAATACGACCAAAAGGAACAAAATTGACCAGAAATAATATAAAGAAGCGATACAAATCCAGAAGGTAGCATCAAAAATCTTCTGTTGGACCACTTTTCGGGATTTCAGGCTTATAATCCTTCGAAAAGAAAGCAGCACAAATAAATTGGCAATTATCGCCTGATCATTCTTCAAAAGCGCTGGAAAAGAAGTGGCAAAAACAGCAAAAAGGAGAATTTTATAGGCGCTTCTCTTTGTTAGCTCATTCTTCTTTGCTATAAAATTGAGTACCATTACACTCAAGAGAAAAACGGCTAAAACTGCGAGTTTCTCTATAAATGGCAGCAACTCAAAATTGACAAATAAGGCGTCAAAATTGGCGAAAACGAAGAAAGCAGTCATAAAAATCGCTACTGCAATGACATTTACAGGAGTTGATTTGCCAAAAAAGCTTGTTAGCATTGCCGTTTTTTATATTTTTGTAACAATTAATATAACAAAGTTATACAATGAAAGATTTATTTGAAGGAATTGAGGATCTGTTCGTAAATGTCCTTTTTGCTCCGTTCGATTACATACGCGAAATGGAACTTGAATCCTGGTTCCTGGCTAATGCGTTGAATTTTCTCTTTGTTATTGTTGGTTTTCTCGCCTTCCTTTACTGGATGAAGCAGTTAAAAACCTACAACGATAACAACGAAGAAAACAGGGATCCAAAAGCACATTCCTTCTTAGGATAGGTCAAAACCTAAGTCCTTTCTAAAATACATCTTATCAAAATGGAGTTTTTCTGCATTTTGATAAGATTTTTTTAGTGCCTTTTTGTAATCCATATCCAGTGAGGTAATCGCAATAACGCGGCCACCGCTGGTAACCACTTTTCCGTTTTCCATTTTTGTTCCGGCGTGGAAAAGAAGCGAATCCTCCACCTCTTCCAGTCCTGAAATTTCCTTACCCTTCTCGTAAGCTTCGGGATATCCCCCGGAAACCATCATCACGGTAGTCGCCGCACGATCGTCTATTTCAAGATTAACTTCATCCAGTTTAGAGTCAAAAGTTTTCTCCAGCACCTCAACCAAATCTGATTTTATCCTTGGTAAAACAACTTCAGTTTCGGGATCGCCCATTCTCACATTATATTCGATAACGTAAGGATCGTTATTAACTTTTATAAGTCCGATAAAAATAAAGCCCTTATAAATTATATCTTCCTCATTTAAGCCATCAACCGTAGGTTTTACGATACGCTCCTCGATTTTCTGCATAAATTCCTTATCTGCAAAAGGTACGGGGGAGATTGCACCCATCCCGCCTGTATTTAGGCCGGTATCGCCCTCGCCAATACGCTTGTAATCTTTTGCTGTTGGCAGAATTTTGTAGTTTTTTCCGTCAGTTAAAACAAATACGCTAAGTTCGATTCCATCCAAAAATTCTTCGATTACCACTTTGGCACTGGCTGCACCAAATTTCTTACCGGCCAACATCCGTTCAAGTTCAGCTTTTGCTTCTTCGAGGTCTTCAAGAATCAGCACTCCTTTTCCCGCTGCAAGACCGTCAGCTTTCAGCACATAAGGCGCATCAAGCGTTTCCAGGAACAATTTTCCCGCTTCCAGACTTTCTTCGGTAAAACTTTCATAAGCTGCGGTTGGGATTTTATGCATCAGCATAAATTCCTTTGCGCGTTCCTTGCTTCCTTCCAGAAGGGCGCCTCTTTTGGATGGGCCAATTAATTTAATATTCTTTAGCTGCTCATTTTGAGAAAAGAAATCGGCTATTCCTTCTACCAGGGGATCTTCGGGTCCTACCACAAGCATTTCAATTCCTTTTTCCAGCACGAAATTTTTAATTGCTTCAAAATCTGTGACTTTTAAATCTACATTTTCAGCAATTTTTGAAGTTCCCGCATTACCCGGAGCAACAAAAAGTTTACTACATCGCTCACTTTGAGAGATCATATGTGCAAAGGTATGTTCGCGGCCACCGGCGCCAAGAATTAATATTTTCATCTGGAACTGTTTTAGTTGTTGTGCCAAAAATAATTGTTTGTAAATTGAAGCACCAATTATTTTCTACAAAAAACGAAATTAACGCATTTGGAGTGGTTCAGGCTTTCTTTACAGCTTAACAATTTCCCAATTAACGGGGCAGAAAAATTGTTACAACAAATCCAGGAAATTCCTGAGCAAAAGTATCGGGAATATCTTGAAAGGCAGCGTGATTCTATTCTAAAATTTCACATCGAAAACAATGAATTTTACAGGCAGTTTTGTCCTACCAAAAATTGCAAAAACTGGAAAGATGTTCCTGTAATGAAAAAGTCAGATCTTCAGCAACCTCTGCAAAATAGGTTAAGTGAAGGTTACAGTAACCGGAAAACCACCTATGTTGGAAAAACTTCCGGAAGCAGCGGACAACCGTTTATTTTTGCCAAAGACCGTTTTGCACATGCCTTAAGCTGGGCCGGATTTAGTAACCGCTATCTCTGGCACGGGATAGACCTCAATAAATCCTTACAGGCACGGTTCTACGGAATTCCGTTGGATTTCTACGGAAATATCCAGGAGCGGGTGAAAGATAGAATTAGCTTGCGCCGAAGATTTAACATCTTCAACTTGAGCGACGAAAAAATGGAAACGTTTCTGCGACGCTTTAAAAAAACCAAATTTGAATATATAAACGGATACACCAGCGCTATCCTGTTGTTCGCAAGATTTCTGAAGAATAAAAATATTACTTTAAAAGACATTTGCCCCAGTCTTCGAGTTTGCATCGTGACTTCTGAACGCCTATTTGAAAATGATAAAATCCTGATGGAGGAATCTTTCGGTATTCCAGTTTTAAATGAATACGGCGCCAGTGAAGTCGGATTAATTGCTTTTGAAAACACTGAAGAAGAGTGGATTGTAAATTCCGAAGATCTTTTTGTAGAAATCCTTGACGAGCAGAACAATATCCTGCCCCCGGGAGAAGAAGGAAGAGTGGTGATTACTTCGCTTTACAACAAAGCACATCCTCTGATTCGCTATGATATTGGTGACACAGGGATTTTATCTGAAGACAGTAGTCATAAACATCCAAAACTGCAAAAACTGATTGGCCGCACCAACGATATTGCGCATTTGGCAGACGGCAAAGTGGTGCCGGGCCTTACGTTTTATTACGTTACCAAAACCATAATTACCGATACCGGAAATATTAAAGAGTTTGTAATTACACAAACCGCAATGGATTCTCTTAAGATCGAATATGTAAGTGAAGATAATTTTGCTGAAAACCAGATTCAAAAAATCACCGCTGCCATTCAAACTTATGTGGGAAAAGATTTGAAAGTAGATTTTGAACGAAAAAACATGCTCAAGCGAAGCAAAAGCGGAAAACTGAAACAATTCACTTCCCTTATTTAGTACGTTTTAACTGCCGCGTTTTTACCAGTAACTGCTCCTTTAGAAACATTCCCATACATCTTAAGCTTTTAAAAACACTAAAGCCGAGTACATGATGATAGATGCTAAAATTATGCACAAGCATTTCCAGCTTATTACCAGAAATAGAATTTCTCCTCATACGGTAAAGTGCCAGCGGCTCCTTTACCCCTTTAGCTATTTCCGCTTTTTTTACTGCCTTAAGCCACAGGGCCCAGTCCTGCCGTTTTCGAACCTCGGGGGCGTAAATTTTACCAAGGTGCCTTACATCGTACATACCGGTAAGATTTCCCACATAATTGGCCTTTAGTAATTTCTGGTAAGTTAAGTATGGCAGTGCTTCTATAATCTCATTCTTTTTTTGCCCATTTTCGGTAATGCGTTCGTAACTGGAATAGCAAACAGCGAGTTCATTGTTCTTCATGAATTCCAGCTGTGTTTCCAGCTTATTAGCTTTCCAAAGGTCGTCCGCATCCAGAAAAGCTATAAAATCACCCTGAGCGGCTTTAATTCCCTTATTCCGGCTAAAACCAGTGCCTTTGTTCTCCTTATTTTCAAAAATTTTAATCCGCGGCTCTTTCTTTGCCAGTTTTTTGATTTTTGTAAGTGTAAAATCTTTAGAAGCATCATCTATAACAAGAAGCTCCCAGTTAGAATAGGTTTGTTTCTGAACAGAAAGAATTGCCTCTGTAATAAATTCGGCTGAATTATAGGCAGGCATTATAATAGAAACCAAAGCTGATTTTCCAGTGTTGCTGGCTTCTGAATTTTCCAAAACCGAATCTGGCATTAGGAGCTTTGCTTTAAGATTTCCGAATTGTATAATTTCTCCAGGCTTTCTCTCCAGTGCAGCAACGGCAAATTGAAATTTTGCTGTAACTCCTTTTTGCTAAGTACGCTATACTCTGGCCGAGTGGCAATAGTTTTATAGGAATCATCTTTTTTAAGTACGATATCTGAATGACCCGAAATTTCAAGGATAGCTTCTGCAAATTCGTACCAGGTCGCTTCCCCTTCGTTGCTAAAATGATAAACCCCATAATTGGCATTTTCGGTAGAAATAATATCCATCACAAGTTTTGCAAGATCATTTGCATTTGTAGGAATACCTTTTTGGGCAGTGGTAATGTTTAAAGTTGCTTTTTCTTCAGCTTTTCTAAGAATGGTGTTGAAAAAGTTATGCCCGAATTCCGAATAAAGCCAGGAGGTCCTGAAAATAAAGTATTTATTGGTAGATTTCCGGATATTTTCTTCTCCCTTGAGCTTAGAAGCCCCATACACGTTAATAGGATCGGTTTTATGATCTTCAGAATAAGGGACATTTGATTTTCCATTGAAAACATAATCTGTAGAAAAATGAAATAAGGTGGTACTCGAAAAATGGCAAATTTCGGCCAGAACTTTAACCGCTTCAGCATTAATTTTAAAGGCCTTCTCCTGCTCAGATTCTGCTTTTTCAACGTTAGTATAAGCCGCACAGTTTATGCAATAATCAAAATCTTTTGCCCCAAAAAGATTATGCAAATTACATTTATTTGTAATATCCAATTCTGAAGAATCCATGAAAACAAAATCGAACTGACTATACTGTTCTGACAACTTTTGGAAACATCTCCCTAGTTGCCCTGAGGCTCCTGTAACTAAAATTGACTTCATTTAAATAGCGTCTTAAAAGTTGGCTGCTGCATATCTTTATCTGATATTATCATTTTTTCTTCAGGAAAATCCCATTGAATATTTAAAGTTGGATCGTTATAAATTATTCCCGATTCTGCGCCGGGTGTATAGTATTTATCACATTTGTAGGCAAAAACAGAAGTTTCGGATAAGGTAAGAAAGCCGTGCCCAAAACCTTTTGGAATATATAACTGATGCAAATTGTGATCATCCAGCACGACCTTGTACGTCTTTTGAAATGTTTTTGAATCTGGCCGCAAATCTACCACCACATCCAGCACTTTCCCGTGAATCACCCGTACTAATTTTGCTTGCGCAAATTCGCCGGTTTGGTAGTGTAGGCCCCGTAAAACGCCAAATTTCGAAACCGACTGGTTATCCTGAACAAATTCATCTTCTATTCCGGTAACTTCTGCGAATCTTTTTCGATGGTAACTTTCCAGGAAAATCCCCCGCTTATCTGTGAAAACAGAAGGTTTTATTAAAAAACAGTCTTTTAAAGGCGTTTCTTCTGCCTGCATATTATTAATTTAAGAATTGAATATTTGCTCTAGAATTTTTTCGGTGATAAGATACGTTGGCTTCACGCCGGTGGTTCCTAAACCTCCCGAGGCCAGTGTACTTCCGGTTTCCAAAGGATTATCTGATGCATAATAAGCGTAACGCACTTTTACATCACCATCTATATTCCAGCGTAACTTTGCCGCTGCCTGTATGGCTTTTTGATAATGTGCCCCTTCCATTTCCAGACCGCTCACATTCCAGGTGGAGTCGTGAAAAAACCGTAAAATATCCTTATTTTGAAGAGATGTTCCCAGGACCGTAATCATGCTGCCGTCTACCACATGAATATCATGTCCTTCCAGATCTTCTTTTGACAGCTCATTTTTAAAAGGATAATTATCTGCAGTTCCTTCAAACAAATGTGCGGTAGGAACCATAATATCCCCTTTTGCACCTTCCAATATCCCCGCTTTTCCCATTATGGAAATAGATTTCACATTCATATGAATTTCATTATCCTCAAAAGTATAAGGTTTCAAAAGTTCATCCATGGTTTCGTAAGCCTGCTCTCCAAAAGCATAATCCATTACAATGATTACCGGTTTCTCTTCTTCAGGTTTTTTAATAAAGTTATCAACTTTAAAACCTTCTTCAAGTTTTGCAGTGTCGAAAACCTGAACATCTATATTGGTACCGCTTTCATCTTCAATAAACTTCATTCCTTTACTAAGTGCAGCCTTAATGACTTTATTCCGCAAAGGTCCATTTCCGCTATCGCTCAAATCCTCATAAATGCCCAGAGGCTTTTTCTTCTTCAATTCGGCCTTAAGCGCAATTGGTGTAAATAGGGTATTCATCACACTATGCATATTCGCACTTATAATGTGAATTGGACGGTGCGTAAGATTTTCAGCTAATAAATATTGCTTTATTTTATCTGCCCATATTTCTCCGTGGATGTGCTGCCCCAACCGCTCACGAAGTACCTGACTGAAGGTGATAAGCCGTTTATTATTCTCTACAATTTCTGAAATTGCCAGTTTTCCCAGCCAGTAAATGATGTTAAGGAAACGCTCCTGATTCTCTGGAAGAGAAAATTTAGGATAGATTGTCGTAACCTCATTAAACGTTCTACCCAGGATATTAGCGGTATGTGTAAGTGCAACTTCCCGCTCTGCCTGAGTAAGCTCCTGGCTTTGTAAAACAGCTTTTTCCAGTTTTTGCCAATCCCGTGTTACACTTCCCTCCTCATCAATTACTACACGTCGCATGATTTTGTGAGACTCTATAAACAGAAATGTAAGGTGAGTAAGAATATCATAAATTTCTGAACGACCACGTGTAATTTCAATATTCATCTGTTCATCGTCTATACGATAACAGTTTCTACGTCTCTTTGGTGGAATAATGGGTTTAAAGTGGGAATTTCCATAACCTTCATCACTTGTAAGGTTAATAAACCGGCATTCTTCTATTCCCTTTGGAAGGCGGTCTATAACATATAAAAGTCCGCTTAATTCGGCTTTATCATCAGCAACAGAACCATAGATTTCGGGCCGTAATGTTAATAAAGCTTCTCTAAGGGTTTCTCCAGAAACACCCATGGGTTTATAAAATCCCCTGTTAAACAGGTGGCGCATAGTAATGTACATTCTTTCTATTGCGCTGGAACTTTCCTGAGCACGTGTGCGTCCCTGAATTTTTAAATTCGACATATATTCTTTTAATTCTCTAAATTATTTACAGCTTATCAGCAATATTTCTATCGTTAGACAACCGCGGAAGCTTATTCTGCCCACCCAATTTTCCAATGGATTTCATGTACTTCTGAAATCCATCACGCGGAACTTTGGTTATTTTCAAAGGTTGAAGAATTTTTCCTTCAATCAAATCGAAATAATAAGAATTTTGCTTTTGCATAGATTTATCCAGAATCTCGTTGAATTTCTTAAAGTCTTCCGGCTCCTTTTCAAATTCTATAAACCATTCATGATAAGGCAGCTCCTCCCCTCCCGGGGTGATTTGCGGTGCAACTGTGAACTCGCTTATTCTGGCATCTGTTTCAGATGTCGCTATCTGCATAGCTTCTTCTACTTCCTTAGCAATTACATGCTCCCCAAAAGCGGAAATAAAATGCTTTATTCTTCCAGACACTATAAGTCTATATGGTTTTGTAGAGGTGAACTGAACGGTATCGCCCACGTTATACGCCCATAATCCAGCCGTAGTGGAAACGATCATCACGTAATTTTGGCCAATTTCGACCTTTCCAATGCTAAGCCTGTCCGGATTATTACTGTAAAATTCTTCAGCTTTTATAAATTCATAGAACATTCCGGAATCCAGCTGTAACAGCATCCCTTTTTCATCCTGTTTATCCTGAAAAGCAAAAAATCCTTCAGAAGCGGGATAAAGTTCAATGCTATCTACTTTCCTGCCAATCAGATTTTCAAATTTCGAACGATAGGGCTCAAAGTTGACTCCGCCATAAATAAACAAATTGAAGTTTGGAAAAAGATCACCGACTTTTTTGCCAGTTTTCTTCTGCAGGCGTTCAAAATACATTTGCACCCATGACGGAATCCCACTAATAACGGTCATATTCTCCTTTTGGGTTTCTTCTACAATTGCGTCGACCTTAGTTTCCCAATCCTCGATAGAATTAGTTTCCCAGCTCGGCAGTCGGTTTTTTTGAAGGTATGCGGGAACGTAATGAGCTACGATTCCTGAGAGCCTTCCGAGTTTAACTCCATTTTTATCCTGCATTTCCGGACTGCCCTGTAAAAAAATCATTTTACCATCTACAAAAGAAGAGTTTCCGGTTTCAGCGATATAACATAATATAGCGTTCCGGGCAGCGTTGATATGCGTGGGCATAGAATCCTTTGTAAGCGGTATATATTTTGCACCGCTTGTAGTTCCTGAAGTCTTGGCGTAATAAAGAGGCCTTCCCGGCCACAGAACACTTTCTTCCCCGCCTACCATACGGTCTACATAAGATTTTAGTTCTTCATAGTCCCTCACCGGCACATTTTCAGCAAAATCCTTATAAGTCTTAATTTGCTTAAAATTATGATCCTTACCAAAGGCCGTGTATTTTCCTTTAGCTATTAACTGCTGGAAAACCTTCATTTGAGTATCCTCAGGCTTAGAAGACCATTTCCTTATACTATTTTGCACTTGTTTGGCAAATATTTTTGCTCCTAAAGATTTTAAAGACATAGTTAGTTGAAATCTATATATTCTGTAGGATCCACAGGGGTTCCTTCATTCCATAATTCGAAGTGAAGATGCGGTCCAGTAGTAAATTCTCCTGTAGAACCTGCCGTAGCAATTACTTCTCCTGCTCTTACAGCATCCCCCTGCTCTTTTGTAAGGGAAGCATTATGTTTATATACCGAAAGCAAGTCGTACCCGTGCTTTACGATTATTACGTAACCTGTTTCTGTAGTCCATTCCGAAAAAATGACACGCCCGTCTGCAATAGATTTTATTGGCGAATTCCTTGCAACCACCACATCTACGGCGAAATGCTTTTCATCTGCATCAAATTCTTCTGAAATAGAGCCTTTTACCGGTGCAATAAGCGAAAAGTTAATATTTTCTGTTGCACCAGGTAAAATATTGTATTTATCCTCCTGCGCGACCTGTTCCCTCAGCAAAGAATCGGCTCGTGAAGGTTCAACCTCTTCCATATCCTGATTATATTCGGAATCTGCCAAAACAGAATCCCTGTTTAAGGCATAAGCTTCAAGATCTCCGGTGAGTACGCTTTTTATAGAGCCCAAATATTGATTATTCATTCTAATTACTCCTTGCAGGGAATCTGTAGTATACGCCAGATTCACCGCCCTCTCCTTAAGTTTGGCAGATGAGTAACCGGGAATATATTCTTTTAGAGGTGTGAAAGCAATAATATAAGTGGTTGCTGCAATTAATATAATTGCACTAAGGGTTATTGTTACAAAAACATTTAATCTTGTAAGTTTAAAAGAAAGCCTTTCTTCAAAAGTATCTTCATTAAGAATAACGAGCCGATACTTATGCAAAAGTTTCTTCGAGAACTTCCTTTTATTTTTTGATTTATCTGCCATTTAAATTCAATAGTATACAAAGATATAGTAAAAAAAGAATGCTAATTAAAAACATCCTGTAGTTAATCCTGCCTGAATTTGTATTTATAAGTGGTCCAAAATCATTTCAAGTTTCCCAAAAAGCACCAAAGCCTAAGTTAAATTTATACAATTTTGTCACTTCTTAACGTTTATATTAGTGAATTCTTGTTAAGTTTGCAATACTAAATCTCAAAAATATGAACGCATTAATATTACCCTTAGTAATAGGAGCGCCCCAGATTATCTTAATTGTAGTTGTGATACTTCTCCTTTTCGGAGGACGTAAAATACCAGAACTAATGAGAGGGTTAGGTAGCGGTATAAAAGAATTTAAAGACGCTTCTAAAGACGACGAGGATCCAAATGCAACTCAGGATCCGAAGCATGTTCCAGAGGATAGGAAATAAAAAAGAAAGATATTTTAAAAAACCCAACCTTCCGGTTGGGTTTTTATTTTAGTCTATTTTAGCTGATCTAAGTATCGCATCGAGTTCAAACATATTATCCCTTTTTGCCATAGACGGGGAAAACACAAAACCTTCCAGAATTACATATCTGTCATTCTCTTCATCTCTTACTGCATAATTCACAAAAGGACCAGCCATAAAAGCATTCTTAACATCCCAGGTTCCTCTGGTTTCATAAGCAAAGTGTCCATCTATACTTGATTCAAAAAGATAGGGAGCATATGCTTCTTCAGTTTGCATATAGGTTCCTTCTACAGGACCGGGTATGTATTTCTTTCCAATAGAATCACGCATTTTGATAATACTGCCTATTACATTAGTATCATTCTCTATAGTTCTAAGTGGCACCTCGTAAATAAGAATTTCCATTAATCCTTTTGGAATTTCTTTTCTAATCCATATAAAATCCTCCTCATTCATGGCATACCGATAAGCTGTTGGTATCTTCAAGGACACTCCAAGTTTTTCCTTTAGGATTTCATCATCTTTAAGAGATTTCCCAATCCTACGCTGTTTTTCTTTTAATTCTGTTTTCTTAAGAATTTCTACAATACTATCAGAGTTTTTCTTGATTACATCAATCAAATCTTCATTCGTCTGCCCTTTCACTACAACACCAGTCTGGGGTTTAGCGTATTCCTCCCGTAGAATTCCAAAAGCACGCTCTGTCCCTTTCTCGACATGCAGAAACAAGCGATTTTTCCTGACAAAACCCGAAAAAGCCTGTGGTGGTATCTGGCTTAAAGAAAATAAAGGTTCTTCCTGCGGTAAACCGTCTACAGGTGCTGCAAGATGGTTTCTTACCACTTCACCTACTTCACCCTCCCAAAGGTTATTTTCCATTACTACAGTAAGCTGATTAATATTTCCGGAGGAATCTGAAAGAATACGTTCATTTTCTGTGGAATCGTTCTTACAGGAAACTAAGAATATAATACTGAGGAGAAGAAGAAAACTTTTTTTCATTTTGATGGTTTTGGATTATGATATCAGCCTTTCGAAATCTTTAATGTCATTCCAGGTCTAAGTGTGTTACTATTCATATCATTCCAACTCCTCAAATTCTGTACCGTAACTCCTGGAAACTTTTTTGATATACTCCAAAGAGAATCTCCATTCTTGACTTTATATACTTTTGGATTATTGCTATTGCGTGTTTCAGCCTCTTCTGATTGCTGTGCTACAACAGGTTTCCTTGGAAATACCGTAAGATACTGCCCAATTCTTAAATTATTACTTCTTAAATTATTCCATTTTCTAATTTCGCTTACACCAACTCCATATTTTTCAGCAATACGACCCAAATAATCTCCGCTTCTAACACGATATCTAATCCGCTCTTCTGTTTTCACATACTGCGGAAGGTTTTCTTTTTCCTTCTCTAAATCACTTGAAACATATTCATATATCGCAGCTTCGTTCGAAACAAACGCACCGGTTGAAGGCCTGGGAAGCCTTAGCGTATAATTTTCATCCTTTACAAAAGGAATGACATCAAGCTTATAACTCGGATTTAAAAATTGCAGCATATTTTTATCAACTCCGGTAATTTTTGAAATGTGGTCAAAACTCAGCATTTCTTTTACCCTTATGGTATCAGTTTCAAAATAAGCGACATCGGGTCGATTGGGCTGAAAATTGTGTTCTTCGGCATACTCAAAAAGATATAAAGTTGCCAGGAAAGCGGGCACATAACCTGCTGTTTCACGTGGAAGATATCTTCTTAGATCCCAATAATCAACAGATCCTCCACTCCTGCGTATCGCTTTTGCAACATTCCCCGGACCGGAATTGTATGAAGCGAGAACAAGATCCCAATCCCCAAAAGTCTTATATAAACTTGCTAAATATTGTGCTGCTGCTTCAGTAGATTTTACCGGATCCATACGCTCATCTACATAAGAACTAACATCAAGATCGAACATTTTACCCGTAGGGAACATAAACTGCCACAATCCAGTAGCCCCAACTCTTGATCTTGCTCTAGGATTAAGTGCAGATTCTACTATTGCAAGGTATTTTATCTCCAACGGAATATCATAGCGGTCCAGTTCCTGCTCAAAAAGAGGAAAATAATAGTCACTCAATGCCATAAGGCGCTCCATAGCATGCTTGTTGCGCTTTAGATAAGATTTTATTACACTTTCCAGACTTGGATTATATTCAATATTAAAAGGAGTTCTGGCATTAAGGTTCTTAAGCCGCGCTTTAAGGGTATCTGTTGGAAGCTCAGTATAAACTACTTCTGAATAATCCTGTTCGAGAACACTTTTATGCATTGTTTCAAACAGATCAGAATTTGTAAGTTCCTGTTTCCAAATAGAATCTATTTTACGTGCACGGGGCAGATCTTTTAATGCCACAGTTGAAGAATCCCGAACTATAGCAGAGATCGGGATTCTGTTTTTAAATTCGGGGTCAGGTTCAGCCAGTTCAATTTCAGTGTCAACAGATTTCTGAAAAATCTGAACTCTAAAATTTGTTTTCTCCACCTGCTTTTTCTTCCCATTTTGCGCATAAGTGTTAAGTGCTATAAGTGAGAAGATGATCAACATTCCCCTTCTAATCATCATTTCCAGTTATTCTGCATAGTCCATAGTCTACACACATTATTTTATTTACCTATTGCTTCTATTCCCGGCAAGGATTTTCCCTCCAGCATTTCCAACATTGCTCCACCTCCGGTAGATACATAACTAACCCGGTCTTCCAAACCAAATTTCTTAACTGCCGCGACAGAATCTCCACCACCTACAAGAGAAAAAGCCCCTTTTTCAGTAGCTTCTGCTATGGCTTTACCTAATTCTATTGTTCCTTTTGCAAAAGCATCCATTTCAAAAACTCCCAGTGGTCCATTCCAAAGGATAATTTTAGAATCTGAAATTACTTTTGAAAAATTTCTTAACGTTTCTGGTCCTACATCAAGACCCATCCAACCATCAGGAATTTCGTCTACACGTTCAATCTGGGTACTGGCCTGTTCAGAAAAACTATCTGCAATAATCGAATCTACCGGTAAATGTACCTGAACCCCTTTTTCTTTGGCTTTTTTAAGTATTTCCAAAGCTAATTCCTGTTTATCATCTTCCACAAGAGATGTACCAATTTTACCTCCCTGGGCTTTAATGAAGGTATATGTCATCCCACCTCCAATGATAAGATGATCGATCTTGTCCAGAATATTCTCAATAACTGTAATTTTTGAAGATACTTTTGCTCCTCCTAAAACAGCAGTTACAGGTTTCTCTTTGCTATTTAAAACCTTATCAAGACTTTTTATTTCTTTAGCCAATAAATATCCAAAGCATTTTTTATCGAAAAACTGAGCTACAATGGTTGTAGAAGCGTGTGCCCGGTGTGCCGTACCAAAAGCGTCATTCACATATATATCTCCAAACTCAGACAGCTTTTTTGCAAATTCTTTATCTCCTTTGGTTTCTTCATCATGAAAACGCAGGTTTTCAAGAAGCAGAATTTCTCCCGGTTTAAGATCAGAAGCAGCTTTTTTCACATCCTCCCCAATACAATCCTCAACAAACTTTGGCTTTACCCCAATAACCTTGGCTACTTCCTCTACAACATTCCGCAATGAAAACTTTTCTTCTCTTCCTTTAGGTCTTCCCAGGTGCGACATAAGTACCACACTTCCTCCATCTTCAAGAATTTTCAGAATAGTTGGTTTTGCTGCCTCAATACGGTTATTATCTGTAACCTCCAGGTCTTCATTTAAAGGTACATTAAAATCTACCCTTATTAACGCCTGTTTATCTTTGAAGTTGTAATCGTCTAATGTTTTCATCTAATTTTTATTTTTTACAATCTACACCGCTGTTTGTTTAGCTGTGTTAAATAGATTTATTGATAATTGCCCTTTCTGAGGGCGGTCTTATTACAAATATAATTTTTTCCGAAGATATAAAAGAGCATATAAATTATATATTTGCTTATGCTTTTCTCCAATATAATAGGTTTACCGCACATAAAGAAACATCTTACAACTACTGCAGACAGGAGCAGGATTCCACATGCGCAGTTATTTGTAGGAAAAAAGGGCAGCGGAACGCTTCCTATGGCCATCGCTTATGCACAGTATATTCTCTGCCAGAATTCTGAGGGTGAAAATTCCTCCGGAGTTTCATCTTGCAACGTGAAATTTAACAATCTTTCGCATCCTGATCTTCATTTTGCTTTTCCTGTTGCAACCAATGATAAGGTTAAGAGCCACCCCGTTTCTTCCAATTTTCTTACAGAATGGAGAAAATTTGTTGCCTCCAATCCTTATGCAAATCTACTCGATTGGTATCAGGAAATAGGAATTGAGAAAAAGCAGGGACAGATTGGTGTAGATGAAGCACAAGACATTGTGAAGTCGCTTTCCCTAAAATCTTATGAAGGTGGATTTAAGGTGATGCTTATTTGGATGGCTGAAAAAATTAATACTGCAGCGGCGAATAAACTGCTTAAATTAATTGAAGAACCGCCGAATAAGACACTTTTTATCCTGATAACCGAAGATGAGGAACAAATTATACAAACGATACGTTCCCGGTGCCAAACCCTCCACTTTCCTCCTTTAGCTGAAGCAGACATTGCCCAGGCTTTAATAGATAAATATGATTGTGACAAAAGTGAAGCACTAAAAACGGCACATCAGGCCAATGGAAGCTACACTAATGCCATTCACATTTACGAGAAAAAATCTGGTGATGAACAGTTCGAAAAATGGTTTATACAATGGGTTCGAACAGCTTTTAAAGCTAAAGGAAATAAAGCTACAGTTCTGGAATTAATTAGCTGGAGCGAAGAAATTGCCGCTTTGGGAAGAGAAACTCAGAAGAGCTTTTTGGAATTTTGTATAGATTTTTTCCGGCAGGCATTAATGATGAATTATAAAGCCGAAGGTTTAGTTTATCTTTTACCTGAGACACCAAATTTTAAATTAGAAAATTTTGCACCATTCATACATGGTGGTAATATTATCCCAATTTCTCAGGCCCTAGAGGAAGCAGCTTATCATATAGAGAGAAACGGGAATGCAAAAATTATTTTTACCGATCTTTCAATTAAACTTACACGATTTCTGCACAAAAAGGCGGCCTAGCGAAAACGGCAATTTTCGGCACTATTGCTTTGAGGAAAAACTACAAAATTAACTTCGCTGCTGAAGAGTAGTGATCCATTCTTTTCAAAATCAAAAAAGCCCCAGTCAAACTGAGGCTTAAATTTTGTAACAAAGAATAATATTTATTCAGTCTCGTAATCTGCATTTAATTTTTCAAGAATTTCTTCAGTTAAATCCTTTCCATCCTTCGCAAACATAATACTGTTAGCAGCATCATTAGAACCAAAAATGTAGGTGTAACCGTTTTCCTGACCATAATCCTGTACGTAATCTTTAACTTTACTTACAATAGAATCTACGGCAGCATCACTTTGGGCGCGTAATTGACCACCCTGGCTTTGTTGCTGTTGCTGTAACATTTGCTGCTGTCTCATTAATTCCTGTTCTTTCTCCTGGCGTTCAGTCTGGCTCATAGTATTCATGTTAGCCTGGTATTCCTGAACTTGTTTTTGAAATTCGCTGGCAGCGGCATCCAATTGTTGTCTTACAGAATCTGACTTAGCTGTAAATTCCGCCTCCACATCTTTCATCTCCTTATACTCCTGAATTAATTTTGAAGTATCAACATATGCTGTTTTTTCCTGATTACAGGAAGTCATAAAAATTCCTAAAACCAGAATTGCTAAAATTTTTTTCATGTTCTTATTTTCTTAAAATTTAATTTGGCGCAAATGTAAGAAAGTAAATAAATATTTCCACTGAAGTCCGATATAAGAATAATAATAGTATTTATAAGAAATAATGATTCTTATGTAAACACAAATAAACTTATTCTATAAAAACTCATCCCATTAGAAGCTTTTTTCAAGCCTTTCTCCCCCAAAGCAGGTCGTTATATGTTTTTATTGCCAAAAACCTTAAATAAAGCTTTATTTAAGGTTTTTGTCTTTTTCTAAAGAAATAAACTAGAGAGGAATATTCAGAAGAGGATCGAGCTCTCATATTTGACTTAAGGCCGGTGTAGAATGCCCGGAAATAATTCCATGATCCCGTCTTATGTTTTTCAGAAAGTAAACTTACATAATAGGAATCGAAAATAAGCGGACGCTTTTCTACCAGCTCAAAGTTGTTGTCAAAAAAAAACGAGGTGAGACCATTTTGAGAAAAATGATAAAGATGGCGGGGCACATCATAACCTGCCCAATATTCTTTATAAAAAGTAGCATCATAACTTTTAAAATTGGGAACAGCTACTATTAAAATTCCATCTTCAGTTAATAAATTGTATAGCGAAGTAATTTCTTTTTCCTGATCTGGGATATGCTCCAGAACATGCCACATAGAAATAACGTCAAAGTTAGTATCTTCAAGATCCTTAAAGCTTTTTTCCAAATTCACATCTTTATGAAAAGCCACTCCCCTAGCTGTTTCGTTTGGCTCTACTCCATAAGCTGTAAACCCCTGCTTCTTTGCTTCAATTAAAAAATCACCAGTACCAGCACCAACATCTAATAATTTGCCGGACATTTTATATTTCTTTATCCATCCCAGCTTTTTGTTCAGCATAAAATTTTTTACCCGCTGATATAATTTTTCTCTAAACGTTTCTTTGGAATCTGTATGGGAAATATAATTGTCACTGGAGTAATAAAAAGAGAGATCTAGTGGAGCAGGTTTTGTTTCAAGAATTTCATACTTATCACTCCAGAAAAGATCGAATTCTTCCCCTGAAACAAGATAGTCTTTACAGGAAAGAAAAAATTTTTGGTCAGCCATAAAGAGAATAAAAATTTAATAATAGAAATTAGAGTCATAGTTCCACGTGGAACAATTTCAAATTATCTTCCCATATATACCAGCAAAACTGAAACATCGTTTGGACTTACTCCGCTTATTCTTGATGCCTGAGAAACTGAAGTAGGCTGAATCTTGTTCAGTTTTTCCCGTGCTTCAAAAGACATAGATTTTATCTTGGAATAATCAAAATTCTTCGGAATTTTCATATCCTCAAGTCGGTTGAGCTTATCTGCATTATTCTTTTCCTTTTCTATATATCCTGAGTACTTCACCTGAATTTCTGTTTGTTCCAGCTCCTCTTCGTTAAGATCATGCTCCTGAATATACTCTTCAACCCCGGGAAAATATCGAATATCGGACATAGCTATATTAGGCCTTGAAAAGATCTTGAAAATCTTATCACTTTGCTTCATTAAAGCTGAACTATTGTCTTCAAGAACCGGATTAGAATATTCGGGAGTTACACTTTGCTCCTTTAAAAAAGTAACAAACTCCATAGACTTTTTCTTTTTCTCTTCCATGCGAAACATTCGCTTTTCAGAAGCAAGACCTAAATTATAAGAGCGTTCTGTTAAACGAAAATCAGCATTATCCTGTCTCAGCAAAGTTCTGTATTCTGCTCTCGACGTAAACATTCGATACGGCTCCTCTGTTCCCTTTGTGATTAAATCGTCGATTAAAACACCAATGTAAGCTTCATTCCTTTGTATTATGAATTCCTCTCTTTCCTGTACTTTTAAAGCCGCATTTATTCCTGCCATTAATCCCTGGCAAGCTGCTTCTTCATATCCTGTCGTACCATTAATTTGTCCTGCAAAGTATAAACCTTCAACCAATTTTGTCTCGAGTGTATGCTTTAATTGAGTAGGCGGAAAATAATCATATTCGATCGCATACCCCGGACGAAAGAATTTTACATTCTCAAAACCCCCAACAGATTTTAATGCTTTAAATTGTACATCTTCCGGTAATGAAGTAGAGAAGCCATTTACATAAACCTCGACAGTATTCCATCCTTCTGGTTCCACAAAAAGCTGATGCCGATCCTTATCTGCAAAACGATTTATTTTATCTTCTATAGAAGGACAATACCTTGGACCAATGCTTTTAATTCTTCCGTTAAACATAGGTGATCTGTCAAAACCTTCTTTTAAAATTTCATGAACTTCATTAGAAGTATAAGTCATATGACAAGACCTCTGTTTTTGCAGCGGCTTTGTTTCATCCAAATAAGAGAACTTACCAGGATTTTCATCCCCTGGCTGCTCCACCATTTTTGAATAGTCCAAAGACCTTCCGTCTACACGAGGAGGTGTTCCGGTTTTCATTCTGCCAGCTTCAAATCCTGCTTCAATAAGATCTTTTGTTATACCGGTAGCAGCTCTCTCCCCTGCTCTTCCTCCACCAAAATTTTTATCCCCTATATGAATAAGCCCATTTAAAAAAGTTCCGTTAGTACATACTACAGACTTTCCTTTTATTTCAAGTCCAAGGGAAGTTTTAACTCCTGTTACTTTTCCATTTTCTATTATTAAACCAGCAACCATTTCCTGGTAAAAATCCAGATTCGCAGTTTGTTCCAATCTTATCCGCCAGTCTTCAGAAAAACGCATTCTATCGCTCTGCACCCTTGGACTCCACATCGCAGGTCCTTTTGATTTATTAAGCATCTTAAACTGAATCGCGCTGGTGTCACTAACCAATCCGCTATAGCCGCCAAGAGCATCAATCTCCCTTAAAATTTGTCCTTTAGCGATCCCGCCCATTGCAGGATTACAACTCATTTGCGCAATATTCTGCAAATTCATTGTTACAAGAAGAGTTTTGCAACCCAAATTAGCAGCAGAAGCCGCAGCCTCACTCCCTGCGTGACCCGCTCCAACAACTATAACATCATATTCCTTTTCAAACATTCAATTTCTTCTTTTTACAGTTATTGTTCCACGTGGAACAATTCCATTTTTTCGTTTTCTTTTTGTCGCATCAAAGCGCTTTCACTTTCAGATTTATCCTTATATCCACAAAGATGCAACACCCCGTGTATAATAACTCTTTTTAATTCCTCATCAAAATCTACATTATAATCCATGGCATTTTCAGCTACCCTGTCGGTGCTAATGAATATATCTCCTCCCAATAAATTACCTACTGTATTATCAAAACTAATGATATCAGTAAAAGTGTCGTGGTTCAAATATTGTAAATTGATCTTATGGAGATATTCATCATTACAAAAAATAAAACTGATTTCGTCAAGCTTCTTTTCTTCAGAATAAATTACTTTCTCAATCCATCTAGAAAAATCATTCTCATTCTCCAGTTCGAAATCATTTTCTCCGTAAAAATTAATCACTCCCTCCATCAAAATATTGCTTTACTTTTACCTTGTAAATTTGCCGCAAAGGTAAGATTTGTCGATTTAAAATTTCTGTGGAATTAAAATATTCTTTTGCCTTAAGATTTTGATCTTTAGCGTCATTATTGAACTCCCTGATATTACTTTCTGAAGTCCTTTTATTATCCTCCCCCTGTTGTAGTTTGGCATCCTGGAACTTCATTAATTCATGTTCCAAATTCAACATTCTCTCAAGGTTTTGAGGATCAAACTTTTTTTCCAGAAGTTGTTCTTCCAGTTCTTCCATGTCTTTCCTCAACTTATCTCCATTCCCGTTATTCCCTTCTTCTTCCAATAACCTTTCCAGATTTTCCCGCAACTCCATTTGCTGCTTATAAATCTCAAAAAGATCACCGTTCATTCCTTCGCCTCCTTCACCATTACTCTGCTGCCCTTCTCCTTCCTTTTGACCTTTTTGTTCCCCTTTCATACCTTCCTTCATCTCCCCCATCAAATCCTGCTGTTTCTTGATAATGTCCATCAATTGCATTTCTTCTCCGCCTTTACCCTTTCCCATTTTCGGATTTGCCTGTTGCTGCATTCCCAAAAGAATCTGACTTAAAAGATAAGCGAGGTTGTTGGACCTGGTAACCACATATTGTTGACTCGCTGTACCCTGAGAAATCTGATTTTCAGATAAACGCTCTAAAGCTTTGTCGATATCATATTCTATATCTGTTAAGTTTGAGGTGATTTCCTCATTAATCATAGGATTTTTTAAAGCCAGTGTATAGAGGCTGTCGTCAATATGATTGAAATGTTCACGTAAAACATTTTGCCTTTTTAGCCTCGCTGCATAAACAGGATTATCCTGATCTATCTCCTGAAAATTATTAAGAAGGTTCTCCTGTTCAAAAGAAAAAGTGACCAGGTTATCCAGAATCTGCCGTAATGTATTAATATCAGCATCTAACTGTTCGCCTTCCTGCTGCATACTTTGCATCTGCATCTTTTGGCTCATCTCCTGCATTTTCTTAGCAGCATTTTTCTGCTTTTCCTTTGCGTTTTCTTTATTTCCCTGTTCTAATTCTTCAGAAGCTTCCTTCTGTTCCTTTTGAATGCTTTCTTCATCCACTTCTTCCCTTCCCAATTCTTTAGGAGATTTTAAGGCTTCATTGTCTTTTTCCAATTGATCCATTTCTTCCCGAAACTCTTCAAATTTTTTGGAGATTTCTTCCTGCGCCTCTGCACTGTTCTCCTCACTCTCTGCTAAACTTTCCTGCTCTTCGGCGAGTTTTTCCAAATCCCTACTCAACTTTTGCTTCTTTTCCTCTACATAATATTGTTTGGTAAGTTCAAGCAACTGTTCCAGGTTTCGTTTTTGATTCTGATTTTGCTTCGATAATTGCTCCAGCTTTTGTCCCAGCTCTTCACGATTAATTTTCTCTGAAATTTCCTCAAGTTCTTTTAAAAGTTGCTCATTTCTTTGAAGCCGTTCTTCATTTTTATCTGTTCTTCGCTCCAGTTCCTGCCGAAAATTGTCATTTTTATCATCTGTCTTTTCCAGGCTCTTTTTTAGCTTTTTAGAATAGTTTTGCATTAACTCCGATTGCCTTTTTTGCCTGTTGATGAAATCTTCGATTTTCTTCCGCTGATTATAATCTAACTTTTCATTCTCCTTCTGAAGTCTTGAAATTTCTTCCAAGTCCTGTTCAGACTTTTCCATTTTCTCCAGCCCCTGAGACAAATTTTCAATGGACTTTCCTTGATTTTGAAGTTTTTCAGCTTCAATTTCCTCCAAAGAGCGTTCTCTGTAGGAAAAAACTTCACTCTTAGTACTTTTAGCCCCATTTATAGCATCATTATCATAAACTCTGAAGTAGTAATGATAGTCAGTACCTTTTTCCAGACCTATCTCTCCTGGAAAAGTGAGCAGGAATTCATCGAAATTCTGAGAGGAGGTCGAAATTTGCCAATTTTCGGCCTCCTCTTCTTTTCCCTCTTTGTAATAGACAAGTTCAAGTCTGGAGAGTCCGTAATCGTCAGAAATCCTTCCGCGTAAATAACGGGTGGTATTGTTTAGGCTGTCAATTTTCTGCTCTACCTCTATTTCCGGATACTCATCTTTAATAACTTCAATTCTATACTGAAGTTTTTCGTAATCATTTATCTGTTCATTCGATGTACTCAGTTCGTACGGAAAATCAGAAAAAACCTGCTGATTATAATCAAAGACTGGTTTCAATGAAGAAACAGAGACCACGGTATCTGCGTATTCCAGGTTAACCTGCTTTGTGTTTCTCGTATTAAATTTCCAACTGATTTTAGTTCCTTCAGGAATACTAGCATTGCCAGTTCCGGCAATAATTTCATCCCTTTTTCCTGTATAAGCAGGATAGTCCATCGCCATATCAAAATTCAGCAACTTTGGAACTTCTATTACTTCAACTTCATAAGTTGGTGATTTAACTCCATTACTGGAAATATGAAAATTGAAATTTTCACTCAATCTCTTAAAAGTAAATTCGAACAATCCGGGAGTTTCAGATTTGAGAAAATAGGTTTGATCATTAAAATGAATAGAAACATTTTCGGGTATCACTTTCCCGGTAGTTTCCACCACCAAACGCAAATCCTTATCCTCTTCCACCTTTAGATTCTTATTTTGAATATGGAATAGAAATGGTGCCGGCGGTTCGTAGGCGGTATTGTAATTACTTACCCGCGCATAACTTTCAGAAAAAAATGAAGAATTGCCGGTAAAAAGTAATGCCAGTACAATTACAACCGGAAAAATGGCAAATTTCGCATACCTCAAACTACTCTTATAATTTACTGCAGAAGTAAACGGAACAGGCTGAAGATCTTTGGCCTTTTGATCTATACTCGCCAACAGAAGATCGGACTGGCTGGAATTTTCTTTAAGCTGAAGTACATTAAGAAGTTTATCATTCACTTCAGGAAAGTGCCGGCCTATAAGCCTGGATGCCTCAATTTTATTTAAACCTTCAGAAAGTTTAAGTAATTTAAAAAGCGGAATGAGAATAAATTTGGCAAGCAAAAGTGCTTCAACGGCAATAAAAAGCCAGAATAATACCGCTCTTCCGAAGCTATTGAGCCAGAAGAAATATTCTATCCCAAGGATAAGCAAAAAATAAAGAAGACCAACCGTAACAAAAAGAATAGCACCCTTCAGTAATAAATTGAAATAATACTTACGTATAAAACCCTCCAGCTTCTCCTGTATCTTCTTAAAATGATCCATCTTCCATCCTACTGTTTATACAACAAAATTACAATAAATTTAGATCAATTAATTCAACCTGAATATCTTATGAATTTTACAGCAAAACTCAAATTCCAAATGATTTAGGATTGCATAATTAAGGTTGTATCTTTGCTGTTAAAATCTAATTCTATGGCCACTAAAGTGCGTGTACGTTTTGCTCCCAGTCCAACAGGACCTCTACATATAGGCGGGGTGAGAACAGCTTTATTTAATTATTTATTTGCAAAAAAACATAAAGGTGATTTTCTTCTTCGCATTGAAGATACAGATCAAAACCGATATGTTGAAGGTGCTGAAGATTATATTGTTGAAGCCTTAAACTGGTGCGGAATTCCGTTTGATGAAGGTCCCGGCAAAGAAGGCGATTTTGGTCCTTACCGCCAGAGTGAGCGGAAAGAAATGTATAAAGAATATGCTGAAAAGCTGATAGCTTCCGGAAACGCATACTATGCTTTTGATACTGCTGAAGCGCTTGATGATCATAGAAAAGACCATGAAGCCAAAGGAAAAACCTTTATTTACAACTGGCATAACAGGGAAAAACTGTCAAATTCTATCTCACTTTCAGAAAAAGAAATTCAGGAAAAACTGGATGCGGACGAGCCTTTTGTGGTACGTTTTAAATCTCCTGAAAATGAGACTTTGCATATAAAAGATGAGATTCGAGGTGCAATGGAGATAGACACCAGCATTTTAGATGATAAAGTTTTGTACAAGAGTGATGGCATGCCCACTTATCACCTGGCAAATATTGTGGACGATCATTTAATGGAAATTACTCATGTAATTAGAGGTGAAGAATGGTTACCGTCCCTGGCTTTACATATAATGTTATATCGCGCCTTTGGCTGGCAGGCTCCTGTTTTTGCGCATTTACCACTTATTCTAAAGCCACAGGGAAAAGGTAAACTGAGTAAACGTGACGGTGATAAAATGGGATTCCCCGTATTTCCACTGGAATGGAAAGATCCTAAGTCTGGTGAAATCTCTTCAGGATATCGGGAAGAAGGATATTTCCCCGAAGCAGTGACCAATATGCTCGCCTTTTTAGGCTGGAATCCGGGTACCGAAAGGGAGTTCTTTAAGATTGATGAACTGGTAGAAGCTTTTGAGCTTTCCCGTGTACATAAAGGAGGAGCAAAATTTGATCCTGAAAAGACAAAATGGTTTCAGCAACATTACCTTCAGGAAGCAGATAATACCTTTTTAGCTTCTGAATTTCAGAAGTTACTCAAGAAAAAAGGATTTTCTCCGGAAGAAGATTATGTAAAAAATGTGGTGAATCTTATAAAAGAACGCGCTGTTTTTGTTGAGGATTTATGGGAGCAGGGACATTTCTTTTTTACCTCCCCTACTTCCTACGATCCTAAGAATTCTAAAAAAGCCTGGAAAGAAGATACCGGCGCTTTAATGGAAGAACTTATTCCTGTACTGGAAAATACTGAAGACTGGACATCTGGAAATATTCAGGAAACCGTAAAGGAATGGATTGGGCAAAAAGAAGTCGGTTTTGGAAAAGTGATGCAGCCTTTCCGTCTTGCCCTGGTAGGTGCAATGCAGGGACCAGACCTTTATGTGATCGCTGAATTTATTGGAAAAGAAGAAACAATTACCAGAATTCAAAAAGCAATTTCCACACTGGAATAAAAATTTTTCAAAAATTAAGAAGCGTCTCGACTCCGCTCGACGCAACATATTTGGAACCCGGACTAATAATCCGGGTTTCTTATTCACTTTTTTTGCCACTGCACAGTCAGCCTTTATTTACTATCTTACAGAGATAATTTCTAATTCTTACAAATAATGGCGGGCTACATTTTATTACCCTTACTTGGACTAATTGTTCTTGTAATCATCTTTTCAGGAGTATTTACCGTAAAACAACAATCTGCAGCAATTCTGGAACGTTTCGGAAGGTTTTTAAGTATAAAAAATTCCGGTCTGCACTTCAAAATTCCAATTATCGACCGTATTGCCGGCAGGATAAACCTGAAGGTGCAACAATTGGACGTACTTGTAGAAACAAAGACAAAAGATAATGTTTTCGTTAAGCTGAAGATTTCGGTACAGTTTCAGGTAGTAAAGTCAAACGTATATGACGCGTTTTACAAGCTCGAAAGTCCGCACGACCAGATAACAGCTTATGTTTTTGACGTTGTGCGCGCAGAAGTACCTAAAATGAAGCTGGATGACGTTTTTGAGCGTAAAGATGACATAGCAGTTGCCGTAAACCGGGAATTGAACCAGGCGATGCAGGATTATGGGTATGATATTATTAAAACTTTGGTGACAGATATAGATCCCGATGTTCAGGTTAAAGCCGCAATGAACCGTATAAATGCTGCGGAAAGGGAAAAAGTAGCAGCGGAATTTGTAGCTGAAGCAGACAGGATAAAGATAGTTGCAAAAGCTCGTGCAGAAGCAGAGAGCAAACGCTTGCAGGGCCAGGGAATTGCAGACCAGCGGCGTGAAATTGCCCGCGGACTTGAAGAAAGCGTAGATGTTTTGAACAATGTTGGGATAAATTCTCAGGAAGCATCTGCCCTTATCGTGGTGACACAACATTACGACACTTTACAAGCCATTGGAGAACAAACCAATAGTAATCTTATTTTATTACCGAATTCGCCGCAGGCTGGTAGCGAAATGCTGAACAATATGGTTGCCTCATTTACTGCCTCTAATCAGATAGGCGAAGCAATGAAGGAAAAGAACAAGGAAAATTTAAAGAAATCTACAGATACAGATACCATTTACCGGGAAACGGAAGATGATGAGGAGGATAATCAATCCTAGGTGATCGCTACCATAGAAAGAAAAGTTCAAAACCAGAAAAGCCTCTGAAAAGAAAATCAGAGGCTTTTTTATATTCTAGTTTTTGTTCAGCTGTTTTATTATTTCTTTGAACTGGCAACCAATTTCTTAATCCCGAACATTTTGGAAAGCGCCTTCAAAATAAGAGCTTTTTGTATCATAGATCCAAACAGATCACTTCCAAGTGCGGCAGGAGAAATATTAGATTTCACCTGATCTACACTGAGCTTTACTTCTTCCTTATCAATATCTGTCTGAAGTTTTAATATTTTTAAATCTCTGTCTATCTGATCGTAAGAAGTATATTTCTTTCCCATAATAGGTTATTTAAAAAAGGATTCAGACGCTTTAGTTAAAATCACCCGTCCAATCTTCTTTCTTAGAAGTACTATAAGAATTACCAGCAAAACGTAAAATCCACCTACAATCCAGTAACCTGCACTGGGGGAATCAATTGCTACACTTATAGCAATAGCGCCTGCAATTGAAATAAAAATTAAAGCGAAAACACCGAAAAATAAAATGAGTAAAAGATTCACAACAGCTGTGACTCCTTTTACTCCTCCTTTAAAGGCTTTAAGTTTATAGTACTCAGCATTGCTATCTGCAAAAGACCGGGCATCTTTCTTAAGTTCCTCTATACTGTCGCTTAATTTTTCAAATGCCATAAGCTAATTATACTACGGCTTTTCCAGTGGTACCTCCTCCTACTGCGGAATCTCCGGCTTTAACATGACTCGAAGTATCTGAACTACTACTTTTAGCATCCTTCTGCAACCTAGCATTTTGTTTTCTTAATTCTTCAAGTTTTGATTCCATTGCAGATAAGATATCATCTGCCTTATAACTGGCTGAAGAAAGAGTTTCTTCAAGTCGGGTTTCAAAATCAGTGCGAGCTTTTTTTGCTTTTTCTGTTAAATTAGAAGAAGTCTCTTTATATCGTTTATTTAGATCCTTTTGAGCTTTTTCAGCATCTTTTTTAATCTTCTTTCTGGTTTCTTCCCCACTTCCGGGAGCATACAACAATCCTACTCCTGCTCCAATAGCAGCTCCTGTAATTAATGCGAGTAAAGTGCTTCCTGTATTTGCCATAGTTCTTGTGTTGATTTAGTTATTACTTAACACAAAGATAGGATATAAGCCATCCTTACCCTGTTAATAACCGGTTAATATGTATATTTCCTTTGCTAAAGTCTTCTTAAAACCAGGCCCTTGGGATAAGTTTAATCACCCGACTTCTTAGCCCAGGAATCACGTAGGGTGACGGTTCTATTAAAAATAAGCTTTTGTTTTGTTGATTCTTTATCCACACAAAAATAACCTATACGCTGGAACTGAACTTTTTCTTCCACACCGGCTTCCTGCAAACTTGGTTCCAGGTAACCTTTGATAACCTGTAACGATTCCGGATTAATGAGATCTACAAAATCCTTCTCTTTATCAGCATCTGGTGTTTCTTCAGAAAAAAGACGATCATAAAGCCTAACTTCAGCTTCAATAGCGTGTTTTACAGAAACCCAGTGTAGTGTTCCCTTTACCTTCCGAAGTGATTCGGGGCTACCGCTTCCGCTTTTACTTTTAGGATCATAAGTACAATGAATTTCCACAATATTACCATTATCATCTTTAATAACTTCTTCACCTTTGATGATATAAGCGTTTTTAAGCCTCACTTCCTTCCCTAATGTAAGCCTGAAGAATTTGCGGTTAGCGCTTTCCTTAAAATCTTCCTGCTCAACATAAAGCTCCCTCGAAAATGGCAATTTTCGTGTACCTGCACTCTCATCTTCAGGATTATTTTCTGCTTCCAGCCATTCTTCCTTCCCTTCCTCGTAATTGGTAATCACAAGTTTTACGGGATCTAAAACGGCCATCACACGTGGTGCAGTTTTATTTAAATCTTCTCTGGCACAAAACTCCAGGTGGGCAACATCAATTATATTTTCGCGCTTCCCTACTCCAATAGATTCAGCAAAATTGCGAATAGAATCAGGTGTATATCCTCTTCTTCTTAAACCTGAAATAGTCGGCATTCTTGGATCATCCCAGGATTTTACCACTCCTTTTTCTACAAGCTGCAACAATTTTCTCTTGCTAACTACAGTATGACTTAAATTTCTACGGGCAAATTCTCTTTGTTTAGGTTTAAGTTCTCCTGGTTTACTCACTTTCTCCACAAACCAATTATATAATTCCCTGTGCGGAAGAAATTCCAGCGTACAGAATGAATGGGATACCCGCTCGATGAAATCGCTTTCACCATGCGCCCAGTCGTACATAGGATAGATTTTCCAGGAATCTTTTGTACGATGGTGATTCTTATGTAAAATCCTATACATCACGGGATCTCGCATTAACATATTTGGAGAAGCCATATCTATTTTAGCCCGTAAAACGTGAGCACCTTCAGCTGTTTGGCCATTCTTCATTTGTTCAAACAACTCGAGATTCTCTTCTACGGAACGGTTTCGGTATGGGCTTTCCTTTCCAGGCTCTGTTGGTGTACCTTTTTGTTCAGCAATAGCTTCTGAAGCCTGACTGTCTACGTAAGCGTGACCTTCTTTAATAAGTTCAACCGCCCAGTCATAAAGCTGCTGAAAATAATCTGAAGCATAACATTCCTTTGCCCATTTAAAGCCTAACCATTCTACATCCCGCTTTATGGCATCTACAAATTCCTGTTCTTCCTTAATAGGATTGGTATCGTCAAAACGTAGATTAACAGGAGCATTATATTTCTCCCCCAACCCAAAATTAAGACAAATGGACGAGGCATGGCCTATATGCAAGTATCCATTGGGTTCTGGTGGAAAACGAAATTTCAGATCTTCTTTTTTATATTCAGATTTTAGATCTTCTTCTATAATTTGCTCAATAAAGTTGAGGGATCTTTTTGCTTCAGACATAGTTGTATATAAATAATGAGCAAAGTTACCAAAAATAAGATGTCCACGAATATTCGGGAAGGATAAGAATATATTATTTTCTTAAATTTTATCAGAATTAAAGAACCAAAATCATAGCAGAAATATCTTCAGCAGTTATATTTGTAAAAAAACAGAGGTGGGAAAAATAAAGCTTAAAAATATTAGAGTATTTGCTTATCACGGTTGTCTGGTCGAAGAAGGGAAAATAGGAAGCGATTACCGGGTAGATTTAAGCGTAAAAGGAGATTTATCCCGTTCTTCCATAACTGATGATCTTGGTGACACTATAGATTATGTGCACTTAAATAAAATTGTAAAAGAAGAAATGGCCATACGGTCCAAACTACTTGAAAATGTGGCAGAAAGGATTATCAACCGAACGCTTAAGGAAATTTTGCTTGTGCAAAAGGTAAAAGTTGAAGTTTCTAAAATTAACCCACCAATTGGCGGAAATGTGGCGATGGTAACAGTTAGCAGGACTAAATCCCGTTAGATATTAGTTTTAGAACTTAAATTTTTATTACATTTGCCATCCAGAAAATGGCATCGTGGCCGAGTGGCTAGGCAGAGCTCTGCAAAAGCTTGTACAGCGGTTCGAATCCGCTCGATGCCTCCAGAAAGCTTCCTTTTAACCGAGGGAGCTTTTTTGTTTTATAATACTTCTGGTACTAAACATCTAAATGTTTTGTAATGATATCCCGAAAATTGCCATTTTCGGCAATAGTTTCGATCTGATCCTTAATTTCACCGGCCTGATCTGGAAAAGCTCCCTGGAAAATAAGAATCCCACCAAAGAAAACAAGTAAAACACTAATGCCCCGCTTCATAAAATAAATACGGTTAGGAGTTAACTGGTGGTTCAGCTTTTTTGCCAGAAGAATTTTAAGGATATCAATAATTAAATATGTTCCCAAAACAGAAGAGAAAAAAATGATAATCCTGTTGGTTTCCATGTTCATTTTTGGTGTAAAAACAATGACCAGGCCCAGCCAGAAGCCCAAAACCCCCACATTTATAAAATTAAGTAAGAAACCTTTGGCTGCCAGGCCTAAATAATCACTTTTACTGAGTTTTCTAATTTCAGGAGTTTCTTCTTCCTCCCTTTGAAAAACTTTTTTTGTCCGAATAAAACTCATCAGGCCATAGGTAGTAAGAATAGCACCACCAAATACAAAAAGGGCGGGATCATCTTTGATGCTATTGAGCAGTTTACTGGTACTGAAGTATGCAATAAAAATAAAGACTATATCGGCCAATAAAACTCCGAAATCCAATGCCAGGGCAGCCCGGAAACCTTTTAAAGCCGCAGTTTCCAGTAATACGAAGAAAACGGGTCCAAACAAAAAAGCCAGAAAAAGACCTAATGGTAAACCTGCTAATATATCTTGTAACATAATATCAATATGTTCCGCAAACTAAAGCTTTAGTTTTTTCTTATAATTTTTCCACCAAGTAGTGTTTGCTTATCTATAACTTGAGGATCACCGTAAACGTTCACAGTTCCTCCTGCCCTCACCTTGGCCGTAACTTTATTTGAGGCGTAAATATCTCCTACCCCGCCGGCGCTAATCTCAACTTCTACATTTTCAGATTTGAGATTTCTTCCGTAAAACTTTCCTCCTGCCCTAACGGTGATTTCCTGGGAATTGGCTTTACCTTCAACATCTATTTCTCCTCCTGTAAAAGCTCGTGCAATCAAATTCTCAACATCAACATCAACAAAAATTAAAGATCCTTCCTGTACCTGTAATTCTAATTCCTGTTGTTCTATTTTGCCCTCTACACGTATTACTGAGCTTTGGAAAGAATTCAGTTTTTTTAAGTCACTGTAATAAATTTGAATCCTGGTATTGTCACGTTTCCAAATATTATCCAGTCTCATTTTCACCTTAAGAACTCCATCTTCAGCAGTGATTGTAACATCTTCCTTACTCTCCCCGTCTACAACCGCTTTATTAGTATCAGCACGAATGAGTTCAACTTCTAATCCGTTATAAACTTTAACTTCGGAAAAATTCTCTAATTCCTGAGTAATTTCCTGCGCTGAGATTATATTACTTAACAGCAAAAACAGAAAAGTGATCTTCTTCATTCAACATTATTTATTTTCAACTTCTTCTTTTAATCCAAGTAAATTAAAATCCAGATGACGCTTAAGTAAATCTGCATTTTTAACGTTCACATAAACTTCATCTCCCAACTGGTAAACCTTTTTGGTTTTTCTACCCACCACAGCGTAATTTTCTTCATCAAACTCGTAATGATCATCTTTTAAATCTCTTAGCCTGATCATTCCTTCACATTTATTCTCAATAATTTCAACAAAAATACCCCAATCTGTCACGCCAGAAATTACTCCTACATAATCTTCATCCTGGTGGTCCTGCATGAATTTTACCTGCATATACTTAATGGAATCTCTTTCTGCACTAGTTGCCAAGCCTTCCATATCACTGCTATGGTGACATTTTTCTTCATATTCATCCTGGTTTGCAGTAGGATTGTTATCAAGATAACGCTGTAGTAATCTATGCACCATCACATCTGGATAACGCCTTATGGGTGAAGTAAAGTGTGTATAATAGTCAAAGGCCAATCCATAGTGCCCAATATTTTCTGTCCCATAGTACGCTTTACTCATCGTCCTGATGGTAAGGGTGTCTACCATGTTCTGTTCTTTTGTGCCCTGCACATCCACCAAAAGGGAATTTAAAGAAGAAGCAATGGAATTCTTATCCTTCAGATTAAGTTTATGCCCAAATTTGGAAACTATGGTTTGCAGTGAGGCAAGTTTAGAATCATCTGGTTCATCATGGCACCTGTAAACAAAGGTTTTTTTGGGATCCTGTTTCCCAATAAATTCTGCTACTTTCCTGTTTGCAAGCAGCATGAATTCTTCTATAAGCTTATTTGCATCTTCTGAAGTTTTAAAGAATACTCCAATAGGTTCATTTTGCTCATCAAGCTGAAATTTCACCTCAACTTTATCAAAAGATATAGCGCCTTCCCTCATTCTACGTGAGCGCATCTTTTTAGCCATTGCGTTGAGCTCTAAAATTGCTTCTACAATATGGTCATTGGCTTTATAAGCATCTTCTTTAATAGAAACGCCCGCAGGAATATCCCCGCCACGAGTTTCTACAATATGTTGTGCTTCTTCGTAAGCAAAGCGGGCATCAGAATAGGTTACTGTTCTTCCAAACCATTGATCCACAACCTTTGCATTTTTATCCATTTTAAAAACTGCTGAAAAGGTGTATTTTTCTTCATTAGGCCTTAATGAACAGGCATTGTTGGAAAGAATTTCCGGTAACATAGGCACTACCCTGTCCACAAGATATACTGAAGTTGCCCTTTCATAAGCTTCTTCATCCAGAATGGTACCGGGTTTTAAATAATGGGAAACATCTGCAATATGGATACCCACCTCAAATTGCCCATTATCGAGCTTCTGAAAGCTGAGTGCATCGTCAAAATCCTTAGCATCTTTTGGGTCTATGGTAAAAGTAAGTACATCTCGCATATCCCGACGCTTCTTGATCTCCGACTCCTGGATAGAAGTATCTATTTGATTTGCAAATTCTTCAACTTCTGTTGGAAAATCATGCGGAAGACCGTACTGAGCTAAAATGCCGTGAATTTCTGTCTGGTGTTCTCCAGGTGTGCCGAGCACTTTAGTTATTTTTCCGAACGGAGAATCGGCTTTATCGGGCCAATCTTCCATTTCTACAACAACCTTGTCACCATCTTTTGCATCTTGAATTTTGTTTTTCTGAACAAAGAAATCAGTATACATTTTGGCGTCATCTATCCTTACAAACCCAAAATCTTTTTGAAGATCCAGAATTCCTACGAATTCTGTTCTTTTCCTGTTAATAACCCTGGTTACTTCACCTTCAGATTTCTTTTTTCTTCTGTTGTTATAGATATAAATTTCTACTTCATCTCCATGAAAAGCGGTATTGAGATCATTCTGAGGAATAAAAACGTCATCTGCAAATTCTTCAACCATCACATAACCATATCCCTTTGTGGTCATATCAAGTTTCCCCTGATAATAATTTTTACGTCCCTCAATTTTGAACTTACCACGCTCAACCTGCTCAATTTCTTTTTTTGCAGCCAATTGAGCAAGCTTTTTGGTTATTTGATTCCTGCTTCCAGGATCATCTACTCCCAGGATAGAAGCGATCTGCTTGTAGTTATATGTTTTACCTCCGTTTTTACGTAAGATATTTATAATTTTCCTGGATAAGTCACCAAGATCTTTAGTGGAGTTGTTTCTCTTCTTTTTCTTCATAAAATAATTAAACGATAAAATTACAGCTTAAAAGTAACATTAAAGATTTTTGAAGGCAAAGTTTTATGAAAGCCCTTAACAGGAAATACGTAATTGTAATCCTCAGACAGTCAAAAGGTAACTAAGTAAATGAACTACAGAATTATCGGAAAACGTTATAATAATCTTAAATAAATACTAAATTTGTATTTAAATCTCTCCCCAGGTTGTGACATTTTAAAACAAGAATATGGGCCTGAGTAAATCTAATAAAGTTTCACTTCTTTTCTTTTTCATTTTCATTTTAGGAGTGATAGGATTTATTGCATATATCAATATTTCACTAAATAAAAATTCCAGCGCAGATCCTCTTTTCTCTCCTGAAGATCTGCAAAATACGTCTTTAACTATTCAGGATTAAGTAGTATATTTAGAAGGCTATTCTTTCCTGCTATGAAAAATTTTACCTGCCTTGCAACTTTCACTTATCCTTATGAATATCTGGTAATCCAGTCTGTTCTCAAACAGGAAAACATTCGTCATTTATTTCAAAATGAGACGCTTATAGGCATCTTTCCTTATTACTCAAATGCTCTGGGTGGAGTTAGACTTATGGTACATCCTGAAGATGTCGAAGAGGCTAAAAAAATTCTTGATTCCTTCCAGGACAGATCTTCTCATTTGAAAATAGTTTAGTTGTTAACACCTATTATATTATTATTTATTTCTTCTTTTTTAAAAATCTAAAAATGTAGATTATTATGGTGTGTTAATTTGTAGAACAATTTTATTGGTAATCGTTTGGTTTTTCACTTGTGATTTTTTCATAACAGTTTATCAACAGGGATAATAAAATATAAAGTGCTGATAGTCTTAATACTTTAAGATTTACTTAACAATTGTCGATATTCAAATGTTAATAGTTTTTCTTCATTCTTTTCCAATAAACAGATGTTTATAAGACGAATTTGACTGCTGATAAGTTGCGCAAAAAATGACAAGTTATTTTTTCATTTATCCGTTTAATTTTTGCTATTGAAATTATTTCCGGCTCCACCAAATTAGTTTGTTAGATTCTGGTCCCGGGTTATCCACATAGTGTTGTCAATTAGAAGTAGCTGAAATTAAAGGGATTTCAAAAAGTAATTAACAATCGAAAAAGCGGAGGTTAATAAGGCTTTTTTTACCTTTGTTTCTCTAATCAAATAAAGATGAAAATAGCAATAGGAAACGATCACGCAGGTACTACGTATAAAGAAAAAGTAGTACAGTACCTTGAAAATAAAGGTATTGAAGTTATTAACTATGGAACAGATTCTGAAGAAAGCGTTGATTATCCAGATTTTGTACATCCGGTAGCTAAAGATGTTAGTGATAAAAAGGTGGATCTTGGGATTATAATATGTGGTAGTGGTAACGGTGCAAATATGACTGCTAATAAACACCAGGCTATTCGCTCTGCACTTTGCTGGACTTCAGAAATTGCAGAATTAGCCCGTAGCCACAATAATGCAAATATACTTAGTGTCCCTGCCCGCTTTGTCTCTGTACACCAGACTATAGATATGGTTGATACTTTTTTAAATACCAAATTTGAAGGAGGACGGCACCAGGAGCGAATTAACAAAATACCTTCAAAAGAATAAATGGGGCATTCTCATAGCCATAACCATTCTCATGAGGTACAGGGGAAAAACCTGTTGATTTCTATTCTTCTTAATATAGGTATTACAGTTGCTCAAGTAATAGGTGGAGTGGTGAGTGGCAGTCTTGCCCTGCTTTCTGATGCATTGCACAATTTTAGCGATGTTATATCGCTTATAATTAGTTATATAGCAAATAAACTAGTAAAAAAGGAAGCCTCTTTAACCCGTACCTTTGGATTAAAAAGAGCTGAAATAATTGCGGCGTTTGTAAATGCAGCTACGCTAATAGTTGTAGCTGTGTTGTTGATTAATGAAGCGGTACATCGGTTTCAACAGCCGCCAGATATAGATTCCAGTCTTGTTATATGGCTCTCATTACTTGCTATAGCTGGCAACGGTTTTAGCGTTCTTCTTTTAAAAAAAGATAGCAGCAGTAATATGAATATGCGTTCTGCTTATCTTCATCTGCTAACAGATCTTATGGCTTCTGTAGCAGTTTTGATTGGTGGGATTCTAATGAAATATTTTCAGTTATACTGGATAGACAGCGTTCTTACTCTGGCCATAGCAATTTACCTGGTAGTAGTTGGATGGGATTTATTAAAATCTTCGGTAAGGGTACTCATGTTATTTACACCAGATGATCTCGCCCTTGAAGAAATTGTAAAGAAAATCAATGAAATTCCTGAAGTTAAGAATGTGCATCATGTACATGTTTGGCAGTTAAATGAAGAAGAAACGCATCTGGAAGCTCATATAGATTTTAATGAAGATATTTCACTCTCTCAATTCGATATTATATTGGATAAAATTGAGGATTTGGTTTACCACGATTTCAACATTAACCATGTGAATATACAACCGGAATTTGGAAAATGTGATGTTAAAGATCTTGTTGTACAGGATTAAAAATTGAAATGAATGAAGATAGAAATTAAGCGTTTTCAGGAATTAACTACAGAAGAATTATATCAGATTTTACAATTACGTTCTGAAATTTTTGTTGTTGAACAGGATTGCGTATACCAGGATATTGATGGAAAAGATCAGAAAGCACTTCATGTTATAGGGTTTAAAGATAAAAACATAGTCGCCTATACCCGCTGTTTTGATAAAGGATTTTATTTTGAAGAAGCCTCTATAGGACGGGTTTTGGTAAAGCAAAATCATCGAAAAAACAATTATGGTCATCAAATCATGAAGGCTTCAATAGAGGCTATAAGAGAACACTTCAAAACGGCAAATATCAGGCTTTCTGCTCAACAATATTTAGTAGAATTCTATAAAAGCCACGGATTTTCAACGACCGGTGAAGGTTATCTGGAAGATGGAATTCCGCATATAGCTATGGTCAACTCCAAAGATTAATTCAGAATTTCAGCATAACGTTGTTGATTTTTAAATAGATCCTGAGCTTCAATTATTTCCGGATTATGAACAACGTAGTAATCATAAAGTCCTTCCTTGTAGAAATACCTTTTAATAATTTCATCCGTAAGTAAACTGGTAATTTCAGGCTTTTTTTCTTCCAGTTCCTTAATTTTATATTGATCTATTTCAGAAGAAATGCTTTTGTACTCCTGGATGATTTTATCTTCGAAACCCTCTTTTTGAGCTGTTAAAAGCACTTCTTCCAGTTCCTTTTCTGTATCTGTTTGATAATAAAATCCTGAAGTTTTTAAAAATTCCCTGAAATTATCGTAATCACTCTGAGTTAATCTGAAATCCTGCAGGTTTTCCAGGTTATGTTTGTAATAATATTCCGTAGCAAAATCAAAAATGGCACTCTGTGTTAACAACGCCTGAGTAATGCCACTATATTCTGAAGTTTCCAGGCGTATATCAGGTAATATTCCGCCTCCATCAAAAACTGTCCTGCCGTTTCTTGTGGTGAACTGGTTGTAATCTTCAGTCTTTGTTCTAATAGCATTTCCTTCTTCGTCCCTGCTGCGGTAATCCAGCGCCTGGATGCATCTTCCACTAGGGGTATAATACCTGGAAATGGTTACTTTTAACTGTGTACCATAAGCAAGTTCTTTTGGCCGCTGCACAAGCCCCTTTCCAAAACTTCTTGCGCCAATTATTACACCGCGATCCAGATCCTGAATGGCCCCGGCAACAATTTCACTTGCAGAAGCGCTCCTTCCATCCAAAAGAACTACCAATGGAACTTTTGTATCAACCGGTTCGTTTTGGGAAAAATATTCTTTGTTATATTTTTCAATAACAGATTTGGTAGAAACAATTAGCTCGCCTTTATCAACAAAAATATTGCTAACATTAATTGCTTCAGAAAGAAGTCCGCCTGGATTTCCCCTAAGATCAAGAATAATTTTTTGAGCACCTTGATTTTTTAAATCCTTTAATGCCCGAGCAGTTTCCACAGCAGCTTTTGCATTAAACCTGGATAACACAATGTAACCACTATTATCTTCTAATAACTTATAATAGGGAACAGCCTTTAAATTTACAGATCCACGGGTGAGGGTGGTGGTTTTTACTTCTCCCTGTCGCCGGTAAGTAAAATCAATAGTAGAATTTTCGGCTCCATTTAGCAGTTCTCCCGCATCTTCTTCAAAATCTGATACATCGATATTACCTATTTTTATTATTTCATCTCCTGCTTTTAATCCGGCTTTATCTGCAGGATAACCTTTATAAGGCTCAACAATGGTAATGGCATCTTTTCCCATTTTTATTGTTGCCCCTATCCCCGTATATTCGCCCGAATTATTGATTCTTGCCGCTTCAACATCCTGCTCATTCCAGTAGTTGGTATAAGGATCCAGATCCTGGAGCATGGCCTTTATAGCCGTATCCATCAATTGTGGAGGATTGGTTTCATCAACATAATTCATGTTGATTTCCTTAAAGAGGGTAGTAAAAATTTCTATTTGCTTGGCAATTTCAAAAAAGTCTGTTTTAAAACTTACGCTGCTAAAAAATATTACAGCACCAACTGCGAGAACTCCTGCTCTTTTAACTAATTTTCCCATGTCTCTTTCTCTTTAAATTTCCCCATCAACTTCTCCATAGCTTTAAAAAGTTCTTCATAACCCATTTCTTTAGGAGTCATGTAGAGAATCATAAACGCATAAGAAGTACCGGATGCATTGGTTACAAGATACTTATTTTTTCGATAAGCCTCACGCATTAAACGCTTTATACGGTTGCGCTGTACTGCTGTTTTTACTATTCTTTTAGGAACAGAAACCCCGGTTTGAAACTGCACATGCTGCTTGTTTTCAATCGGTAAATATATTAGCCGCAACGGAAAGCTCTTCACTGATTTTCCCTTCTGAAAAAGGATTTCAATCAGTTTTTTACTCTTAAGTTTTTCTTTTCTTCCGAAGCTTTCATCCATGGGTCAAAAATAAGCATAGAATTAAATCTGTTCCTCCGGAATTTCTTTTTTATCATCAAAAAAAGCCTGAAAGTGATAATTGTTATTCAAAAGATATTCCGAAATCTGTTTAAAAACCTTGAAATATCTTCTGAAGTAACAAATTAAACCTTCAGGCTTGTTGCGGAAGCTTTTATTTTTTATTCACCGGTACCTGGTGACTCTGCCGTATATTCGTTATTGCTCCTGTCTATATCTGCCATTAACTGTGACTCATCCAGAACTATGGACGATATTTGGCTTTTTTCGGCATCGATCTTAAGTTCATAAGTTGGATATGCCCAGGCCCAATCTTCTTTCACAGTTCTGTTTGTTGCTCCAGAAGCAGGCTTTTCCCATCTCATTTGCTGCAAAGGAATATAAAAAAGTTCCTTTTCTCCATCGTTATACGTAACGCTAACTTCAACAGGCATTGGCATGGCTCCATTCCTTTTTAAATTAACAGTGGTAGCATTTCCTTCAGATTCAACAGATTCTATAGCATAATCTATAACGTTTGTAGTTCGTGTCCAGTCTGTTAAATACCAGTCAAGTTCTGCTCCAGATACTTTTTCAGCAATTCTTATAAAATCATTTGGAGTAGGATGTTTAAATTTCCACTCGTCATAGTATTTTTTCAATGTTTTCTGAAGATTTTCTTCGCCAATTATATATCCTAATTGCGCCAGAAAAACAGCACCTTTGGAATATGCTGCAGCACCGTAGGCAAAATTATAATTATAACGATCTGCATGCGTAGATTGAGGCTGTTCCACACCACTTTGGGCCAGCTGAAAATATCCTCTGTAAGAACCTGTATGCGGATTTTCCTCATTCGTGTTTATTACTTCGTTCATAGCTATGTCTGAAATATAGGAGGTAAAACCTTCGTCCATCCATTCGTGCTTAGACTCGTTTGTGGCCAATAAATGCTGAAACCAGGCGTGTGCCATCTCATGAGCCGTAACTCCTACCAGGCTACCAAAACTTCTTTCGCCGGTAATGAGTGTAAGCATGGCATACTCCATACCACCGTCTCCACCTTGTACAACAGAATATTGATCCCATGGATAAGGCCCTATATTTTCATTAAAAAACAGCAGAAGTTCCTCTGTTTTTGGCTGAAGGTTTTTCCAGTTTTCCTTTATTTCAGGATTATCCTTGTAAAGAAAATGAAGCACAGTTCCATCTTGTGCAGTTATTTTATCATGAATATATTCGGGATCTGCAGCCCAGGTAAAATCGTGAACTTGTGGAGCAACAAAGTGCCAGGTTAAGTTATTACCTCTGTTTCTTTTAACTTTAGTTCCTTCTTCTTCATAACCATACCCAATTTCATCTGCATTCTGAAGATATCCCGTGCTTCCAAGAATATATTCTTTATCTATTGTGATTTTCACATCGTAATTACCCCATACGCCGTGGAATTCCCTGCCGATATATGGATCTGCGTGCCATCCTTCAAAATCATATTCTGCTAATTTCGGGTACCACTGGCTCATGGAAAGTGCAACACCTTCGGCACTGTTTCTTCCTGAACGACGTATTTGTAAAGGAACCTGGCCTTCAAATCCCATTTTAAAAGTGGTTTTCTCTCTGGGAAGTATGGGTTCTTCAAGATTTACTTCCAGCACGGTTCCCACCTCTTCAAATTGAAGATAATTGCCATTTTGCGAGAGTGACTTAACTCTCAAATATCCCATTTCATCTGGCTGTAATTTCGAAATTCTACTTTCATATTGCGGATTCTCCCTTGTACCCAAATTATTAGTCATTCTAGCATCTGGATCTGGAATATTCTGAAGCCTGATATCCATTTCACTTCCTGGCTGAAAAGCATTAAAATAAAGATGATAAAAAACTTTATTAAGAGTATCTGGGGAATTGTTTGTGTACTCCAGCTCCTGTGTACCGGTGTATTTATAATTTTCTACATCCATTTCCACCTCCATAGTATAATCTACATGTTGCTGCCAGTAATTAATACTATTTTGAGCGTTTAGAATGGCTATATTGAATAAAAATATGCTTAAAAGAATCTTTTTCATCTATCTGAATTTATTAAAAAATGATATTTTTAGGGGTTAAAAATTTACTTCTTAAAGGTTCGTTTCACCTCTTGATACCTTATCTGCAAGGATAAATGCATTATACATATTCACCATTTTACCAGATTTTGATAATTCGTTAAAGTTTTTGGTGCTTTGTCCCTGCTCTCCAATCAATACCATAGTTGCGGTAGATAGTCCGCTTTGCATAATAATTTCCTTTACCTGGGCTGCTTTTAATTTTGGATAATAAGAGCGTATCATAGCAGCAACACCGCTAACTGCCGGAGCGGCCATAGAAGTTCCCTGCAAGAATTCATATTCATTATTGGGAGTAGTAGACCAGATTTTACTTCCCGGAGCAAAAACATCTACATTTGTTCTTCCATAATTTGAAAAACCGGAAACCAGTTCTGAGCCATATTCGAAATTTAGCGCTCCTACTGTAAGGAAGCTATTACTTATTTCTTCCGGTACTTCAGGAGATTGATCGTTTGGATAAACCATTGTCTGGTCCAGATCAATACTTTCATTACCGGCAGCATTAACAATCAGCACGTCATTTTCCGCAGCATATCTTAGCTCGTCCATTACCCATTCCGGATTTGTAGAAAAGTATTTACCAAAGCTTGTGTTAATAATTTTAGCTCCATTATCTACGGCATAACGTATGGCCAGTGCGATATCTTTATCATATTCATCTCCATCCGGGACTGCACGAATAGCCATGATTTCTACGTTATTGGCTACCCCATCTATACCAATGTTGTTATTGCGTTGTGCAGCAATAATTCCGGCTACATGTGTACCGTGTTTTACATTCTCCTTATCTGGAGTAGGACCATCTACATCATTATTTCCGTAATCTGTATCGGTAATATCATAGCTATTATCACCTACTACTGCCCTACCGTCTAAATCAAGGTTAAGATGCGAATCCAACCTGGTATCGTAATAATCAATAGCCTCATCAAGTTCTTCTAAAGCTTCAGGAATATTTTCATTTACATTATTCTGAATTTGAGCCAGCATTCCTTTATACTGCGCCATTTGCTGATCTTCAGGCTGAAATGCTGAAAGTTCTGCTTTGCTATAATCTTCTTTCCCAAGTTTTTTAGAAACGGCCTGATGAGCTGCAGTAAGCTGCTCCCTTATCTGGATGTACTGTTGCTTATTTTGATTGACTTCGGTCAGCTCTTTATTATATTCTTCTTTAGAACGTTGGTACAAAATAAATTCCTGCCGGTCTGCTGTGCTTATAGAGCTTGCCGGTTTTCCTTCATATTTTGGTTTAAGTCGCTTGTAAATACGTACATATTCCATATTCTCTTCTAAGGCATCGCCAAGAAAATTCCAGCCGTGAATATCATCTACATATCCATTTTTATCATCGTCTCTGTTATTTCCGGGAATTTCGTCGGAGTTCGTCCAGATTATATTCTGGAGATCTTCATGTTCGATATCCACGCCGCTATCTATCACACCCACGATAACCGTCTTGCCTTTGTGATTCTGTATAATTTCGTCATAAGCACGGTTAACGCTCATACCAGGAATTGTGTCATATCTTAAGTCTGCAGCGCTCCAGTTTTTGAGTTGTGCTTCAGACAAATCTGTCACTTTTAATGGGATGGAATCTATTCTTTCAATAGGTGTAGAAACTAGACGTGGAGCTGTACTTCCACAAGCGGAAAGCATAGCTGCAGCTGTTACCGCCAGGAAAGATTTATAAACAGGTATTCTCATAAATTACTTTTAATTAAAAACTTCTTCAAATTTTAGGGATTGGTCCATTCTCACTCCCTTTTCTGTATGCTTAAGGGTAATAATTTCATTATTTGCATCGTGTTCCATAAACAAGAAATAGTCCTCATCTGCTGCTTTGTTCAGGAAAATTTTCTTTTCCGGAAGGGTAAGCAACGGTCTGGTATCAAAACCCATCACATAAGGCAAAGGAATATGGCCAGCTGTTGGTAAAAGATCTGCCATAAAAACCAAAGTTTTGCCTCTATAATGAATATGAGGGATCATTTGTTTATCGGTATGTCCATCAACAAATAATGCGCCAAACCCCAACTCTTCAGATTCTGCATAGTTTTGCTTATCTCCGTTGCGCTCCATAAAATGTAGTTGTCCGCTTTCTTCCATTGGGAGAATATTCTCTTTTAAAAAAGAGGCTTTCTCCCGTGCGTTAGGCTGTGTGGCCCATAACCAGTGCTTTTCATTGCTCCAGAACTTCGCATTTTTAAAGGCTGGTTCGTAACCGGTCTGATCTTTGTTCCATTGGATAGCACCACCGCAATGATCAAAATGAAGATGTGTCAAAAAGACATCCGTAATATCATCACGGTGAAAGCCGTACTTTTTTAAGGATTTATCGATGGAATGGTCACCCCATGGGTAGTAGTAGCTAAAAAATTTCTCACTTTGCTTACTTCCCATTCCCGTATCTATGAGGATAAGTTTATCACCGTCTTCAATAAGCAAACAGCGTGCGGCAATATCTATCATGTTGTTGGCATCAGCGGGGTTTGTACGAGACCAAAGGCTTTTTGGAACAACTCCAAACATGGCCCCTCCATCGAGTTTAAAATTTCCTGCTTCAATTGGATATAAATTCATGTAATGTAAATTGTTTTGTTTTTAATAAAAATATCTATTGTAAATAGGTTACTATTTCTTCAGGATCTATAGTATCATTATAACGAAATGCTCTTTTTTTACCTTCACTGTCGGTAATTAAAATAGGTAAAATGCTCTTTTCATTTCTATGGTCTTTTACCCATTCCCGGGTAGATATGGATTCTTTAATTTCAATAGTTTTCTCCTCAAAATTTTCAGAAGATATCTTCCTTATCCAGGGCTTTAATTCGGTTTTGTCTGCAAACATAGAAGTGGCGTTAATTCTGTCCAGCATATCGACGTCTGCCCCACCCTTCTTAGGTGAGACAAGTACTATTTTGTTGGGAATATAAAAAGCCTCATCAGCTAACTGAGTAGCTAAAAAATTTATTTCACTGTTTTCGGTGAGTGCAATAAAAGTTCTTTTTTCTATAGCTTTAGCATCTTCAAAAGTTTCTTCCCTAAGAATATTGCCGTACATACTGTTAAACCCTTGATTCTTAGCTTCATTAACCAATTCACGGTTGGCATCTATTATTATCACTTCATCATTTTGCTGTAAATGTTTTGCCATGTAAAGGCTCAGGGGGTTTGCACCCAAAATAATGTAGCCACTCCTGGATTCCTGATGCACCAGTTCTCCCCTGCTGCGTAACCAGTTTGTAGTCCAGGTAAGAAAAACGGGAACCGTAAGGGTGGTAAAAATAGCCATAAAGACTAAAATTGAAAATATTTCTGAAGTTATGATGCCCATTTGCAGTCCAATTCCAGCAATTATTATTTCCACTGCACCCCTGCCATTCATTCCTGTACCAACCGTAATACCTTCACGCCATCCAAATCCGCTGGGAAGGTAAAAGAGAGCGGTTCCAAATATCTTACCTATCATTGCAACCAGTGTGACGGTGACAAGCATCGCAAGATCTGTCTGAAAAACCTCCAGTGTTACATTAAAGCCCGCGGAAACAAAGAAAATGGGCGCAAGAAATCCGATAGAGATATCATGAAAAATATTATTTATCTCTTTTGAAATTTGTCGGTTAAAAACCCCGTCTCTAATAAATAATCCGGCCATAAAAGCACCTAAAATGCTGTGTAAACCTGCAATTTCAGCAAGTTCGCAAAATCCGAAAACTATAATCAGGATAAGTGTAAAATGAAGAGTCCGGCTGTTTACATTCGCTTTCATAAGGTACTTTCCGAGAAGCGGAAGAAGATAAATCCCGGCCAGGGCTGTAAAAGCGAAAAAGAGAATAGCCTTGGAAGCTACCCATATAAGCCCCATAGTATCTATGCTGCCTAAATCTACAAAGCTTACTATACCTGCAAAAATTATCAGGGCGAGGGTATCAGATATTAAAGCGCCGGCCATTAAAACATATGCAATACGGGTATTTAAAAGCTTGAGATCTACGAGAATCCGGCTTTTGGTGGCCAGTGAAGTTACTGCCACGGCAATGGCAACAAAAACTGCAGCCAGTGGATCCCCTCCAAAATAAATTATAGTGTAATAACCTAATGCAAACGGAACTACAAATCCTCCAATAGCCGCCAACAAACCCGGCCAGGAAGCTTTTCCTAAATCCCGAAAGTTAATTTCAATACCGATATAAACCATTAGTAGAATAATACCAACTTCAGCCAAAACACTTATCATTTCTGAAGTTTCCAGGATTCCGAAAAGAGCAGGTCCAAGTAAAATCCCTATAACCAACTCTCCTAAAATAGCAGGATAACCCAGTTTTTTTGCTGTCGATCCTCCTACCCATGCTGCTACAAGTATGATCAGAAGGTTTATAATATTGAGCTCTTCCATGGTGTGTGAATTGGTTTAGGAAAGTAATCTTCTTAAAAATACGAATTCTATAAAAATCTTTTTTGTATAATTAAGCTTATTTTATAAGAGTAAGTTTATAAGTTTACTGTAATAGAACTATAATTGCAGATATTAGCTAATTATAGAACTTTGTAGTAGTTCGAAATTCCGGATTTCTCCGGAGTTATAAAGAAAGTAGAATGTTAGAACTGGCGAGTATAGTAATATTGGGAATCCTGGCACAATGGCTGGCCTGGAAAATTAAGACTCCCGCAATTTTACCTTTAATTTTAATAGGTCTTCTGGTAGGCCCTTTATCCACTTTAATTACCGAAGACGGGTCTAAATGGGTAGAGCCTATCTGGAATGGTTCAGAAGGACTCTTTCCCGGGGAAAGTCTTTTTTATTTTGTTTCCCTTGCCATATCAGTAATTTTATTTGAAGGAGGCCTTACGCTTAGAAGAAGTGAAGTTGGTAATATTGGCCCCGTAATTCTTAAGTTAATAAGTGTGGGTACCCTGGTAACTTTTCTCGGTGCCGGCCTGGCAGCTCACTTTGTCTTTGGACTTACATGGCAAATTTCATTTCTATTTTCTGCACTTATTATTGTTACAGGTCCAACCGTTATTTCACCTATTTTGAGAAATATTCCGTTGCGGGTGCATGTATCTTCTATCTTAAAATGGGAAGGTATTCTTATAGATCCTATTGGTGCACTTATTTCGGTTTTAATGTTCGAATTTATCAGGGTAGAAGGCGGACAGGATTTTACGCAAACCGCATTAATTGAATTTGGAAAAATTCTCCTGTTTGGATTTACCTTTGGTTTTACTTTTGCCCATTTACTCGGATTTTTGATAAGAAAGCAGATTATTCCGCATTACCTGTTGAATGTTTTTATACTGGCCACTGTATTAGGAGTTTTTGTGCTCGCCGATATTTTTGCGCATGAAAGCGGACTTTTAGCTGTAGTTATTATGGGAATGGTAATGGGAAACCAAAAACTTCCGAATATAAAAGAACTCCTCTATTTTAAAGAATCTCTTAGTGTATTGCTAATCTCTATACTTTTTATTCTTCTTGCCGCAAATATCGAAATTTCTGAATTACTACTTGTTTTTAACTGGAATGCGCTTATTCTCTTCGGAATAGTTGCTCTCCTTGTGCGGCCTCTTGGGGTTATACTTAGTTCCCTTGGCTCGGGCTTAAAGGCCAACGAAATTGCTTTTATAAGTTGGGTAGGACCACGTGGAATTGTAGCCGCGGGTATAGCGTCACTTTTTGGATTAAGGCTAACGCGAGAAGGTGTTGAAGGAGCAGAATATATCACTCCGTTGGTATTTTTAATAGTACTATTCTCAGTACTACTAAATGCTGCCACTGCACGTGTTTTTGCAAAAATGGTAGGTGTATTCATAAAGGATTCGCAGGGAATTTTAATTGTTGGTGCTTCTTCTATTTCGAGATTAATAGGTAAATATCTTCAGGATAATAACCGTCACGTAGTATTGCTGGATAACAATGCAGACAATATTAGAAAAGCAAAAGATCTAGGTATAGATGCCATAGAAGGAAGTGTTTATGCAGACGATTTACTTAATAACGTAGAGCTTAATGATGTTGGTTACGTTATGGCCATTACCGGCAACAGCGATATTAATAAAACAGCTATTACCAAGTTTAAAAAACAATTTGGCGAAAATGGCTCTTTTAGGGTCATCACTTCAGATGAGATGAATAATCCCGAAAAGAACCCCGAGGAAGGTCTTTTTTCGCATACTGACGATTATATTAAATTAACAGAAGTATCAAGAAGATATCCAATGATTCATGAGCTGGATCTTAATAGTAAAGAGCACTACGAAGGTCTTATAGAAATTTCTAAAACAGATCCCGATATAATCCCGATTTTTGTGAAGTCTGAAACCGGCAAGTTTGTAATAATACCCTCACATAGTTCTGAAGTTGAAATTAATGAAGGTTATCAGCTCGTGTACCTTGGTAAAAAGATTCAGAAAGAGGAGCACGAGAACGAAGAAAACTACGAGGAAACAGTAGAAGATCTGGATGAGAAAGGCTGATCAGGATTTTAGGAAACATGCTTGTTTTATTATTCTGAAACAACCGATTCTCTAAATATATCTTCTGAAAAAGAAAGTTTTTAACTGAAGATGTAAGGTGAAAATTGCCAATTTTCAATCATAGTCTCAAGACTTCAATTATCTGCGCCTGAAGGCTATTCTTCCATTGCAGAAATCAATTCATCGTTGATTTCCAGGTTGTGATAAACATTCTGCACATCATCATCTTCCTCAAATTTATCTACTAAAGCAAGTATTTTCTTAGCATCTTCAACCGGAAGTTCAATAGTATTTAAAGGAATTCGCTGTACTTCAGAATTTTTAGGCTCAATGCCCAAATCTTCCAGTTTTGAGGACATAAGTCCGAAATCTGTGAACTCTGTATAAACGGTGAGGTAATCTTCTTCTTTTTCTATAGTTGTGGCGCCTCCTTCTATCAATTCCAGTTCAAATTCCTCCAAATTCCGCGCTATTTTCTCTTTTTCAAGCATAAAAGCACCTTTTTTATCGAAAAGAAATTCCAGTGAACCATTAGTTCCAAGGCTACCTCCGTTTTTGGCAAATATCGACCTTACAGAAGCCACCGTCCTGTTAGTATTGTCTGTAGTACATTCAACAAAAAAAGCAATTCCGTTAGGCCCGTAACCTTCAAAAGTCACCAGCTCATAATTATCGGCATCGGCGCCGCTGGCCTTCTTTATAGCGCGTTCTATAGTGTCTTTGGGCATGTTTACACCCTTGGCATTGGAAATAGCATTACGCAGCGCGGGATTCGCCTCTGGATCTGGCCCTTCACCTTCTTTTACAGCAACGCTAATATCTTTTATCGCCCTGGTAAACTGCTTTGCCCTTCTTTTATCCTGCGCTCCTTTACGGTGCTTAATATTTGCCCATTTACTATGTCCGGCCATTTTTTTAGTCTTTAGTCTTTAGTCTTTAGTTTTTAGTTCGTAGTTCGTAGTGTGTTTTCTAATGATTACAAAGTTAAAAAAGTTCGGCACAAGGGAGAAATTTGGAACTGACTCAGAAAGGATGTACAAAATAACCTATCTTCATTGCTATGAATTTCAAATTTGAAGATTTAGAGGTTTACAAGAAATCTCTTCTCTTTACCGATCTGGTGTATATAAGTACGAAGGATTTTCCGAAGGATGAGGTATACGGCTTGACATCTCAATTTAGAAGAGCTGCGGTTTCAATTGCATTAAATATTGCCGAGGGTTCGGGGGGTTCAAAAAGGGAGTTCTCCAGATATTTAGGAATAGCTGCGAATTCTTTAAGGGAATGTATCGTTTGTATAACCATTGCAGAAAGGCAGCAATACATTTCTTCCCAATTGGAGAAAAAAATGAGAGCTGACCTGGTAGAAATAGTAAAGATGATTTCCGGACTCAAAAGATATCTGGAGAAAACCTGATTCTACGAAGTCCGAACTACAACTCTCCAAACTGATACTAATAATTTGCTTAAGAACTGTCGTAGTAATTTACTGCGGGATTTCAGAAATAATATTTCTTAATAAAAAGGAGAAAAATCCTCTGTGAATAATAGAGATAATTTTCGGCTTAAAAGAGATTTCGAGAACTTAACCCCACGAACTCCGAACTAAAAACTCCGAACTAATATTAGTCATTCAGTTTCAAAACTGCCATAAAAGCTTCCTGTGGGATTTCTACGTTTCCTACCTGGCGCATACGTTTCTTACCTTTTTTCTGCTTTTCAAGAAGCTTACGTTTACGGGAAATATCCCCACCGTAACATTTTGCAGTAACGTCTTTACGAAGTGCTTTTACGGTTTCACGGGCAATAATTTTTGCTCCGATTGCCGCCTGGATTGGAATATCGAACTGTTGTCTTGGGATAAGTTCCTTCAGCTTCTCGCACATTTTTTTACCAATATCGTAAGCATTGTCCACGTGAAGCAATGCAGAAAGTGCATCTACCGTATTTGCGTTCAGCAGGACATCTACTTTTACCAGTTTTGACTCCCGCATTCCAATTGGAGAATAATCAAAGGAAGCATAACCACGGGAAACCGTCTTTAACCTGTCATAAAAGTCAAAAACAATCTCGGCAAGAGGCATATCAAAAGATAATTCCACACGTTCTGTCGTCAGATAGGTCTGATTGGTAATTTCTCCTCGTTTTTCAATACAAAGTGACATTACGTTTCCAACATAATCTGCTTTCGTGATAATAGTAGCTTTTATAAACGGCTCTTCAACCCGGTTTAGGGAAGAAGGTTCAGGTAAATCTGAAGGGTTGTTTACCAGCAGTACTTCATCTGGATTTCTATTGGTGTAGGCATGATAGGAAACGTTGGGAACGGTGGTAATTACCGTCATATCAAATTCGCGTTCCAGCCTTTCCTGAATAATTTCCAGGTGTAACATCCCAAGGAACCCACATCGAAAGCCAAAGCCCAGGGCTGCAGAACTTTCCGGAGTGAAAACAAGGGAAGCATCATTTAACTGAAGTTTTTCCATGGAAGCCCTAAGTTCTTCATAATCTTCAGTATCAACGGGATAAATTCCGGCGAAAACCATCGGTTTTACATCTTCAAAGCCTGCTACTGCTTCCGTAGTCGGATTTTTTGCATCGGTAATAGTATCCCCAACTTTCACTTCCCGGGCATCTTTTATACCCGTAATAAGATATCCAACATCACCGGTCTTAATTTCTTCCCTCGGAAATTGCTTTAATCGCAAAGTTCCTACTTCATCTGCAGAATAATTTTTTCCTGTAGCAACAAATTTTATGTTCTGATTCTTTTTTATGGAACCATTAATTACCCTGAAATAGGTTTCCACACCACGAAAAGGATTATAAACCGAATCGAAAATAAGCGCCCGCAAAGGAGCATCTACTTTTCCGCTGGGAGCCGGTACTTTTTTAATAATGGCAGCCAGTATTTCCTCAATTCCCAGTCCTGTTTTGGCACTGGCAGGAATAATATCTGAATGTTCACAACCTAAAAGATCAACAATATCATCGCTAACAACTTCGGGATTAGCACTTGGCAAATCCACTTTGTTAAGTACAGGAATAATTTCAAGATCATTTTCCAAAGCAAGATAAAGATTGGAAATTGTTTGAGCCTGTATACTCTGGGCGGCATCTACAACGAGTAAAGCCCCTTCGCAGGCAGCGATAGACCGGGAAACTTCGTAGGAGAAATCCACGTGTCCGGGAGTATCGATGAGGTTCAGCACATATTTTTCACCTTCATATTCATAGTCCATCTGGATGGCGTGGCTTTTAATAGTAATTCCACGTTCGCGCTCCAGGTCCATGCTATCTAAAAGTTGTTCCTGCTTTTCACGATCTGTAACCGAACCTGTAAAGTCCAGCAACCGGTCTGCCAGGGTACTTTTTCCGTGGTCAATATGGGCGATAATACAAAAGTTACGTATGTTTTTCATTGATAATTTAAATGTTGTAGATCTGAAAAAAAGATCAGCAAAAATTGGCTACAAATATAGTTTATTTACAAGTCTTTAAAGAATATTTGTACGGCAGTGACAATTTCGTTTTCAAGGCAGATCGCGATAGAAATATTAACTCCTTCTGTGACAGAAAATTTTAGTACTTATATTGCAAATAAATAAAGCTGAGATTGATAATAATCACATATTTTGTGTGAATTAACTTTCTTCGTTGAGAAAAGATATTCTTAATTTGTTCCGAAGAAGAAAAAAATGATTTCAGAATTACATCAAAGCAAGGATTAACAGCAACATAATCTTCATATATGGCAAAATCAGATAGAGTAGAAGAATCTAAAATAGGAAGTTCTTCGGGAGATTCTAATCGGTCAATTATTATTATAGGAGCGCTGTTTTTTATCTTCGGATTTGTTACATGGCTTAACGCCCTCTTAATTCCGTATCTCAAGATCGCCTGTGAACTCACGACCTTCCAGTCTTATTTTGTAACCTTTGCCTTTTATATTGCCTACGTGGTGATGGCTCCCGTCTCCACTCGCACCCTCAGCTGGCTGGGCTTTAAAAAAGGGATGTCTGTGGCTTTAGTTATTATGGCTTTTGGAGCTTTACTTTTTATTCCTGCCGCGATGACGCGGTATTATCCTTTGTTTCTTACCGGACTTTTTATAATGGGAAGTGGGCTGGCAATTCTGCAAACGGCCTCCAATCCTTATGTCACTATTGTAGGACCGGCTGAAAGCGCTGCCAAAAGAATAAGCATCATGGGGATTTGCAATAAACTGGCTGGTGCGGCGGCTCCCATTATCATCGGATTTTTCCTGCAACTGGACAAAGCTGAAGAACTTTCAAGGACTACTAATGAGTCTGCATTAGATGAGATGGCGCTAAGAGTAATTCCGCCTTATATTGGAATTATTGTAGTGTTACTTCTCTTAGGCTTGTGGGTGTACAAATCCAGTTTACCGGAAGTAGAGGCCGAAGAGGAAGAAGACGAAAATGCTGCTCTTAAAGGGAGTAAAAGCATTTTTGATTACCCTCATGCCGTTCTTGGGGTGATTACTCTTTTTATTTATGTGGGGGTGGAAGTAATTGCTGCCGACACTATTATTGATTACGGAATTTTCCAGGGTTTTGATTTTGAGACAGCAAGAGGTTTTCCTACAGGAACAATGGTAGCGATGATTGCGGGGTACATAATAGGTATTATTGCTATTCCCAAATACATAAAGCAGGAAAATGCTTTAAAAGTATGTGCTATCCTTGGAGTGGCATTTGCCGTTGGGGCCATTTTTACTTCGGGCTTTGCTTCAGTAGCATTTATTGCATTACTGGGGTTGGCGAATTCGCTAATGTGGCCGGCAATTTGGCCGTTGACCCTGGCCGATGTAGGAAAATTAACTAAAACTGTTTCTTCGTTACTGGTTATGGGAATTGCCGGAGGTGCAATTATTCCCCTGGCTTACGGGGCTCTTGCAGGGGCGATGGATAAACAACTGGCATACTGGGTTGTTGTGCCTCTTTATTTATTCATACTATATTACGCGGTTGCCGGACATAAAATCAGAAAAGCATAAGACTCTGAAAATTTTCATTTTCAGAAATAAAACTTTCTTCGGAAAATAAAATTTTAGCTAACCTTTGCGTCAAACTTTTACATGGAACATCATAAACCCGATACCGAAAAATCTTCAAAATATAACGACTTGGAAAAAATGAGCATTTCGAAGTTGCTCACCAGTATTAATGCGGAAGACAAAACTGTTCCCGAAGCCATTGAAGAAGTTATTCCCGAAATTGAAAAATTGGTTGAGGTGATTGTCCAGAAAATGGAGCAGGGCGGAAGGCTCTTTTACATTGGCGCCGGTACCAGCGGGAGACTTGGTGTTCTGGATGCTTCAGAATGTCCGCCGACTTTTGGTGTGGATCACAATACGGTAATCGGACTCATTGCCGGAGGGGACGGAGCGTTGCGGAAAGCAGTGGAAAACGCCGAAGATGATACAGAACAGGCGTGGAAAGACCTTCAGCAATACCAAATTTCAGAAAAAGATGTGCTCGTGGGAATAGCAGCTTCGGGAACAACACCTTACGTGATTGGGGGAATTAAAGATGCACGTGAGAACGGAATTGCGACCGGATGCGTTACCTGCAGCTCCGAAAGTCCACTCGCAGCAGCTTCAGAATTTCCTGTAGAGGTAATTACAGGACCGGAATTTGTTACCGGAAGTACCAGGATGAAAGCGGGAACGGCGCAAAAACTGGTTCTGAATATGATCTCTACCAGCGTGATGATCAAACTTGGTCGCGTTAAAGGAAATAAAATGGTAGACATGCAGTTATCCAATAAGAAGCTGGTAGGCCGCGGTACAAGAATGATTATGGACGAGCTTGGGGTTGATGAAAAAGAAGCCGCGCAACTATTGGAAGAGCACAAAAGTGTAAGAAAAGTAATATCTGTTTATAAAAAAAGCTAGAGCATTTCATGTCCCAAAGAATATTTTTATTTGTATTGTTTTTTTGTAGCGTGTTATTATTTAATTCCTGTAAAACCACAAAACCCGCTGTTTCTCCTACTCCTGAAACCACAAAACCGGAAATAAAAGATACACTTTCTTCTTCAGAAAAAGTGTCACCGCCACCACCGCCTGCAATTCCGGAGGTTGTAGAGGAGAAAACTGTAAAATCTGAAGCCCCGCTTAAAATAGCCGAATTTCGTGCTGCATGGGTGACCAGTGTGGCGAATATTAATTGGCCCAGCCAACGAAATTTGTCAACAAGTCAGCAACAACAGGAAGCGCTGGAAATCCTGGATTTTCTGGAGGAGCATAATTTTAATGCGGTGATCCTGCAGGTAAGACCGCAGGCAGATGCGTTGTATGAGAGCGACTTGGAGCCTTGGTCCTACTTTCTTACCGGTGAAACAGGAAAAGCACCGCAACCTTATTATGATCCTTTAAGATTCTGGACAGAAGCCGCGCACAACCGTGGGATGGAGCTTCATGTATGGCTAAATCCATATCGTGCCTACCATACCACTGGTGGTGAAATTTCTGAAAAGTCGCTGGTAAAAACAAGGCCGGAGCTTATGACGAAGCTTAAAAACGGGTTCTGGTGGATGGATCCTGCCAAACAAGGCACACAGGATCATGTTTCTGCTGTGGTGATGGATATCGTGCAGCGTTATGATATCGATGGCGTCCATTTTGACGATTATTTTTATCCCTATGCTTCTTATAACGGAAAGCAGCAATTTCCCGATAATATTAGCTGGGATCAATATAAAGCAGAAGGAGGAAAACTGTTGCGGGACGACTGGAGACGGGACAATGTAAACAAATTTGTAAAACGAATCTATTCTGAAATTAAAGCTGAAAAACCGCATGTGAAATTCGGGATTAGTCCTTTTGGGATCTGGCGTCCCGGCCACCCGGCTTCTATAAAAGGAATGGACCAGTACAGCGAACTTTATGCAGATGCCAAATTGTGGCTAAATGAAGGCTGGATCGACTATTTTACACCTCAGTTATATTGGAAGATCAACCAGGTTGCTCAGAGTTTCCCGGTTTTATTGAGTTGGTGGAAGGATGAAAATACTGAAAACAGGCATTTATGGCCGGGTATTAATGATGCGCTTATCGGGGAAGAAAAGGAAAAGGATACGGATGAAATTACCAACCAGATTATGATTACCCGCGGAATTCTTGACAGTCGGGGAGCGGTACACTGGAATGTTGGCCCGATTATGAAAAATCCGGAACTGGCGCATGCTTTAAAAGAAGGTCCGTACAGGAAAAAAGCACTCGTTCCTGCAAGTCCGTGGCTGGATGATGAAGCTCCGGAAGTGCCCAAGCTGAATATTTCGAAAATTGAAGATAAATTAGAGCTAAAATGGGAACATACGGACCCGGATGATGTTTTTAGGTGGGTTTTGTATTTCAAATATGAAAATTCCGGGTGGGATTTCAGGATTTTCAGTAGGAATGAAAAGAAATTTGTATTGCACAATGCCAAAAATTTCAGTAAAATCGGAATAACAGCCGTAGATCGTACAGGAAATGAAAGTAATTTTAAGGAAATTGAGCTTCAGTAATTAGTTTTTTAGGAGCACCTTCAAATTTGGCAATTTTCGTACCTGTGGAATCAAAATGATGAATTTTAAAGCATGACCATGATGAAATCGATTAAAAACATAAAACTACTCGGACTTTTTCTCTTATTTATTACAGTTTCCTGTGATCAAAAAGAGGAAAAAGACGAGAATAAAGCTGAAGAAACCATTGCTGAGGTGCGGCAGGAGTTTGCACCAGATAAACGAGTGGCACTTTTTGATATTCAGGCGGAAAAGAAGGAGGACGTTTATATCTTAATGGGAGAATCTAATCTTCCAGAAGCAGTGAATAATCTCAAAGAAAAGTTAGAGGCCGAAAATGTCAATTTTCGGGATAGCATCAAAATTCTTCCGCAGGAGGAAATGGAGAATATGCAGCACGGAGTAATAAAAATCTCTGTTGCAAACCTGCGTGGCGAGGCTGCGCATTCTTCAGAATTGGTGACGCAGGCGACGCTTGGAACTCCCGTAAAAGTTTATAAAAAGGAAGATAACTGGTATTTAATCCAGACACCGGATAATTATTTATCCTGGGTTGATGGGGGAGGAGTGCAGATTTTTTCTGATGAAGAATTTAAGGACTGGAAATCTTCAGAAAAGCTTATTTACCTGCAGCCCTTCGGAAATTCTTTTGCGGAAGCAGACGAAGCTTCAGGAGTGGTTTCAGATTTGGTGGCCGGTGCTATTCTGGAATTTTCCGGCGAAAAAAATGGATATTTTGAGGTGGAATATCCCGATGGCAGAACGGCTTTTATTCAGCAAAATGAAGCAAAAAAGTATATGGAGTGGCTGCAGGAACTCGATCCTGAAGGTGACGACCTGATTGCTACTTCAAAAAAACTAATGGGATTGCCCTATTTATGGGGAGGCACATCGGCCAAAGGCGTTGATTGCAGCGGTTACACCAAAACCATTTTCTTCTTAAACGGAATGGTGATTCCGCGGGATGCTTCCCAGCAGGTCCACACCGGAAAACTCATCGATTCCACACGAAATTTTGAAAATCTCGTCTCCGGCGACCTTTTGTTCTTCGGAAGACCCGCTACAGATTCAACTTCAGAAAGAGTAGTGCACGTGGGCATGTGGATTGGAAATAATGAGTTTATTCACTCGTCGGGCAGCGTGCACGTGAGCAGTGTGGCTAAAGAAGCGCCTAATTACGACGATTTTGACTATAATCGTTACCTTAGAACCAAGCGTTTGCTGGACCAGGAGGGCGAGGGGCTAACCTACCTTCGGAAAAAGGACATTTTCACCGATTCCTCTTCAAAAGAAGAATGAAAAAGACCGATTTAGAAGGATTTGCGATAAATATCGTATAAAACCTTTAAATCATAATCGCTAAGGACTCCGTTTACGTCTTTTTGGATAAAATGAAGCTCAAAAGCCTGGATTGCGGAGCTTAAATTGGAAGTATCGTAGCCAATAATCTTCAGCGCATCTTCATAATTAAAATCTGAAGGAATAATATTCGGAAAAAGGAGACGGTCTAAAAACGGCAATTTTCGACCCGGAAAGTGCCTTTCCATGATCAGCAATTGCTTGTCGTAATTGTAGAATTCACTTTCCAACTGAAGATTGTCCACAACTTCTTCATTATACCAAATTCCGAAGCCTTCTTCAGCTAATTTCTCCCAAGGAAAGAAAACGCTGGGATCAACTTTCCGGGAAGGTGCAATATCAGAATGGCCAATCACATTTTGCGCCGGAATCTTATATTTTTCCCTTAGCATTTTAAGTACTTCAATTAAACTTTCGATTTGCGCATCGCTGAATTCCTCAAAGCCGTCGTTGTCGAGTTCAATTCCTATGGAGGCAGAATTAAGGTCTGTGGTGGTGCCCCAGCTTCCCACTCCGCCATGCCACGCGCGGTAATAATCGTTGAGCATGTGGTAAACTTCGCCGTTGTGGCCAATCACGTAGTGGGCGCTCACCTGCCTCTGGGGAGTTACGAAGGTATTTAAAGTTTGTTCTACAGAATCCTGGGCGGTATGGTGCAGGATCACGTAATTTGGCCTTCTAAGATTAAAATTTGTGGTTCCCACCCAATATTCGCCGTATTTTATATTTGGATTTTTAGCAATTTCCTCTTCAGGAGAAATTCGTAATTCCTTTGCAAAGACTTTTGTTTGCTTCTTATAAACCCTGTTGGTTTTAGCGTAGGGATTCGTGGCGCAGGAATTGAGTAGCAATAAAACAGGAAGAAAAAACGTGAGGCGGTAAACAGTTTTAATACTAATACTCTTCATAGAAACCAATGGATTTATTCCCGTAAAAATATTAAAAAGAATGTTCCTTTGCGGGAAAGTGAGATAAGGTTTTTAAAACCTTATAAGTTTGGTTGCTTTTCATACCTACAAGGTTAAAAAGAAACCTTGCAGGAAAAAATGCTACTCCTTTTTTCCATCAAATTTCCACCGCACAAAAGCTTCCATGGCTTCGTAGTTTGCAAGGCCAAGATTGAGGTAATTCACGGCAGTTTCCCTGTTTCTTTCTTCGGCTCTTACCCAAAATTCCCTCTCGTCGTCACCTGGAAAAACGGGGCGGTCTTTTTGTGACTGGTGTTGAAATATTGCATGTCGCTTCCTTTTAACTTCGTTTGGAGAAAGCGGTACTGCCATTTCTATCTCATGCGTTGGAAATTCCTGCCAGGCGCCGCGATACATCCAGAGCCAGCAATCTTTTGTCCATTCTTCGGTCTTCTGAAGCCTTTGCATAGCTTCCTTAATAATTTCGAAGCAAATGATATGGGTGCCGTGAGGATCTGCAAAATCCCCGGCTGCAAAAAGCTGGTGCGGTTTAATCTTCTGAAGGAGTTCCATGGTTAATTCTACGTCTTTTTCAGTATCCGGGTTCTTGACATACTTTCCTTTTTCATAAAAAGGCAAAGCCATAAAATGAATATTTTTGTCGTCCAGCCCGGCATATCTTGCGCCGGCAATGGCTTCAGACTTTCTAATAAAGGCTTTTACCTGCTGGATTTTCTCGATATCTACCTGATTGGGTTGCTTTTTCTGAAGAAAAGTGCGCATTTCTTCATAAGTCTGTTCCAGCTCAGAAGTATTTTTACCTAAACTTTTATCAAAATCTATAGCAAATTCCACATATCTCAGCACATCGGTATCCCAAACCGCAGTGTTTCCCGAAGTCTGGTAAGCTACGTGCACTTCGTGGCCCTGTTCTACCAGTCGAATAAAAGTTCCGCCCATAGAGATAACATCATCATCTGGGTGTGGGGAGAAAATCAGCGATGTTTTTCTGGCGGGAACTGCCCGCTCCGGCCGTTGGGAATCGTCTGCATCGGGCTTTCCTCCGGGCCAGCCGGTAATGCTGTGCTGCAGTTGGTTGAAAACTTTGATGTTAATATTGTAGGCAGGGCCTTTTTCTGTAGCCAGTTCTGCCATTCCGTGGCTGTTATAATCCTCGTCTGTTAGCTTGAGGATAGGTTTCTGAATCTTGTTGGAGAGCCAGATAATTGCCTTTTTTATCTGCTCATCGGTCCATTTGCAGTCTTTTACAAGCCACGGTGTATCGAACCTCGTAAGTTCTGAAGCGGCAGCTTTGTCCAGTACAAATTCTACATTATCTGTTAACTGAAGGTAGGTGGCGGGAACCTCTCCGGAAATTTCACCTTCCACAGCTTTTTTAATTATAGGCGCTTTTTTCCTGCTCCAGGCCATCAGGACAATTTCGTGAGCTTTAAAAATAGTCCCAATCCCCATCGTGATGGCTTTGGTAGGAACGTTTTCTTTACCTCCAAAGTCTCGGGAAGCATCCCGGCGTGTGAGATCATCTAAAGTGACCAGCCTTGTCCCGGAATTAGGGGCAGATCCCGGCTCATTAAACCCAATATGTCCCGTTCTTCCTATTCCAAGCAGCTGCAGGTCCAGACCACCAGCTTTGGTGATTTTTTTCTCATAGTTAAGGCAGTACTGCGCAATATCTTCCTTTTCTAAAGTTCCATCGGGAATATGAATATTCTCCCTCCTTATATTTATATGGTTAAAAAGATTCTCATCCATAAACCGCACATAACTCTGGGAAGCCTCCGGTTGCATTGGGTAATATTCGTCCAGGTTAAACGTGATCACATTATCAAAACTCAGTTCTTCTTCTTTGTGCAGTCGTATTAATTCCTGATAAACCCTTACCGGTGTTGCTCCCGTGGCCAGACCCAATACCGTTTTTTCTCCAGCTTGCATTTTGCGCCGTATAAGGTCTGCAATTTTTTGAGCTACTTTCTTTGAAGCAATTTCTTCATTTTTATAAACACGAACGGGAAGTTTTTCGAATCTTGTTTCTTCCAGGAAATTTAATCTGGCCATACGGGAAAGCTGTTTTTAGCACTTAATATTCAGTGAAATACAAAAATTAAGATTAAAATTAAGAAGAAGAATCTAATCCTGGTCATTTTTGGTTTAAAAAAGTAATTATAGATCAAATTACCTATTTTAGACTTCCGAAGAAATAAGCAGCATGAAAAGAAAATTCTCAGTATTTATAATAATCATCCTGACTAGCGTACCGTTATGGTCACAGCTTCACACATCTGGAAATCCCGATTTTCTGAAAAATAGAAACAGTAAATGGGTAGATTCTGTAATGACTACTTTGTCTCCAGATGAAAGAATTGCCCAGCTTATTATGGTTGCGGCTTTTTCTAACAGGGGGGAAGCGCACAAAAATGAAATCCTGGAGCTGGTACAGGAGCAAAAAGTAGGCGGACTCTTATTTTTCCAGGGAAATCCAGAAGCACAGGTAACATTGATGAATGAATATCAACGAGCTGCCAATGTGCCGTTACTGGGAGCGATTGATGCCGAATGGGGCCTGGGGATGCGGCTGGACAACACCATAAGTTATCCATACCAGATGGCGCTGGGAGCAATCCAGGATGAGGAAATGATCTATAAAATGGGACGGGAAATTGCCCGTCAGATCAAAAAGGTAGGGCTGCACCTAAATTTTGCCCCGGTGGTAGATGTAAACAACAATCCAGAAAATCCTGTGATCAATTACCGCTCCTTTGGCGAAGATAAATACAACGTGGCAAAAAAGGGGATTGCTTATATGAAGGGCCTGCAGGATGGGCGTGTACTGGCAACAGCAAAGCATTTTCCCGGCCATGGAGATACAGATACCGATTCGCATTACGGGCTTCCGCAGATTAATCATCCGTTTCCGCGACTGGATTCACTGGAGCTATATCCGTTTAAGGAATTGATTAGAGCCGGGGTGGGTGGAATGATGGTGGCCCACCTTAATATCCCCGCGCTGGACTCTACTGGAGTCGCTTCCACCTTGTCCAAACCTATTATTACCGGACTTTTAAAAGAACGGCTCAACTTTAAAGGTTTGATCGTGACCGATGCTATGAACATGAAAGGCGTGACTTTAGGAAATCTTCCCGGGGTGGTGGATAAAGACGCAATTTTGGCGGGAAATGATATGCTGGAATACAGCGAGGATGTTCCCAGGGCTATTGAAGAAGTCCGCGCTGCAATAAAGGAGGGGCTTATCACTCAGGAAGAAATTGATGAGCGCTGCAGGAAAATTTTAGCGATTAAGCAATGGGCAGGACTGGATCACTATCAGCCTTCGAAAGCAGCTAATATTCTGAAAGAACTTAATACTCCTAAAGCAAAAGAACTGAATGAAGATCTTGTAAAAGCTTCTCTTACGGTTCTGAAAAATGAAAATATGCTGTTGCCGCTTCAGCAAAAGGAGAGGAAAATAGCATCACTTTCCATAGGAGTGGAAAGAGAATCGGTTTTTCAGAAAAATCTGAAGAAAAATTACGAACTGGAGAATTTTCAGCTTTCGGAAGAAGCGGGCGAAGAGGAGGTTGAGAATGTAGTGCGAAAATTGGCAAATTTCGACCTTCTTCTTGTGGCAATTCACGATACACAGTCGCGGCCGGGGAATAATATTAATTTTTCTGAAGATGTTGCAGATCTAATCCTTCAGCTTGGCAATAGAGAGAATACCATCTTCAGCCTCTTTAAAAATCCGTACGTGATAGACAAAATTGAAGGAATTGAAAATGCCGACGGCTTGATCGTTGCCTACCAGGATTCTGAAACGGCGCAAAAAGTTACCGCCGGTTTTATAGCAGGAAAATCTGTGGCTTCCGGAAGGCTTCCTGTAAGTTTAGGAAAAAAGTTTGCTGCCGGAGAAGGTCTGTTTGTAAGAAATATAGCTGCACTATTAAGGCTGTACAGGACTTTTCTCTTATTTTAAAGCTGTGTGGTTTATAATTTTTGTAAATAATCTAAGCTTTTTGCAAATTATCTGATCAATTATGTAGGAAAGTTTATATTTGCGTGATTTTTTGATATTTAGAAGTTTATTTGAATGTTTAAGAACCCCACCACCCCCCTGTTTTTTCTGCTGTTTATAATTTTTAACTATTCCTACGCTCAAAACGAAGTTAGCGGTAAATTAATGGCAACCGGCGCACCTGTAGCTTACGCGAATGTGGTACTGCTAAGTGCTCAGGATTCTGTCTCTTTTTATAAAGGTGCAGTTTCAGATGAAAAAGGTAATTTCATTATTAACAACGTGGCATCTAACGATTATTTGATGAAGGTGACCTTTATTGGCTATGAAGAATACCAAAAAAGGATTAGTGTAGAGGGAAATACCCGATTAAATACAATTCCGTTAGAGGAATCTTCTTCAGATTTGGATGAAATCACCATCACCACCAGGAAACCGAATATAGTAAAACAGGTGGATCGGCTTGTTTTTGATGTGGAAAATTCCACGCTTTCCACCGGGAGTACCTGGGATATTTTGAGAAGTACCCCCGGAGTGATCCAGGTGCAGGGAGATCTTCTTGTAAAAAATGAAAGCGTAGCGGTTTATATTAATGACCGTGAGGTGCAACTGACTTCAGACGAGTTACAGACGTTGCTGGAAAGCTATTCTGCAGCAAACATAAAATCTATAGAAGTTATTACCAATCCTCCTGCGAAATACGAGGCTGAAGGTGGTGCTATTCTTAATATCAATACCTCAAAAGCGCTTACGCCGGGCTACAAAGGCAGTGTAGAGGGAAATTACACGCAGGCCATTTATCCAAAATACCAGTTTGGGACCAGCCATTATTATAAGACTGAAAAGCTGAATCTTTTTGCCAATTACAGTTTTAGTCCGCGTAAGGAAATTAAGCAGGATGACAGTTATATTAACTTCAGAAATAATGGAGACATTTTCTCCCGCTGGAATACAGATTTTGACAGGGTAACGCGATCACAGGCGCACAATGCCAACGCTATTTTGGATTATTACCTGGACGATAAAAACACCCTAAGCTTTACCACCAACGTGCTTATTTCACCAAATATCGACTGGGAAAATGATGTTTATTCGGAATTCAGAGATGCGCAAAGATCCCTGGATTCTACGCTGGTGACCAACAGTAATGTGGAAACAGATCTTAAGAACATCGCTTTTGACCTTCAGTACACGCACGATTTTGAAAGTGGCGCACAATTTTCTGCCAAAGGACATTTTACTGCTTATGACCAGGATCGCGCTCAATCTGTAAATTCAGATTATTTTGATGCAGCCGGAAATTTTATTCAGAATATAAATTTTGATACCGATGCGGCCCAGGAAATAGAAATTTTTACCGCACAGGCAGATTTTTCTTCTGCCCTTGGAGAAGCCAGTTTTGAAAGCGGACTCAAACTTTCTTCTATTAATTCTGAAAGTGCTATAGATTATTTTAATGCAGCAACACTGCAGCCTCTTTACGATAACTTGTCTGATGAATTTATCTACGACGAGAAAGTTTATGCTGTTTATGCAAGTATACAGCGGGATTGGGAGAACTGGAGTTTTAAGGGTGGTCTTCGCGGGGAATATACAGATCTTGAAGGGAATTCACTTTCTATGAACCAGGTGAACACGCAGGAATATTTTGAATTATTTCCAACGGCCTATCTTCAATACCAGGTGTCACAAAACCATAGTTTTACGCTAGACTACAGCCGCAGGATTTCAAGGCCAGATTATAATAGCCTTAATCCTTTCCGGTATTTCCTGAACGAGAACGATTTTAATGCCGGAAATCCGAACCTGCGTGCTTCCATCAGTAACAATTTCAATTTAAATTATTCGCTGAAGAACCAGTACTTTTTCGATTTATACTACAGGGATTACGGCAGGTCACCAGAAGTTCTTTCTTTCCAGGACAATGCATCTCAAAATTTGAGAAGGGTAAGTGTAAACCTTCTCGGCAGCGTTTCTTATGGAATAGATATTCTCCACGGTCGCTCCATTACCAATTTCTGGTATGCACAGGCGTACACTTCAGTTTTTCATGATGAGAATACTTTTGTGGCGATAGAAAGTGATAATCAGGAAGTAACCAATGAAGTTGACGGATTTTTTGGACAGTTGTACAACAGCTTCACGCTTTCTAAAGACGGTACTTTCTCCGGAACCCTTACCGGGGTGTATATTTCAGATTTCCTTTCGGGATCTTATCAGCTCGAGCCAATGGCGATGCTTTCTGTAGGTTTGCGAAAAAGCCTGTGGAACAACCGGGCCGTATTAACGCTTAATATTGAAGATATTCTGAATAAAACCAACACAAGACTTACTTCCAGGTATCTTAACCAGGATAATTCTTACCTCGCGCAGGAGGAAACGCAATATGTGCGGATTGGCTTTAAATATAACTTCGGAAACTTCAGGCTTAGCGATAATGAGCGTAGCATTGAAGCCGCCGAAAGGGATAGATTGTAAATCCCCCTAGCCCCCGAAGGGGGAACTTTTATACTCAAAAGTATATTCTGTAGTGATAATGCGAAGTTTGAGTCATGCTCTTAGAATGGCAATTATCGACGTGCTTCTGCTTAACAACAATATTTATTGATCTAAAACCCTTTTCGATTCCGCTCAAACTGACAGGCGGAGCTTTAGGTTACGGACCATGTCCTGAAAATGCCAATTATCGACCTGCTATATCACATTGTCCTGAAGAACAAAGATTAACTTTATGGAGGATCTAACTCCCTCCCTTCGGGAGGGTTGGGGTGGGATTTACTTTTTTCATACTTTTGCAATCAAAATAATTATTGTGGCTAAGATTGGAGACATAGATGTAGGAGAATTTCCGTTGTTGCTTGCACCAATGGAAGACGTGAGCGATCCTCCTTTTAGGGCGCTTTGTAAAGAACAGGGTGCAGATGTGGTTTATACGGAATTCATTTCTTCTGAAGGGCTTATTCGCGATGCTGCGAAAAGCGTGATGAAGCTGGATATTTATGAAAAAGAGCGACCTGTGGGAATCCAGATTTTTGGTGCCAACCTGGAATCTATGCTACAGTCGGTCGAAATTGTGGAAAAATCGGGACCCGATATTATTGATATTAATTTTGGTTGTCCGGTAAAAAAAGTAGTTTCCAAAGGAGCAGGAGCAGGGATTTTAAAGGATATCGACCTTATGGTTTCCCTTACCGATGCCATGGTAAAACATACTAAGCTGCCTGTGACGGTAAAAACACGCCTGGGCTGGGACCACGATTCTATTAAAATATTGGAAGTAGCCGAAAGACTTCAGGATGTGGGTTGTAAAGCAATTTCTATCCACGGGCGCACAAGGGCGCAGATGTACAAAGGTGAAGCCGATTGGGCTCCAATTGCAGAAGTAAAGAACAATCCGCGGATGCATATTCCGGTATTTGGAAACGGAGACGTAGATACGCCCGAGAGAGCTATGGAAATGCGGGATAAATTCGGATTAGATGGCGCGATGATTGGCCGGGCCAGTATTGGTTATCCGTGGTTCTTTAGAGAAGTAAAACATTATTTCGAAACCGGAGAACATCTTGCGCCGCCAAACCTTCAGGAGCGCGTGGAGGCGGCAAGACGGCATTTACAAATGTCTATTGACTGGAAAGGGGAGAAGCTGGGCGTTTTCGAAACCCGCAGGCATTATACCAATTACTTCAAAGGAATTCCGCACTTTAAGGAATACCGTATGAAAATGGTGACCAGCGATGATGCGGCCGATGTTTTTGCTGCTTTTGATGAGGTGGAGAAGGAATTTGCCGGATTTGAATTTGCTTAGCTGTTTTTAGTTTAGCCACGGATTCACGGTTTCATATTTTTATGCTCCCCTCCTTTCCAAGGAGGGGAATGAATTCAGCTATGCTGAAGAAAGGGGGTGGTTAAGCACGTAACCTGATAAAGACCTACGAGAAAAATTTTAAGAAATACCCCTCCGGCCTAAAGGCCACCTCCCCTTGAAAATAAGGGGAGGGGCTTTAAAATGTTTTTTAAAGAAAAAATTCGTGAATTTGTGGCAAAAAAATATTAAACCGCTCTTAAAGCCTTTTTGCTTCGGGCTGCAGCTACATAAGAAGCTATTAAACCTAAAATTCCGATAGTCAGGATCACAATTAATATGTTTTCCGCAGTAATCGCTACAGGATAAGCTAGGCTGGGCGTGATCATTACCAGGTCGTACTGCAATTGTAAATAAATAAGCAATACCGAGGTTCCAAGCCCAATGGTACCGCCTACCACGCACATGAGCATCCCCTGCAGGAAGAAAATATTTTTTATCTGGTTTGGGGTGGCGCCAAGGCTAAAAAGGGTTTTTATGTTCTCCCTTTTGTCGAGGATCACCATAATGATGGAGCCTACTACGTTAAAAAGGGCAATTATCAGCACTAATGTGAAGATGAGGTAGACCGCGAGATTTTCGGTATTCAGCATTTTGTAGAGCACTTCGTTTAGCTGCGCCCGGTCTTTAATAATCACCTCTTCCGGAAACAGTGCTTTAATTTTTTCTGAAACTACTTCAGGATCTGTTCCCGGGGCCAGTCTTAATTCCAAAGCAGAATATTGGTTATCGTCCAGATTCAGCAAATTCCGGGCGAAATTAATGTTGGAAAACACATATTTGGAATCCAGCTCTTCGTTAATCGAATAAATTCCGCTAACGATCACCTGCTTTTTATTAAAAGCATTCATAGGATTAGTGATTTGTCCTTTTCCAGGCTTCGGGACGAGGATATTCAGCAGTTCGTTATAATTAAACGTGCTTAATCCTAAAAGTCGGCTAATCCCAATGCCCACCACGACCTGTGGTTCACTGGAAGCCAGCCAGGTGCCGTCAAAAATAGCCTCTTCAATATTATTTACCTGCTGGTAATTTTCGTCCACACCTTTAATAAAAGCGGTGTGGTTTTTTGAACGGTAGTCGAGAAAAATCCGTTCTTCAATAACTTTACTGAAACTGGTGACCCCCTGAATTTGGCCAATATCGGCCGAGAGTCCTTCAGAAAAGGAAATTATTTTTCCCGTAGCCGGAAGCACTTTAAGATCGGGATCGAATTGGTTGGTATACGACAAGCTGAAATTGCGCAGTCCCGAAAATCCCGAGAGTACTATAAAAAGGGAAAAAGCACCTGCAAAAACGCCAATCCCCGCGATAATGGTAATAATATTTATCGCGTTATTACTGCTTTTGCTAAAAAGGTATCGCCTGGCGATGTAGAGTGAAAATTTCAAGTCACGACTTTTTCCTTCGGTCCAGTAGATCAGGATTAGAAATAGGGTCTTCAGTTCCCTTTATGGATTTTTCAATTCCTTCAATGTATTCAAGGGAATCATCGATATAATAATTAATATCGGGCATTTTACGCAGCTGGTTTTTAGTGCGCTGTGCCATTTCGTGCTTAATTTTTGGCTTTACGGCATTAATTTCTTCCAAAATTTCGTTACCATTTTTAGGCGGAAAAACGCTAAGATATGCCTTTGCTATAGAAAGATCTGTAGTGACTTTAACTTTGGAAACCGATATCAAAACGCCGGTTTTGCCCGCATCCCTTAAGTTATTCTGAAGGATATCGGCCAAATCTTTCTGCAGTACGCCCCCTATTTTCTTTTGTCTGTTAGTTTCTTCCATAGTGCAAAAATAACATATTTAAAGATTATAGTATTTTTATCTTCCTAAAATCGTGAAATAACCTGGAAGGTTGGTAACTTTTACAAAAACTATTGGTACAAAGGTAAAGAGATAAAAATGAAGAAAATAGAACATATAGGCATAGCCGTTAAGAACCTGGAAGAGGCAAATAAAACCTATAAAGCCCTTTTGGGTGCAGCACATTATAAGACCGAAAATGTGGAAAGTGAGGGTGTGGCTACTTCTTTTTTTAAGATTGGGGACAGTAAAATTGAACTGCTGGCGGCAACTACTCCTGAAAGCCCTGTGGCTAAATTTATAGCAAAGCGGGGCGAAGGGATTCACCACATGGCTTTTGCGGTAGATAATATTGAAGCAGAAATTGAGCGGCTTAAATCTGAAGGTTTTGTGCTTTTAAACGATGCTCCAAAAAAGGGCGCCGACAATAAACTGATCGCTTTTTTGCACCCAAAAAGTTCTAATGGGGTTTTAGTGGAATTGTGCCAGGAGATAATCCCCTCCCAGAATTTCGCAGAAAAGAAGGGGCTATAAGGGGATTGTAAAGTTGGGGGCGACGGAAGCGGGGGATGAAACGGTGTTGGGGTTTAGTATATTATAAAAAATAAAAAAGAAATGTTTGCTGCGTAAAATAGAATTATCTAAATTTGCGCCCTCATAACACCAAATGAGCCGGTCCTATAGCTCAGCTGGTTAGAGCACCTGACTCATAATCAGGTGGTCCCTGGTTCGAGTCCAGGTGGGACCACGCTAGTAAAGACAAGGCCTCCGAGAAATCGGAGGCCTTGTTGTTTTTAGGCGGGTACAACATAGGTACAACAAATTTTGAGGGTAAGAACAATGTTTACAATGAATTATATATTGTCTCGGCAGACCACCATAGTTGTAAAAACCTTTTAGAAATTGAGAGGCTTTTTTATGTGATAAAGTTAAGAATAGAGCGTTTATGCTGTGCTTCAGAGGAGTTCCTCTTATTTTTACTTCATTTTTTATTTCTTCTCTCCTATTTGTAAGGTTTCCTGAGTACAATAAATTTGAATGGAAGGTACTTTTAAAAACATTAATGATCTCCCAGATCTAAAATGAAGTATTAAAAAAAAATAATTGATAAAAAATAATGAGGGTGACATCAAATAGTGCGACACCAACCCCATTACTTTATTACTTATTTAAAAAAATCAACAATTTTTCTCCAAAATGTTTTCCTTCCATTATTGGGTAGTGTGGAGTCAGAATTACATTGATAAGGAAGGCTTGCAAAATATTCCTTTACTTCTTCTCGATCCATTTTACGCTTCTTCATAACCTGGGTATGTGACCAGTTTTCAGCCCAGTGAACTTCACTGTTGATTATCCAGTAATGGGAGCGGCAATCAAAACTCCAATTGCCTATGGATGGGTCTAAACTAATTTGTTTCCCATCATATACCATTTTCCAACTTTTAGGAGATAAGGGAGTGTGGACTTTCTCACCACATCCGCAGGCACATTTGTGAATAACAGCCCTAAATTCAGGAGAAATATATAATATACCTTCTTCTATGATTTTAGGCATGTAGTGTACGAATTTAGTTTGTAGAGTCATTGTTGATAATTTTATTTACATCAATTGAGAAACTACTGTCTAATTCGAAACTTAAATCTGAATAATAACCATAGTACTTTTTCCACTTTATAATTGCAAAATCTGCATTAAGGGAATTAAGTTCCGAAATCTGAATATTGGATGAATATTCGTCATCTTCAGGATTTGCAAAGCTTACTCTCTCCCCCCAAACATGATTTCGGTTGTCTTTGGTGCTTAGCGTTGTCCTTGTGGAACCCCTTAATTCATCACCTTTCCTTCTTATACTAATACCACAATCAATAAACGGAATTTCCAGTTCTTCTAGCTTTTTAAAAATAATTCTCTTTGCATCTCCTCTATCTATGGCAATAAAGACAAAGTCAAGATCTTTTAATATACCAATATTAGTTTCATCCAAGTACTTGGAGTGAGATATGATATTTTTGTGAAGTTGAGAATATATTTCTTGTAAGTAATCCACCTTAAAAGAATTTTGATCTATTCTTTCTTTGGAAACCGCTCCAGGAGACCTGAAAGCATTATGTTGTTGAAATTTATCTCCATCAAAAAGATAAATTTCACCTACCATAGTTTTAGCTACTTTGTCAAGAATATAGGAGCCCGTGCCTCCAAGCCCAATGATTCCAATTTTTAAGCCCGATAATTTCGAATTTATAGCATCAATTTCTGCCCTTGAAGAGTTGGTATCACTATATTTTAAAACACTATTTGCTTCCTTGGATTCAATGACCTTTCCAGTTTTTGCATTTGCTTCTGGGAAAAAATGCTGGGCTGGAGCTGATACAATATTAATGTATGTAGTCATTTTAGCATAGTATGTTGGATACATAGGTTTTGGTTTATGGGAAAACATATGATTGGTCACTATGCCAAGTCCTAAATTGTGAGTTCTACTGGTATTAATTAGCTGTTTCATGACTGAACCATCGGTATTGCATGGTGGTCCTCCAATAAAGTAAGCTACATGATCTGTTACCCTTGGGGAAGACACGTTGGAAACCAACGTGCCTAATTCCAAGTCTCTATCTGAATTTAGAAAGGGAACACTATGAATTAATAGAAAATTTCCTCTCATTTCTACTTCATAACCAGAGTTACGAAGTTGATTTATATCCGTATTAAGATTTATCTGTACAGCCGACATTGAAAATCATTTTATTTTTGACAGAAATCACATCTCCTTTGACCATACTACCTTCTGGTTTGCTTGGTACGCCATTAAAATAATTAACGGTGTAAATTACATTGGGATTTGTCGAAATACTTCCATATTCTAAAACAACTACTTCTTCAAAGGAAATAGTTTCCTTTGACCATTTTTTCGGATCACCTTCTACTATTACAAATTCGATTTTTACATCAATCTTATTGGTAGTGAACCGAGAGTTTTTTGTTATGGCAATTTTATGTTCAACATCATCTTTATAAGTTACCTCTACATTTCCATTTCTTATCTCCATTAGGGAATATTTATCAGAATTTATTCCAGCAGCTGTCATGATTTCTAAAGGCGTCATAAAAGATTCTTCAACTTCCACATCCTTATCATCCACTTTTATGATAAGAGGTTTATATGGTATGGCTCTAAATGCTTCTATGCCGGCCGTATTGAGATCGATAACTTCTTCCAGTTGAATAGGTGTAAAACCTTTCTCATTTATCTTATAAAGAAGTTCATAATCTTCAGCTGGTTTTAGATTTGCAAGATTCAATAAATCACGTCCAGTTAATTTTGATTCGTTGGAGTCGAACTTTTTATTATTTAATTTGAATGAATTCATTTTATTTATATTTAACATTGTATTATCCCATTTGAGGAGAGGGTTCTACCTACTCTATGCTTTAAAGCAGTTCGAGTTAACTACTCAGGCAGTACAATATGTTAAACAACTTGGCTAATAACGATGATGTTATTACATTTGCAGAACATATAAAATTATAGGAATGGGTTTTCGTTAAGGTGACTAGCCGCGAAAATTATGTGTCTACTAAAACATTATTCCTTTATAATCTAATCCAATCTATTGCGCCAACAATGGGTTGGATTTTTTATTTTTCTAAGTCTTCATTCTCTTTTTAAAAAATTAGTTAAGCAAATATAAGGTAAATTATTATTGGTAACAAAAATGTAAACTAAAAATCAATTTTAAATGGTTTAAAAAAATAACTTTAGGTGAACGATACAAATGTATAATAAATAGAATAAGTGTATGTGTTCAGTATATTTTTTTATGTACAAAAATTTTAAAGTTATTAACAATTTATTGTTTATTAATGATGTATAGCTTATATTTGCATGATAATAAATTTATATAACTATTTATGCCTAAGCATATTAATCATCCTGGAGTGAATTTGAAAGAGATTATCTCTGAAAGAAATTTAAGTCAGAGAGATGTTTCTGCTAAATTAGATATTGCTCATTCTTTATTAAATAATATTTTAAAAGGAAATAGGAATATTAATATTAAAATTGCTATTGCTTTAGACTCAGCAGGATTTGGAAATGCTAATGATTGGTTGACGCGACAAATGGAGTATGATCTTTATATTGCCGAAAAAGATGAGGATACTATAAAAAAAAGGAAATCAATTAAAGACTGGAGCTTAATAGAAGATTCAAGTATTGTTCCTCTATCATATTTCAAGAAACAAAATATTGGAATTAGCACCTCGGAAGATATTCAAAAAATCTATCAAATTTATGATGTGGAGAATGTTCAGGAGCTACAACAGAGAATAGATAAATTTAATCCAACTTATTTTAGAAAATCATCCAAATTCGCAGAAAATAAAAATCACGTCATCGCCTGGTCTCTACTGGCTAAATACAAAGCATCAATTTTAGAGGTCTCTAAGTTTAATAGATCTTCAGAAAAAGAACTTCTAGAGAATTTGAAAGAAATCTTTTATAAGGGAAATGATGTTGTAAATAAATCTCAAGATATTTTAAAGAAATATGGGATTAAATTTTTTATACTAGATCGTCCTTCTAAAACCCCAGTTGATGGTAAATCTTTTATGTCTCAAGAAAATCCAGCAATTGTACTTTCAATGAAATATAAAAGACTTGATAATTTTGCATTTACACTTTTCCATGAATTGGGTCATGTATTTGAACATTTAACCAATCCAATGAAGCCTGAATTTAATACAGAAGAATTCTTTGTTAATAGTTCGAATACCGAATTAGTAGAATTTGAAGCAGATAATTATGCTAGAAATCGACTAATTGAACAGAAGCTCTGGAATGATTTTATTAATTTGAATGAGGAATTTTCTGATGAAGTAATACTTGACTTTGCGAAAAATAACAAAATTCATCCTGGGATAGTTAGAGGTAGAGTTTGTTTTGAGTATAATGAGTATTATCGCAAAAGAAGTTCGATTACCGCTATGAATAGACTAGAGCTATAGGTTAATCCGATTCTTGACTTTGTTGCATGCGGCATTAAAGTCTCAAGTTTCAGTAAAATTTAGACTTGTAGATTTCTTCTCATTGGCTCAGATCTTATTCTCTCTCCAAAATTTCGATGAAATTTTAGGTTATTACCTATGTTACTCTAGTAACTTTCGAGAAACTGAATGCTTCTTTCAGCAGTAGGATCTCGATTGACCTTTTCTTTATTTTTCTTTTGGTTATATTTAATAGGTTGAACCTATTGCCATGGAAAAATTTATTCTAAATGCTGGAAAAGCACTGGCTAAATGGAGATCAGGAATAAATTATTTCCTGGAGGATAAAGTACAGAATAGCTCAACCAACCTTATTCTCTGGATATCTCGGATCGA